>NZ_JAOQNH010000002.1:757500-917500 GCF_025961205.1 Azospirillum fermentarium
CGCCTCTCCGCCGCGGGCCGGCTGGAGGCGGGGGGGCGGGAAGCCGCCCTGACCGCCGCCATCGACCGCATCGACGGTCCGCCGGGGCGGCTTGCCGCCGACATCGCCTTCGTGTCCGCCGGGGAGTTGCTGCGGGTGGACATCCGCGGCGACGAGCCGGCGGGGGGCGTGATCGTCACCACCGCCGGCATCCCCGGCGCGCCACCCTTCCATCTGGAGATCAAGGGCGACGGGTCGCTGGCCGACTGGCGCGGCACCGTCGCCGCCCTGGCCGGCGATGCCGCCCGCCTGACCGCCGACATCGGCGTGAAGGGCGTGGCGCAGGGGCACGCCGTCACCCTGTCGGCCACCGCCGACGCCCGCCCGGTGATCGAAGCCCTGGCCGGCGCCCCCGCCGCCGCCCTGGCCGGCGACCGCCCGACCTTGACCGCCGACATTCTGGTGGGGGGCGACGGCAGCATCGCCCTGCGTCCGGCAACGGTGACTGCCGCCGCCGGCACGCTCACCCTGTCGGGCACCGCCGGGCCGGGGGGATCGCCTCTGGCGCTGGCCTACACGCTCGACGTTCCGGCGGACTCGCCGCTGCACGCCCTGGCTCCCGTCGCCTGGGCCACCGCGCGGGCGGAGGGGCAGGTGTCGGGCACCCCGACGGCCCTGACCGTCAGCCTGTCCGCCGCCGTCCGTGATCTTCTGTCCACCGATCCCGCCCTGGCGCCGCTGGCCGGGCCGGAGGTGCGGCTGGACACCACCGCCACCATCGACACCGCCGCCGGCGGTATCCGCGTGCCGTCCCTGACCCTTACCACCCCCGCCGCCACGGTGGCCGCCGAGGCCACGGCCACCGGCTGGGGGCAGAGCGCGCAGGCACGGGTGACGCTGACCGCCGATGACCTGTCGCGGCTGTCGGCGCTGGCCGGCAAGCCCCTGGCCGGCAAGGCCACCCTGACCGCCGAGGCCGGCGTGGCCCCCGGCGGGGCGGTGCGGGTCGGCGGGGTGACGCTGGAGTCCCCCTATGTCCGCCTGACCGACGGGCGGGCGGCGCTGGCCGATGGCCGGCTCGACGCCGCCGCGTCGCTGCGGGCCGAGGATCTGTCCGTCCTGTCGTCCCTGGCCGGCGTTCCCCTGGCCGGCGGGGCCGGCGTGACCGTCACCGCCACCGGCCCCCTGGACGCCCTGGCGGTGGAGGCCAAGGCCGAGACACGTAATCTTGTGGCGAACGGCCGCACCCTGGGCCGCGTCACCCTGTCGGCCACCGCCACCGGGCTGCCGCAGGCGCCCGCCGGCACGGTGCAGGCCGGGGCGGCGCTGGAGGGGCAGACCCTTGCCCTCGGCGGCGCCTACGCCCTCTCGGGCGACACGCTGCGGCTGTCGGATCTGACGCTGACCGCCGGGCGCAACCGCATCGGCGGCGGGGTCACCGTCTCCCTCGCCACCCTGCTGGCGGAAGGGAAGCTGGAGGGCGACCTGCCGGCGCTGGATGCCTTTTCCGCGCTGGCGGGGGTGGAGTTGGGCGGGCAGGCGTCGTTCGCCGTCACTCTGGCCGGGCGCAACGGGCAGCAGGACGCCACCGTCACCGCCAAGGCCGGGGGGCTGCGGGTCACCGGCCCCGGCGGGCCGCTGCTGGCCGCCCGCACCCTGACCCTCGACGCAAGCGTCCGTGATGCCCTGGGCACGGCGGCGGGCAAGGCCGACCTGAGTTTGCGCGACGGATCGGCGGCGGGCACGCCGCTGGCGGCGGTGACGGCGGGCATCGACGGCTCGCTGGCCGGTGCCGGTTTCAAGCTGGATGTGAAGGGGGGCGGGGCCGAGGCGCCCAGCCTGACCCTGGCCGGCACCGCGGCCCAGACCAACACCCAAGCCGGCGCCCTGACCCGCATCCGCCTGACCGCGCTGACCGCCCGCGCGTCGGGCCAGACGGTGACCCTGACCAGGCCGGCAACGGTGGAGGTGGGGGCACAGCACTACGCGGTGTCCGGTCTGGCGCTGTCCAGCGGCGGGGCGCGGCTGACCGCCGACGGCGGGCTGACCGGCGGGCAGATGCGCGGCGGCCTGACCATCGACCGTTTCCCCCTGGCGCTGGCCGCCCTGGTTGATCCATCGCTGGCGCTGGACGGCACGCTGGGGCTGACGCTCAAGCTGGCCGGCACGGTGCAGGCGCCGCGGGCCGACGTGGCCCTGCGCCTGAGCGGGGTGAGTGCCGCCGGCATGGCTGCCGCCGGGGTGTCGGGGATCGATGCCACCATCGACGGGTCGTGGCGCAACAACCGCGTCACCGCCACCGGCACCCTGTCCACCCGCGATGCCGGGGCCGGGCGGTTGACGCTGCGGGCCGCCGCCCCGCTGGTGCTGAACCCGGACACGCTGGCGGTGTCGGTGCCGCCGCGCGGTGCTGTGTCGGCCTCGGCCCAGGGCACGTTCCAGCTGGCCCGGCTCAACGACCTGCTGGCGGCCAGCGGCGACCGGGTGCGCGGCACGCTGGCCGTGGACGTGACCGCCGGGGGCACGGTGGAGAATCCCCGGCTGGGTGGGGCGGTGACCATCAGCGGCGGACGCTACGAGAACCGCGCCAGCGGTGCCGTCGTCACCGACATCACCGCCCGTCTGGCCGGCGACGGCAAGGTCTTCACGCTGCAGGACTTCTCCGCCCGCACCGCCGGGGGCGGCACCATCACCGCCACCGGCACCGTGCGCCCCGCCCCGCAAGAACCACGGCAACTGGACATCCGGGTCAAGGCGGTGGACGCCCGCCTGCTGGCCATGGACATCGTGACCGCGCGCATCGGCGCCGATCTGTCCCTGACCGGCACCTTCGCCCGCGCGCTGCTGTCCGGCACGCTGCGGGTCAACCGCGCCGACGTGCAGGTGCCCAACCGCCTGCCCCCCAACGTGGTCGATCTGGGGGTGGAGGAGGTGGGACGCCCCCGCAACCGCAAGCCCACCCCGGTCAAGGCGGCGGTCAAGGAACAGAACCCCGACGCCCCCATGATCCTGGCCCTGGACGTCAAGGTGGACGTGCCCGGACAGGTGTTCGTGCGCGGGCGCGGGCTGGACGTGGAGTTGGGCGGCGACCTGCACGTGGGCGGCACCGCGGTGGCGCCTGCGGTCACCGGGCGGCTGTCGGTCCAGCGCGGGCAACTGGATCTGCTGGGCAAGCGCTTCGCCTTCAGCCGCGGCAACCTGGATTTCGACGGCGGGGTGGACCCGCGGCTGGACGTTCTGGCCGAGGCCACCGCCAATCAGGTGACGGCGCAGGTGGAGGTGACCGGCACCGCCAGCCGCCCCACCATCGCCCTGACCTCGCCCCAGGGGCTGCCGCAGGACGAAGTGCTCGCCCGCGTGCTGTTCGGCAAGCCGGCCAGCGAACTGGGAGCGGCGGAGGCGGTCCAGCTTGCCCAGTCGGCGGCGGAACTGGCCGGTTATGGCGGCGGCGGGGTGCTGGACACCGTGCGCCGCACGCTGGGGGTGGACCGGCTGGAATTCTCCCAGGGCACCGACGGCAAGCCCGGCGGGGTGGAGGCCGGCAGCTACATCAGCCGCGACGTCTATGTCGGCGTGGAACAGGGATTGGGGGCCGACCAGAGCCGGGTGAAGGTCGAGATCGACCTGACCGACACCGTGAAGGCCGAAGCCAAGGCCGGCGGCAACGAAGGGGCCAGCGTGGGCGTTAAGTTCGAGTGGGATTATTGATGGTGGTGGCAAAAAGACCGGCCACACCTCATCGTCATTCCCGCGAAAACGGGAATCCAGAAGATTTGTCCAGAGCGGTCCCTTTGGGATTCATATCGCCGCAGACGCGGCGTTTGCCTGGATTCCCGCTTTCGCGGGAATGACGAGAAAAATCGTTCTGAACAAGAATTGCACAAGAAAAAGGGCCGGCGGTTCGCACCCCCGACCCCTTTCCCGCGATACCTGGAAACCGCCGCTTACTTGGCGTCGGCGGCGACCTGCATCTTGACGATCTTGTCGGGGTCGGTCACCTGACCGTTGCGGTTGCTGGCCCCCTTCTTGATCATGTCCACGAATTCCATCCCCTCGACCACCTTGCCCCACACGGTGTACTGGCCGTTCAGGAAGCTGGAGTCGGCGAAGCAGATGAAAAACTGGCTGTCGGCGCTGTTGGGATCCTGCGCACGGGCCATGGACAGGGTGCCGCGGACGTGGGGTTCCTTGTTGAACTCCGCCTTCAGCTTCTTGCCCGAGCCGCCCATGCCGGTGCCGGTGGGGTCGCCGGTCTGGGCCATGAACCCGTCGATCACGCGGTGGAAGACCACGCCGTCGTAAAAGCCTTCGCGGGTCAGTTCCTTGATGCGGGCCACGTGGTTCGGGGCCAGGTCGGGGCGCAGTTCGATGACGACGCGGCCGTCCTTCAGGTCAAGGTACAGGGTGTTTTCGAGATCCAAGGCGAATGCCTCCCCAATGAACAGGACGGCGGCTGCCAGCGCCGCCAGGATAATGCGGGATAACCGCAGCATGTGACGTTGTCTCCCATCTGCTGTCCGCTGGCCGGGACGATAGGGGAAAGCGGGGCCGATTTCAAAGCGGACTTGTATCCCCGCCCCCATCCCGACACATTCGCCCTATACCAACCACGACAGAACCGGAGCTTGGGCCAAGCCGGGGGAACCGTTGCGCGCGAAGAACCGCACCACAGGACAACAGGGGCGACGGGGCTGGCGGCGGATGCTGCGGCTGGTCTTCGTGCTGATCTGGCTGGGCGTGCTGGTGGCCCTGTGGCCCTTTCTGCTGGCAGCAGGGGTGGAGGCCGGGCTGGCGGCGGCGGGCTGGCCCGGCATGACCGCCGCCGTGGCCGAGACCGGCCTGTCCCGCACCGCCGTCACCCTGCGCCCCGATGGCTGGCGCGGGCAGCCGGTGACCGTGGCGGTGGACCATCCGTGGTCCGATCTGCTGCGGGATGGCAAGGTGCGGCTGTCGGTGGCCGTCCCCGATCTCGCCGCCGTGCCCTTTCCCCCCGCCTGGGGCCTGCGGGCCGCCGCCGGGCGGCTGACCTACGGCGGTACCATCGTCTGGACCGGCGGACGGCTGGACGGGGAGGGGGAGGCCACCATCACGGGTGCCGCCGGGCAGGCGGCGGGCCTGGATGTGGCCGGGTTGTCGGGGCGGGTGCCGCTGTCGGGTCTCAATCCCCCCGCCATTCCCGACGACACCGCGCTGACCGCCGAACGGGTGGACGCCGGCACCGTGCTGACCGACGCGGAGGTGGTGTTCGGCCTGCGCCGCAACGGCAAGATTCCGGTGACGAAGGTGGAGGCGGCGTGGGCCGGCGGGCGGCTGCTGACCCGCCCCTTCGTGATCAGCCCCGACGGCCCCGCCGCCGCCCTGACGCTGGAGGTGGTGGGGGTGGACGTGGCCGCGGTGCTGGCCCTGGCCGAGGTGCCGGGGCTGGAGGGCACGGGCGCCCTGTCGGGCCGGGTGCCCATGGTGCTGCACGGCGAGCAGTTGCGCATCGAAAGCGGCAAACTCGCCGCCGATGAGCCGGGCCTGATCCGTTACGACCCCGCCCGCGCGCCCCGCGGCGCGCTGCAGGCGGAGGGGGAGACGCCGGTGGGAGCGGTGCTGAAGGCGCTCAGCGATTTCCGTTACGAGACGCTGGAGATGCTGCTGGACGGCACGCTGGGGGACGAGATGGCCGCCCGGCTGGTCATCCGCGGCGCCAATCCCGCATTCTATGATGGCACGCCGGTGGCGCTGACCCTTAATCTCAGCGGGGCGCTGGACCGGGTGCTCCGCCGGGGGATCGACGCCTACCGCCTGCCTCAGCGGCTGGGGGAAGGGGCGGCGGCCCGGCAGGCGAAACCCAAGGGGCAATGAGGATGGGGGAAACGGTGCGGTACGGATATGCGGGTCTGGCGGCGGTGACGCTCACCTTCGGGCTGGGCGGCTGCACGCCCACGGTGAAGGTGGAGGTTCCCGACAAGCCCATCGAGATCAACCTGAACATCCGCATCGAACAGGAGGTGCGGGTGAAGGTGGAACGGGATCTGGACGACGCCATCCGCAGCGACCCGGCCCTGTTCGGCCTGCCGCCCGCCACCGTGGCCCCCGCGGTCAAGGGAAAGGAAAAGTCATGACACCGACGTTCCGGCGCATCGCCGCCGCTGCCGCCCTGGCGCTGCTGTCCCTCGCCACCCCGGCCCACGCCGACGACGCCCTGGCCGCGGCCAAGGCGGCGGGGCAGGCGGGGGAGCGGCCCGACGGGCTGGTGGCCGCCCGGCCCGGTGCGCCCGCCGCGGTGGAAACCCTGGTGGGGACGGTAAACGCCGCCCGTCTGTCCCGTTACCGCGCCATTGCCGCCCAGAACGGCACGGCGCTCGATTCGGTGCAGGCGCTGGCGGGCAAGGAGCTGATCGCCCGCACCCCCGCCGGCCAGTATGTGATGGGCGCCGACGGCCAGTGGATTCGGAAATAGCCCGGTGCCCGCCCCGTCCCTGATGCAGGCGGAGGCCGACCGCGCCGCCGGGCGGTTCGACGCGGCTCTGGCCGGCTACCGCGCCGTGCTGGCCGCCGACCCGGCGGTGGAGGCGGCGCTGACCGGCCTGTGCGCCACCCTCGACGCCCTCAACCGCTCCGGCACGCCGGAGGAGGCCGTGGCCCGCAGCAACTTCGCCGAGGGGCTGCGCCGCCGGGGCCGGGTGGCGGAGGCGGAGGCCCACCACCGCGCCGCCCTGGGCTGGTTGCCGGATTTCGGCGGCATCCATTTCAATCTGGCGGTGCTGCTCCAGGCTGGCGGACGGCTGGAGGAGGCCGCCGGCCATTACGGCGAGGCCGCACGGCTGATGCCCCGCTTCGCCCCCGCCGTCGCCAACCTGGGCACCGTGGCGCGGGATCTCGGGCGGCTGGACGCGGCGGAGGCGGCGTTCCGCAGCGCCCTCACCCTTGATGCCGGCCTGACGGCGGCGTGGGTCGGGCTGGGTGGGGTGGCCCGCAGCCGGGGGGATGACGCCCGCGCCGTGGCCCTGTGGCGGGCGGCGGCGGCCCTGGCCCCGGCGCTGGCGGAAATCCACGCCAACCTGGGTGTCTCGTTGAAGGATCTGGGGCGGGGGGAGGAGGCGCTGGCCGCCTTTGCCCGCGCGCTCAATGCCGGGCTTTCCGACGAGGGCGGCGTGCTGGCGCAACTGGTGCAGCAGCGCCGCCACCTGTGCCGCTGGGACGGGCTGGAGCCGCTGTCGCGCCGGCTGACCGGCTTGGCCGGCACCTCCCGCCAGATCCACCCGTGGATCTTTCTGGGCCAGGGGGCGGGGCCGGCGGCGGAACGGGCGTGCGCCGAGGCGTACGCCGCGTGGCGTACCCGCACCGTGACGCCCTTGCCCGCTGCCGCTCCCCGCGTAGCGGACGGAACGGTCCGGCTGGGCTACCTGTCCGCCGATTTCCACGAGCACGCGACCGCCGTCCTGCTGGCCGAGGTGATCGAGCGCCACGACCGCCGCCGGTTCCACGTGGCCGCCTATTCCTACGGCCCCGACGACGGCGGGCCGATGCGGGCGCGGTTGCGGCGGGGGTTCGACGCCTTTCACGACATCGCCGCCCTGTCCCACGCCGACGCCGCCCGCAAGATCCGCGCCGACGGCATCGACATCCTGATCGATCTGAAGGGCTTCACCCAGGGTGCCCGGCCCGAGATCCCGGCCCACCGCCCGGCCCCGGTGCAGGTGCAATGGCTGGGCTATCCCGGCACCATGGGGGCTGGCTTCATCGACTACATCATCGGTGATGCCATCGTGACGCCGCCGGGGTGTGAATCCGGCTACCGCGAGCGCATCGTCCGGCTGCCCCATTGCTACCAGCCCAACGACCGCACCCGCCCCATTACCCCGCCGCTGGGGCGGGCGGCCTGCGGCCTGCCGGCGGACGGGGTGGTGTTCTGCGCCTTCAACGCGCTCTATAAGATCACGCCAGTGCGGTTCGCCTTGTGGATGGACATCCTGCGGGCGGTGCCGGGGTCGGTGCTGTGGCTGCTGGCCGGGCCGGCCCCGGCCATGGAGTCCCTGCGCACCGCCGCCCGGTCCCACGGGGTGGACGGTGATCGGCTGGTCTTCGCCGCCCGCCGCCCCCTGGCGGCGTATCTCGGGCTGTTCACCCTGGCCGACCTGTTCCTCGACACCCACCCGGTGGGCGCCCACACCACGGCCAGCGATGCCCTGTGGGCCGGGCTGCCGGTGCTGACCCACCTGGGTCCGGGCTTCGCCGCGCGGGTGGCCGCCAGCCTGCTGCACGCGGTGGGGTTGCCCGACCTGGCGCTGGCGACGGCGGAGGATTACCGCGCCGCCGCCATCCGGCTGGGGCATGACGCCGCCGAACGGGCCGCCCTGTGTGCCCGGCTGGCGCGGCAGCGGGACCGGGCGCCGCTGTTCGACACACCCCGCTTCACCCACGGGCTGGAGGTGGCCTTCGCCCACATGGCCGCCCTTCACCGCAGCGGACAGGGGCCGCAGGGTTTCGAGCTTGAACCCTTGGGGTGAAGGGGGTGCGCCTTCAGGGCGGCAACGCCCGCTTAACAGTCCCTTTCCCGGGGCGGGAGAGGGGGATCACCCGGTTTTGCCCACCCGTATCACAGCCGGTGAACCCGGACCGCCCCGGCGGGCAGGCAGGCGGCGGCGGTGTCCAGCACCGAGCGGTGATGGGTGAACAGCACCACCTGGGTGTGGGCGCCCAATTCGGCCAAGGCGTGCAGGCCCGGCACCGTGCGCTGGTCGTCCGAGGTGATGAACAGATCGTCGGCGATGAAGGGCAGCGGTTCCTTCTCCGCCGCGTACTGTTCGATGGCGGCGATGCGCAGGGCCAGGAAAAGCTGATCCCGCGTGCCCTCGCTCATGCCATCCACCAGGCAGGTGGTGCCGTCGGCGCGGCGGGCCTGGAGCACCGGGCGGTTGTTCTTGCCGTAATCGGGCTCCAGCCCGGTGATCGGGTTGCCGGACCCGGCGGCGATGGCGGCCAAGAGGCCGCTGGCCCGCGTCAGCAGCGGCTGCTGGTTGGTGGCGCGGTAGCGCTCCACCGCCTGGGCCAGCAGCAGGGAGGCCGCGCGCAGGCGCATCCAGTGGCGGGCGTGCTCGCCCATGGCGCGGGCGGCGTCGCGGGCCTGCCATTCCGCCTCTCCCCCGCCGCGGGCCGAGCGCAGGGTGTGCAGCCGCTGGTCGGTCAGGGCCTGGGTGCGGGTGGCCTCGTCCTTGCGGTGGAGCAGGCGCTTTTCCTCTTCGTCCAGGTCCAGCGCCTGGGCGTTCAGGGTGTCGGGGTCCAGACCCGCCGCTTCCCGCCGCAGCTCCTCTTCCGGCTGGCCGCCGCCGGCCTCGGCCAGGGCGGCGCGGCAGCGGACGATGTCCCGTTCCGCCGTGCGCACGGCGGCGGCGGCGCGGGCCAGGGTTACGGCGTCGTCATCCGGCCCCAGCCCGTGGCGGGCGCGCAAGGAATCCAGCGCCTGCGCCGCATCGCGGGCGGTGACGGCGGCGGCGTCCAGGGCGGTTTTCGCATCGCCCGCGCGCTTGTCCACCTGCCGGCGGTGGGTGTCGCGGGTCTGGGCCGCCTCCAGCCGCCGCACGGCCTCGGCCATGATCTCCAGCCCGTCGCGGCCCGCCAGGTCGTCCAGCGCCGGGGCCGCCTGGGCCACCAGCGCCGTCACGGCGGCGGCGAAGGCCTCATCCTCGGCCTCCAGAGCGTCCAGGCGGCGGTGGCGGTCCTGCTGGCGGGTGACGGCGGCGCGGATGTCGTCCCACAGGGCCAGCGCCGCCGCGGCTTCGGCCACCGTGGCGCCCGCGGGCAGGCCGAGGGCCGGCATGGCCTGCGCCCACTCCCGCTCCCATTTCTGAAGTGCGGCATCGGCGGCGCCCATGTCCCGCTCCGCCGCCCCCACCTCGCGTTCATGGGCCTGATGGTCCCGGCGCAGCGTGTCCAGCGCGCCGCGCCGCTTGGTGGCGGTATCGACGGCGGCCCGCAGAACGGCGGCGCTGCTGTCGGCGGGCAGACCCAGCGCCAGGGCCGCGGCCCGGCGGTGGGATGCTGCCCGGTCATGACGTTCCGCGGCGCCGGCCGCCTCGGCGCCGGCCAGCCGGGCGGCGTCGGCCAGCCGCAGCACCGCGTCCTTGCGCCCCAGCCAGCGGGCCATGGCGCCGGGGGCGGCGGGGATGAGGCCGGCGGGCGCCCACAGGCCGTTCCATGCCCGGTCCCACGCCGCGGTGCGGGCGGCGATGGCGGCACGCTCGGTCTCCGCCGCGTCCCGCTTCATCCGCGCTTCCAGGCGCTGGCGGGACAGGGTGGCGAAACGGGCGATGCGGTTGGCCTCCCGCTCCCGCCGGTCGGCCAGGGAGTCGGCGGCGGCCACCGCCTCTTCGTAGCGGGCGGGCAGGGCAGGGTCGCCGGGGGCGGTGCGCAGGGCACGCCACAGCCGGTCGCGCTCCCGCCGCGCCTCCATCACCGCGTCGGGGGTGGGGACGGAGCCGGCGGCCTCGATCTCCGCCAGATCCGCCGCCAACCGGTCGTGCAGGGCGGCGGCCTCGTCGCGCCCGCTCTCCTTGCGGGTGTGGGCATCGTCCAGGGCGGCGCGTTCGCGCTCCCGCTCCGCCACCGTCTCGGCGTCGGGGAAGGGGGCGGCGGCCAGGGCGTCCAGCCCCATCGTCCACAGGTCCAGCCGGGCCAGCGCCTGGTCCACCGCGGCAGCGGCCAGGGACTGGCGCTGGCGGGCGGCGGCCAGCGCCTCGGCGGTATCGCCCAGCCGGGCGGCCTCGTCCAGGGCGGCCGCCGCGTCCGCGGGGTCGGCGGCGGTGGCGGCCTCGGCCAGCGCGGCGGCGGAGGCGGCGGCGCGGGCCGTGGCCTCCTCGTGGCGGCGGCGGGCGGCGGCCTGGGCGGTGGCGAGATCCTTGCGCCGCTCCATCCGCTCCCGTACCCCGGCGGTCAGGGGGGCGGAGGGAATGCGCGGCCCGATCCCGTCCACCGGGACGGGCAGGCCCAGCGCCTGGACCAGGGCCGCCAGATGCTCCTGTCCGGCCTTCCATTCCTGATGGATGACGGGCTTTTCGCGGCGGCTGCCGGCGATGGCGCCGCCCATCTGGTGCAGCCGGCGGATCTCCTCGGCCAGGGCCGGCAGCGGGCCGGGATCGCCGCAGCCGGCCAGTTCCACGGCCAGCCCGTCCCACGCCGTTTGCGCGCGGGCCAGGGCGTCGGCGGCGCCGGTGGCGGCGGTGGCGGCGGCACGCCAGTCATCCTCGAACCCCTCGGGCAGATCGGGCACGGTGCCGAGGGCTGCCCGTGCCACCAGCACGCCGTCCAGCGCCGCCAGGGCCGGCAACACCCGCAGCAGCCGGTGGATGCGGTGGCGGCGGGCGCGCACGTCCGACAGGATGCCGGCCACCTCGTCCCCGATGGCGCGGGCGGCGGCGGCGTCCTTTTGCGCCTGATGCCATTCCTGTTCCGAGCGGCCCTCGGCCTTCAGCCGGTCCTGGGCCTCCTTGAAGCTTTCCAGGGCCTGATTGAGCCGGCGGCTTTTCGCTTGCCGGCCCAACGAGGCGATGGCGTCCGCCTCCGCCTCCAGCGCGTCCAGCAGGCGCATGGCGCCGCTGAGGCCGCTGCCGGCTTCGAACAGCAGCCGGGCCAGATCGCCGCCGTCCTCCAGCATGGCCCGGCCCCCCTGGCGCAGGCGGGCGTGGTCCAGGCCGAACATGCGCTCGAACACATCCCGGCCGGCGTCGCCCAGGAAGGGGGGCAGGGTGCGGGCGGCATCCTCCAGCACCTCGCCGCCGCCGGTGCGCACCAGGATCTTGCCGTCGTTCTTCTTGCGCCGCTGAAAGCTGAGCCGTGCGCCGCCGCGGCTGACCAGCGTGCCGCTGACCGCCAGCGGGTCGTTGCCGTAGCGGAACTTGTACGGGGTGCTGCGGGGGAAGCCGAACAGGAAATCGCCGATGGCCGACAGGGTGGTGGATTTCCCCGCCTCGTTGGGGCCGTGGACGATGTGCAGCCGCACGTCATCCCCCGACAGGTCGAAATCCCTTTCCTTGAAATGGCCGTAGCAGTCCAGGGACAGGCGTTCGATCTTCACGAGGTACGTCCTTCGTCGAGCGGGCGGGCGTCGAGCAGGCGGGCCAGCAGCAGCGCCTCGGCCTCGGCCACGATGTCGGCGGCAAGATCGTCGCCGATCTCCTCCAGGCCCGCGTGCTTGCGGGCCAGGGGGGGCAGCTTGTCGATCAGCGCCGCGGCGTCCGCCCGCACGCCGTCCAGCAGGGCGGGGCTGGTGCGCACATCGGCCATGGTGCGCAGCAGGGTGTCGAGCGCGTCCGCCGCGCCGGCGTCCAGGGTGGTAGACGTGGTGCCCGGCGGGCGGGTCTTCAGCCGGATGCGCTCGATCCACACATCATGCCCGGTCCAGGCGGCGGCCCCGCAGCAATCGGCCTCCACCTGTTCGGGGTCGGCGGCCAGCCGGTGATGGGCCACGGTTTCGCCCGCCAGCGTCAGCCGCACCGCCAGCGCCCGCCCGCCGGCGGCCAGTGCGGCATCGGTCAGGGCCGCCTGCACCCGGCGGTTCACGGAGTCCACATCGGCGCAGCCGGTGGCGTCCACCGTCACCCGCGCCCACCGCAGCACGTCGCAGGCGTGGTGTTCCACGCGGCGGATGGCCCCGGCCTCGGCGGTGACGATGGTGAAGCCCTTGTCCCCCGGCTCGTTCACATGGCGGGCCTGCAGATTGCCGGGAAAGACGATCCACGGCGCCTCGCACAGCACCTCGCGGCTGTGGACGTGGCCCAGCGCCCAGTAATCATAGCCGTGGGCGGCAAGCTGCCCCACGGTGCAGGGGGCGTAGGCGTCGTGGCCGGGCCGCCCCTCCGCCGCCGTGTGCAGAACGCCGATGTTCAGGCATCCGGGCCGGGGCGGGGGGTAGGATGCGGCCAGATTGGCGCTCACCGGGCCGGTGGCGAAACTTTGCCCGTGCAGCGCCACGCCCAGATCGTCCCACACCACCGTCTGCGGACGCTTGTGGTCGAAGATCACCGTGTTGGGCATTTCGGTGGCGATGTGGCGGGTGATCTTGCTGGCGGCGTCGTGGTTGCCCTTGACCACCGCCGCGCGGATGCCGGCCTGATGCAGCCGCACCATCTGTTCGGCGAAGAATAGGCCGGTCGATATGTGCGGCCAGTCGCCGTCGTACAGGTCGCCGGCGATGACCACGAAATCAACGCCCATGTCCACCGCCGCGTCGATCATGGCGGTGAAGGCGCGGCGGGTGCTGTCGGCCAGCGCGCGGGCCGGCTCGCCCCCCCGCGGCTTCAGCGCGGAGATGGGGCTGTCCAGATGGATGTCGGCGGCGTGGATGAAGCGCACGGGTGAAAATCCCGGTTCGGTAATCCCTGGGGTGGCGGGGAGGCTACCCCGCCGTTGCCGTTCCGTTCAACCGCCAAAGCGGCCACCATTGCCGCAAGGGGCATTTCGTGCTGTGCTGATGCCCCGCCCGAGCAACCCGAGGATGCCATGAGCCGCCTGTCCCTCGACGCCGTGAACGATCTGGACGCCGTTGGTTTCACCGCCGCGTTCGGCGGGCTGGCCGAGCATTCGCCGTGGGTGGCGGCGATGGCCTTCTCCCATCGGCCCTTTCCCTCGGTGACGGCGCTCCACGCCGCCCTTGTGGCCGCCATCAACGCTGCGGGGCCGGATCAGCAGCTTGCCCTGCTGCGCGCCCATCCCGATCTTGCCGGGCGGGCGGCGCTGGCGGGGGAACTGACCGCCTCCTCCTCCGCCGAACAGGCCGCCGCCGGCCTGGACCGCCTGACGCCGGAGGAGATGGCACGGTTCCAGGAACTGAACGCCGCCTATACCGCGCGGTTCGGCTTCCCCTTCATCCTGGCGGTGCGCCACGCCACCAAGCATCACATCCTGGCCGCCTATGCCCGCCGCGTGACCAACACGCCCGCGGCGGAAACCGCCGCCGCCCTGGGGGAGGTGGCGAAGATCATAGGGATGCGGCTGCTGACCGTGGTGGAGCCCGCACCCACCGGGCGCCTGACCGTGCATGCGCTGGACACCGCCGCCGGGATGCCCGCCCGCGGCCTGCCCGTGGAACTGGTGCGGGGGGATGGCGGGACTGTGCTGGTCAGCACCATCACCAACGCCGACGGGCGGGTGGATGGGCCGCTCCTGGCCGGGGCGGATCTGCACGCCGGGGTCTATGAGCTGCGGTTCCACGCCGGCGTCTATTTCCAGACCGCCGGCCACGCCCTGTCGGCCCCGCCGTTTCTGGATGTGGTGCCGATCCGTTTCGCCGTCGCCAACCCGGAACAGCATTACCACGTGCCCCTGCTGCTGTCGCCGTGGAGCTATTCGACGTACCGCGGCAGCTAAATTCCATCGAAAGCCATTGTTGGTTATACCCCGTATTGATGGCATTAATTTGTCAGTCAAACGGATACAGCCGCGCCTATAACCATAATATAATTATGGAAAAGGCTGCCTGCTTTGGTGTGCTTTGCTTGCCCATTTTTTGCGCGTGTGTCGTTCCTTGGGCATGATTGCCTATAAATTAGGCGATTAATTCGGATAATCCCTGCCTGCCTTTCGCCCAGGCCCAAGTGTTTCCGCCGCTTTTGCCCTATGTCCCCGGTTGGCATCCCTTTTGCGATGCAGCGTCCGCACGCAAAACCCGAGCGAGGGGATAACAATGGGTCAGTCGATGCTGGGTCAGTGGGGAAAGGGTCTGAAGGGGTTTGTCGCCGGCACCGCCATGGCGGCGGCGATGCTGGCCGCCGGGGCCGTGAAGGCGGCGGAGCCGATCAAGATCGGTGTCCTGCATTCGCTGTCGGGCACCATGGCCATCAGCGAAACCACCTTGAAGGACACGGTCCTGATGATGGTGGACGACATCAACAAGAAGGGCGGGCTGCTGGGCCGCCCGGTGGAAGCGGTGGTGGTGGATCCCGCGTCCAACTGGCCGCTGTTCGCCGAAAAGGCGCGCGAACTGCTGCAAAAGGAAAAGGTGGCCGCGGTGTTCGGCTGCTGGACCTCGGTCAGCCGCAAGTCGGTGCTGCCGGTGTTCGAGGAACTGAACGGCCTGCTGTTCTACCCCGTCCAGTACGAGGGTGAGGAATCCTCCCGCAACGTGTTCTACACCGGGGCGGCCCCCAACCAGCAGGCCATCCCGGCGGTGGATTACCTGATGGGCGCCGACGGTGGGTCGGTGAAGCGCTGGGTTCTGGCCGGCACCGATTACGTCTATCCGCGCACCACCAACAAGATCCTTGAAGCCTACCTGCTGTCGAAGGGCGTGGCCAAGGACGACATCATGGTCAACTACACGCCGTTCGGGCATTCCGACTGGCAGACCATCGTCGCCGACATCAAGAAGTTCGCCTCTCAGGGCAAGAAGACCGCCGTCGTCTCCACCATCAACGGCGACGCCAACGTTCCCTTCTACAAGGAACTGGCCAACCAGGGCATCAAGGCCACCGACATTCCCGTCGTCGCCTTCTCGGTGGGTGAAGAGGAACTGGCCGGCATCGACACCAAGAACCTCGTCGGCCATCTGGCCGCCTGGAACTACTTCATGTCGGTGGACACGGCCGAGAACGACGCCTTCATCAAGCAGTGGCAGACCTTCATCAAGAATCCCAAGCGCGTGACCAACGACCCCATGGAAGCCACCTTCATCGGCTTCAAGATGTGGACGCAGGCCGTGCAGCAGGCCGGTTCCACCGACGTGGACGCCGTGCGTCAGGCGCTGTACGGGCAGAAGGTCCGCTCGCCGTCGGGCTATGACATCGTGATGAACACCAACCATCACCTGTCCAAGCCGGTGATGATCGGCGAGATCCAGGCCAACGGCCAGTTCCAGATCGTCTGGCAGACCAAGGGCCCGATCAAGGCCGACGCCTGGTCGCCCTACATCCCCGAATCCGCCAAGCTGACCGCCGACTGGACCTATCCGTGGGTCTGCGGCAACTGCACCGCGCCCAAGTACGGCACCGCTGCCGCCAAATAAGCGGCCCCGGACGCCCCCTTTCCGCCTTCGCCGCCATCCCGGCGGGGGCGGGGAGGGGGGCGGCCCCGCCGGGGGCCTTGCCAGACACATTCCTCAGTCCCCATTCCCACGCAAAGGGGCCTTCGTTTCCGTGGGAATGGCGAGTGACCGGATGGGATCGCCGGCACCACGCGTTCAAAGACAATGGGGGGTTTCCATGCGGTGCGTGCGCCTGTTGCAGGTGCTGTTCGTTCTGCTGGCGCTCGGGGCCGGAACACCCGCCCGTGCCGCCGACGACAGCACCTTTTCATCCGCGCTGGCCGGGCTGGCCGCCGACGGCTTTGCCGAAAAGATCGCCGCCGCCGAACGGCTGGCCGGCACCGGCGACGCCCGTGCGCTGGCGGTGCTGCGGGCCATGGAATCGGGATCCCTGTTCGTGCGCAAGAGCGACGGGGCCGTGCTGATCGGCGCCGTCACCGGGCGGGAGGCCGCCCTGACCGATCCCCTGACCGGGGCCGATGCCGGCACCTCCCCCACCCGTGACCTGACCAAGATCACGGTCAACAACGCGCTGCGCTCGGCCCTGGCCGGGCTGGCGGCGCGGCTGGACCTGGCCTCCCCCGATCCCGCCCGCCGTCTGGCCGCCGCCCAGGCCGCCGCCAACGACCCGTCGCCGGAAGCGGTGGCCCTGCTGAAGGGCGCGCTCGCCCGCGAAACCGACGCAGGCGTCAAGGCGGCGCTGTCGGCCGCGGTGGCCCGCTCGGCCCTGGCGTCCCCCGACGCCGCCGAGCGGCTGCAGGCGGTGGCCGATCTCAGCGGCATCCTGTCGGCGGAGGTGCGCTTCCTGGTGGCCCCGCTCGCCAACGACCCCGACCCGGCGGTGCGGCAGGCGGTGAAGGATCTGACCGCCTCCATCGAGCGGCGGGAAACCGCGGTGGCCGTCACGCTGAACCTGTTCCAGGGGGTGAGCCTGGGGTCGGTGCTGCTGCTGGCGGCGGTGGGGCTGGCGATCACCTTCGGCGTGATGGGCGTCATCAACATGGCCCATGGCGAGATGATCATGCTGGGCGCCTACACCACCTTCGTGGTGCAGGAGGCGTTCCGCGCGTGGTTGCCGCCGTCGGTGTTCGGCCTCTATCTGATTTTGGCGATCCCGGCGGCGTTTCTGGTGGCCGGGGCCGTGGGCGTGGCGCTGGAACGCGGGGTGATCCGCTTCCTCTATGGCCGCCCGCTGGAAACCATGCTTGCCACCTGGGGTATTTCGCTGGCCCTGCAGCAGATGGTCCGCTCGCTGTTCGGCGCCACCAACAAGGAGGTCGCCAACCCCGCCTGGATGACCGGCGCGTGGGAGGCGGTTCCGGGGCTGGTGCTGACCTGGAACCGCATCGCCATCGTCATCTTCGCGCTGGCCGTGCTGGCGGCGGTGGCGGCGGCGTTGCGCTACACCTCCTTCGGTCTGCGGATGCGGGCGGTGACGCAGAACCGGCCCATGGCCGCGTGCATGGGCATCAAGACCGGGTGGGTGGACGCGCTGACCTTCGGCCTTGGGTCCGGCATTGCCGGGGTGGCCGGGGTGGCGCTGTCACAGGTGGGCAACGTCAGCCCCAACCTGGGCCAGACCTACATCGTGGACAGCTTCATGGTGGTGGTGTTCGGCGGGGTGGGCAGCCTGTGGGGCGTGCTGGCCGGGGCCATGTCGCTGGGCGTGGTCAACAAGGTTCTGGAACCCTACGCCGGCGCCATGCTGGGCAAGATCCTGGTGCTGGTCTTCATCATCCTGTTCATCCAGAAGCGGCCGCGCGGTCTGTTCGCGCTCAAGGGCCGTGCGGCGGAGGCCTGAACCCATGGGTCCGATCATCGCGCGCCTGATGGCGCTGGAATCCCGCCGCGGCTGGCCGGTGTTCCTGGCCCTGACCGCCGTGGCGGCGGTGCTGATCCCGGTGCTGCACGTGGCGGTGCCGGCCACCTCGCTCTTCCACGTGCCCGACTATATGCTGAGCCTGCTGGGCAAGTACCTGTGTTACGCCCTGCTGGCCCTGGCCATGGATCTGGTATGGGGCTACGCCGGGGCGCTGTCGCTGGGGCACGGGGCGTTCTTCTCGCTCGGCGGCTATTGCATGGGCATGTACCTGATGCGGCAGATCGGCGGGCGCGGCGTCTACGGCAACGCCGAACTGCCGGATTTCATGGTGTTCCTGAACTGGAAGGAGTTGCCGTGGTACTGGTGGGGGTTCGACAACCCGGTCTTCGCCATGATCATGATCGCGGCGGTGCCGGGGGTTCTGGCCTTCGTCATCGGCTGGTTCGCCTTCCGCTCGCGCATCACCGGGGTCTACTTCTCCATTATTACCCAGGCGATGACCTATGCCCTGATGCTGGCCTTCTTCCGCAACGAAATGGGGTTCGGCGGCAACAACGGCCTGACCGACTTCAAGGACATCCTGGGCCATCCGATGCAGGCGCCGGGCACGCGGGTGGGGCTTTATGTGGCCTCCGCCGTGCTGCTGGCGGTGGCGTACCTGCTGTGCCGCTTCATCGTCACGTCCAAGCTGGGGCGGGTGCTGATGGCGATCCGCGACGCGGAAAGCCGGGTGCGCTTCCTGGGCTATGACGTCACGGCGGCCAAGCTGTTCGTCTTCACCGTCTCGGCCATCCTGGCCGGTGTGGCGGGGGCGCTGTACGTGCCGCAGGTGGGCATCATCAACCCCAGTGAATTTTCCCCCGCCAATTCCATCGAGGTGGCGATCTGGGTCGCCGTCGGCGGGCGCGGCACGCTGGTGGGGGCCATCATCGGGGCCTTTGCCGTCAACGGCGCCAAGACGTGGCTGACCGGGGCGATGCCCGAGGTGTGGCTGTTCGCGCTCGGCGGCCTGTTCATCGTCGTCACCCTGTTCATGCCCAAGGGGCTGCTGGGTCTGGCCGGCCAGATCCGCACCCGCATCCGGGAGGGCGCCCCCGTGGCGCGCAAGCACAATGCATGACAAGGCCGAAGGCTCGATCCTCTACCTCGACGGCGTGTCGGTCAGCTTCGACGGCTTCCGCGCGCTGAACAACCTCAGCCTGATTTTGCAGAAGGGGGAACTGCGCACCATCATCGGCCCCAACGGGGCGGGCAAGACCACGATGATGGACATCATCACCGGCAAGACCAAACCCGACCACGGCGACGTGTTGTTCGATGGGCAGGTCGATCTTCGCAAACTGGATGAAACCCGCATCGCAAACCTCGGTATTGGCAGAAAGTTCCAGAAGCCGACGGTGTTTGAGCACCTGACCGTGTTCGAGAATCTGGAACTGGCGCTGAAGGGCGACCGGGGGGTGTGGACGACGCTGTTCTTCACCCTGCCGTCCGCCGACCGCGACCGGATCGAGGCGGCCATCATCCGCATCGGCCTGACCGGCAAGGGCGCCATGCGGGCCGGTGCGCTCAGCCACGGGCAGAAGCAGTGGCTGGAGATCGGCATGCTGCTGATGCAGGAACCGGCGGTGATGCTGCTGGACGAGCCGGTGGCCGGCATGACCGACCACGAAACCGAACAGACCGCCGACCTGATCCTCGACATCAACCGCGACCGCTCGGTGGTGGTGGTGGAGCACGATATGGAGTTCGTCCGCCGCCTGGGCGCCAAGGTCACGGTGCTGGCCGAGGGGTCGGTGCTGGCCGAAGGCTCGCTGGACACGGTGCAGAACGACCAGCGCGTCATCGAAGTCTATCTGGGCCGCTAAGAGGGATGCCGCGTCATGCTGACCGTTGAAAACGCCCATCTCTACTACGGCGCCAGCCACACCCTGCGCGGCGTGTCGCTGGAAGCACCCAAGGGGGCGGTCACCTGCCTGCTGGGCCGCAACGGGGTGGGGAAGACCAGCCTGCTGCGCGCCGTGGTGGGGCTGGAATCCCTGCGCCACGGGCGGGTGATGTGGGAGGGGCAGGACATCGCCCGCCTGCCCGTCGCCGAGCGCGCCCGCCGCGGCATCGGCTTCGTGCCCCAGGGGCGGGAGATCTTTCCGCGCCTGACCGTGCTGGAGAATCTGGAAACCGGCTTTGCCGCCCTGCCTCGCAAGGACCGCACCATCCCCGACGAGATCTTCGAACTGTTCCCGGTGCTGAAATCCATGCTGAAGCGCCGCGGCGGCGACCTGTCGGGCGGGCAGCAGCAGCAGTTGGCCATCGCCCGCGCGCTGGTCACCCGTCCGCGGCTGCTGATCCTGGACGAACCGACCGAGGGCATCCAGCCGTCGATCATCAAGCTGATCGAGAACGTCATCCGCATGCTGGGCGCGCGGGGGGACATGGCGATCCTGCTGGTGGAGCAGTATTTCGACTTCGCCCGCGATCTTGCCAACCATTTCGCGGTGATGGACCGGGGCGAGATCGTGCTTGCGGGCGATGCCGCCGGCATGGTCGAGTCCGAGGTGCGCCGTCACCTGACCGTTTGAGAGCTATGCTCGCCCCTTGGGGCAGCGTGGAACCGGGTGAGGGCTGTTTTCCGTCCGTACCACCGGCCCTCACCCGGTCGCTTTCCTTTTATTTATCAATGTGATGAACGATATTCTTCAGGTAAGAACCCACCTTAAGGAACCAGCCCGCCTGACCATCCATGGCCGGGCGGAGGTGGCGTTCGACAGCCGTAACGGCGAGCCGACGCGGCTGTTACACCTGTATCATCACGATCCCCTGCGCTTCCTGTTCCCCCAACCGGGGGCCGGCGAGCCACCCATGGCGGTGCTGGTCACCACGTCCGGCGGGCTGGTGGGCGGTGACCGGCTGGAGGTGTCGGCCCGCGTGGGCGACGGCGCTGCGGCGCAGGTGGTGGCCCAGGCGGCGGAAAAGGTCTACCGCTCCGCCGGTCCCGACGTGACCATGGGGGTGGAACTGGCCTGCGGTGACGGCGGGTGGCTGGAATGGCTGCCACAGGACACCATCCTGTTCGACCGCGCCCGCCTGAACCGCACCACCCGCATCGACGTGGCCGGCACGGGCCAGGTGCTGGCGGGAGAGTTGCTGGTGTTCGGGCGCATCGCACGCGGTGAGCGTTTTACGGAAGGCCTGGCGCGGGAAGCGTGGGAGATCCGCCGCGACGGGCGGCTGCTGTGGGCCGACACGCTGCATCTGGACGGCGCTTGCGCCGCGGTGCTGGACCATCCGGCGGGCTTTGCCGGGGCCGTGGCTTATGGCAGCATCGTCTACACCGCCCCCGATGCGGCGGAGCGGCTGGATGAGGCCCGCGCGCTGCTGGAGGGAATGGGCGGCCACGCCGGGGCAACGTGCGTCGGCGGGGTTCTGGTGGTGCGGTTCCTCGACACCGACGCCCGGCGCCTGCGCGAAGGCTACGGCCGTTTTTGGGCCGGGTTCCGGGCGCGGGTGGCGGGGCTGCCGGACCGGCTGCCGCGGCTGTGGGTCATTTAAGAAAAAGGGTGAGGGAAAAGGGCTATGAACCTGACTCCGCGGGAAAAAGATAAGCTTCTCGTCGCCATGGCGGCCCAGGTGGCCCGCCGCCGTCTGGAACGGGGCGTGAAGCTGAACCACCCGGAAGCCGTGGCGCTCATCACCGATTTCGTGGTCGAAGGGGCGCGCGACGGGCGCAGCGTCGCCGAGCTGATGCGCGACGGTGCCACCGTGCTGACCCGCGCGCAGGTGATGGACGGCATCCCGGAGATGATCCACGAGATCCAGGTGGAAGCCACCTTCCCCGACGGCACCAAGCTGGTCACCGTCCACAACCCCATCCGCTGAGAGGTTACGTGATGATTCCCGGCGAACTCCTTCCCGCGGCGGGGGAAATCGAACTGAACGCGGGCCGTCCGACGGTGACGCTGGATGTGTCCAACACCGGTGACCGGCCCATTCAGGTGGGTTCCCACTATCACTTTTTCGAAACCAACGGGGCGTTGCAGTTCGACCGGGCGGCGGCGCGGGGATACCGGCTGGACATCCCCGCCGGCACGGCGGTGCGGTTCGAGCCGGGCCAGACCCGCAGCGTGACGCTGATCGCCTATGACGGCGCGCGGGTGGTCCACGGCTTCAATGGTCTTGTCAACGGCGCTCTGTAAGGGATTGAGATCATGGCAAACCGCATCAGCCGCGCCGATTACGCCGCCCATTACGGCCCCACCACCGGCGACCGCCTGCGCCTGGCCGACACCGACCTGATCATCGAGGTGGAGAAGGACTTCACCATCTATGGCGAAGAGGTGAAGTTCGGCGGCGGCAAGGTGATCCGCGACGGCATGGGCCAGTCGCAGATGACGAATGCCGAAGGGGCGATGGATACCGTTATCACCAACGCCCTGATCCTCGACCACTGGGGCATCGTCAAGGCCGACATCGGGCTGAAGGGCGGGCGCATCGCCGCCATCGGCAAGGCCGGCAACCCCGATGTCCAGCCCGGTGTCACCATCGTCATCGGCCCCGGCACCGAGGTGATCGCGGGCGAGGGCAAGATCATCACGGCGGGCGGCATCGACGCCCACATTCACTTCATCTGCCCGCAGCAGGTGGACGAGGCGCTTTACAGCGGCGTCACCACCATGCTGGGCGGCGGCACCGGCCCGGCGGCGGGCACCAACGCCACCACCTGCACCCCCGGCCCCTGGCACATGGCGCGGATGCTCCAGGCGGCGGAGGCCCTGCCCATCAACCTGGGCTTCTTCGGCAAGGGCAACGCCAGCCGCGGGGATGCGCTCGAAGAGATGGTGCGGGCCGGCGCCTGCGGGCTGAAGCTGCACGAGGATTGGGGCACCACGCCCAAGGCCATCGACACCTGCCTGGACGTGGCCGAGCGGTTCGACGTGCAGGTGGCCATCCACACCGACACGCTGAACGAATCCGGCTTCGTGGAAAACACGGTGGCGGCGTTCCAGGGGCGGACCATCCACGCCTTCCACACGGAAGGGGCCGGCGGCGGCCACGCGCCGGACATCATCAAGGTCTGCGGCCTCAAC
Source organism: Azospirillum fermentarium (assembly GCF_025961205.1). Classification (NCBI taxonomy): domain Bacteria; kingdom Pseudomonadati; phylum Pseudomonadota; class Alphaproteobacteria; order Rhodospirillales; family Azospirillaceae; genus Azospirillum; species Azospirillum fermentarium. Next base: position 780,386 of record NZ_JAOQNH010000002.1, read on the forward strand.
AACGTCCTGCCCAGTTCCACCAACCCCACACGGCCGTTCACGGTCAACACGGTGGACGAGCATCTGGACATGCTGATGGTCTGCCATCACCTGTCCCCCCGCATCGCCGAGGACGTGGCCTTCGCCGAAAGCCGCATCCGCCGGGAAACCATCGCGGCGGAAGACATTCTGCACGACCTGGGCGCCTTCTCCATGCTGTCGTCGGACAGCCAGGCCATGGGCCGGGTGGGGGAGGTCATCATCCGCACCTGGCAGACCGCCCACAAGATGAAGGTCCAGCGGGGCCGCTTCGCGGAGGAGACGGGCGACAACGACAATGTGCGGGTCAAGCGCTATGTCGCCAAATACACCATCAACCCGGCGCTCTCCCACGGCATCGCGTCCCACGTGGGATCGGTGGAGGTGGGCAAGCTGGCCGATCTGGTGGTGTGGTCGCCGGCCTTTTTCGGGGTGAAGCCCGACATGGTGCTGAAATGCGGCACCATCGCCGCCGCCCCCATGGGCGACCCCAACGCCTCCATCCCCACGCCGCAGCCGGTGCATTACCGCCCCATGTTCGGCGCGCTCGGCCGGGCGCGCACGGCCAGTTCCGTCACCTTCGTCAGCGCGGCAGCCCTGGAGGCGGATCTGCCGGCCACGCTGGGGCTGACCCGCCCGCTGCTGGCGGTGTCGGGCTGCCGCAGCATCACCAAGGCCGGCATGATCCACAACGCCGCCACCCCCCACATCGAGGTTGACCCGGAAACCTACGAGGTGCGGGCCGACGGTGCGCTGCTGCTGTGCGAACCGGCGGACGTGCTGCCCATGGCCCAGCGTTATTTCCTGTTCTGATGAGAAAGACCCGTTGATGACCCGCCGCGCCGTACAGGCCATCCCCGCCGGCCAGTGGCCGGAGGCGGAGGCCGTCGCCACCGTCACCCTGTCCCACGACGACCGTTTCCGCCGCCGCATCCGCTTGACCGACGATGCCGGAGCCGCGTTCCTGCTCGACCTGCCGCGGGCGGTGGCGCTGGAGCACGGCGACGGTCTGGCGCTGGAAGAGGGCGGCTTCATCCGCGTGGCCGCCGCGTGTGAGAAACTGGCGGAGGTGCGTTGCGCCGACGCCACGGATCTCGCGCGGGTGGCGTGGCATCTGGGCAACCGGCACCTGGCCGTCGAGATCCGCGACGGGGCGGTGCGGCTGCGGTGGGACCATGTGATCGTGGACATGCTGCACGGGCTGGGGGCCGCGGTGACGGCGGTGGACGCGCCGTTCTCGCCGGAATCCGGGGCCTATGCCGCGGGTGGCGGGCACCACCACCATGAGCACGGGCATGACCACGATCATGGGCATCACCATCATCATGACCACCACCATCACTGACCCCCGCCGTTCTCCCTCTCCCCGGGGGGAGAGGGGGGGCGGCTCATGACGCCCCTCCTGCGTCTGCTGGCGTGGCTGTCGCCCAGCTTCCCGACCGGCGGCTACACCTACAGCCACGGGCTGGAAAAGGCGGTAGAGGCCGGGTTCGTCCGTGACCGAGCCACCCTGACCCACTGGGTGGCGGCGGTGCTGGAGCACGGGGCCGGGCGGGCCGACGGGGTGTTCCTGGCGCTCACCCACCGGGCGGTGACCGCGGGCGACGAGGACGGGTTCCGCTGGGCGGTGGAACGGGCCGATGTGATGCGCGCGTCGGCGGAAACCGCGCTTGAGTCCTCGGCGCAAGGGGCGGCGTTCCTCACCACCGTGCGGGCGGCGTGGCCGCTGGATGGGCTGGACCGCTGGGCCGGGATTATCAAGGCCATGGGCCGCGCCCCCGCCCACCCGGTGGCGGTGGGGCTGGCGGCCGCACTGGCCGGCATCCCGTTGGCCGATACCTTGCAAGGGTTCACTCACGCCGTTGCCGCCAATCTGGTGTCGGCGGGCGTGCGGCTGGTGCCGCTGGGCCAGACCGACGGCCAACGGGCGCTGGCCGCCTTGGAAGGCACCGCCCACGCCATGGCCCAATGGGCGGCGGACGCCGGGCCGGACGATCTGGGCAGCCGGGCGCCGATGATCGATTGGACCTCCATCACTCACGAAACACAGTACACGAGGCTGTTCCGCTCATGACCTTCACCCCCATCACCCGCGGCCACACCGGCCCCTTGCGCGTGGGCATCGGCGGCCCGGTCGGGTCCGGCAAGACGGCGCTGACCGACGCCTTGTGCAAGCGGATGCGCGACGACTGGAACGTCGCCGCCATCACCAACGACATCTACACCAAGGAGGATGCGGAGTTCCTGACCCGCTCGGGCGCGCTGCACCCGTCGCGGATCATGGGCGTGGAAACCGGCGGCTGTCCCCACACCGCCATCCGCGAGGACGCCTCCATCAACCTCGCCGCCGTCGATCAGATGGTGGAGAAATTCCCCGACCTGGACCTGATCTTCATCGAATCCGGCGGCGACAATCTGGCGGCCACCTTCTCGCCGGAACTGGCCGACATCACGATCTATGTGATCGACGTGTCGGCGGGCGACAAGATCCCGCGCAAGGGCGGCCCCGGCATCACCCGCTCCGACCTGCTGGTCATCAACAAGATCGACCTCGCCCCCCATGTGGGCGCCAGCCTGGAGGTGATGGACCGGGACGCGAAGAAGATGCGCGGCGACCGCCCGTTCCTGTTCACCAACCTGAAAGCGGGCCAGGGATTGAACGAGATCATCAGCTTCATCGTCCAGACTGGCGGGTTGCCCGATCCGGGCTAACGCACCGGGAGGTGTGGCGCGAAATGACGCACCCTGCCGATTTTCGCGCCACCCATTGCGGATTCGCAAAGGCAGGGCAGGGCCGCCCGCCTAGCCTCATGGGATCGGATCTTGAAGAGGACCGCCCCCATGAACTTCGATACCCAGACCTACATCGCGCTTGTCGGTGCCGCCAGCGTCTTCGTGGTGACCATCGGCGTCTTCGTCTTCCTGCTGACCCGCAAGTAAGACGCGCGCATCATGGCCTACCGCATCGTTGCCGCCGAGTGCGTCGCCTGTGACGCCTGTGTCGCCGTGTGCCCCAACGGGGCGATTGCCGTGAAACGCGGCACCTATGTCATCGACCCCGATAAATGCACCGAGTGCCGCAAGCGGACGGACGGGCCGCAATGCGCGTCCGTCTGTCCCACCGACTGCTGCCAGCCGGCGTGATCACGCGCCCCGCCGGGCGCGCAGCATCTCGGTGATGCCCTCGTGGCAGGGGTGGCACAGCGTGGTCAGGGCGTCCACCGTCTCCGTCCCCATCACGCCGGGGTAATAGCGGTGGTGGACCTCCAGCCCGCGGCGGGCGTTGCACAGGCGGCAGCGGCGCCCGTCCCGTTCCAGCGCCTCTTGCCGCAGGGCCTGCCACTCGGGGCTGTCCATATAGGCGGCATAGGCTGCCTGCCGCCGCCGCCGGGCCGCCAGACGGCGGTTATGGCGCCATGCCCACAGCACAAGGCGCAGCAGAAGCCACAGGATCACCAGCGCCAGCACAACGCCGGCGGCATCGTTCATCAGCTCGGACACGGAAAACCTTACCCGGACAGCCCGTCGAAGGCGTCGTCCATAGCCTGCATCGCCCTGATCCGCAAGTCGTCGGCGGGCGCCGGGCCGGCGGCCAGCTCCAGCATGCGCACGCTGTAGAACAGCGCCTGTTCCATGGACATCAGGCTGTCGTCGGTGCGCGGCACCCGGTCCAGCCCGTTCATCAGCACCGACGCCTGCTTTTCCACCGTCTCGCCGATGGTCTTCAGCGTGTCGGCCACCGCCGGTTCCAGCCCCAGCGGCCCGGCGAAGCTCTGGCAGCGGCGGAGCGCGCGGATGTGATCCTCGGCGCGGGCCTGGGCCGCGTCGTCGGGGGGCCGGAGTTCCTGGCCGCGGGGCGGCAGCGTCGGCAGGGACGCGGCCACCGCCGCCGGGGCCGGCGCGATCACCGTGGACGACACCATGCCGCCGACCGCCAGCCGCACCCCGTCCAGCCGCGCGTCATAGGCGGTCTCGTTCAGCGTGCCCATGACCGACACGGTGGATTCCAGGCTCTGCATCATCTGTTCGGCCAGATCCACGGCGGCGGTGGGGTCGTGGGCCAGGGAGTCCATTCCCTCCAGCCGGTGGCTGCGGTCCTCCAGCGACGTCACCACCAGCCCCGAAAGCTGGGCGAAAATGGCCGGCTTGTGCCGGTGGGCCTTGCCGAAATCCACGTCCCCCAGGGCTGCCAGCAGGTCGGCGGGCTTGCGCATCCGCGACGCCACCACCAGCAGCAGGAACACGGGCTTCATCGGTCCCTGCTTGGCCGCCTCGCGCACCGCCTCGCCGAGGACGGTCACCGAGTCCGCGTCCAGCGCCGGGATGGGCCGGGGGGGCAGGGCGGCCTTGGTCTGAGCGATCAGATGGCCGAGATCCTGGAAATCGGCGATATCCTGAGCCTGACGCACCAGGTCCGGGTCGCCGTCGAACAGATCCCGCAGGACGGCAACGTTCTTTTCCGCCTCCGCCAGGGCGGCACGCAGGGCGGTGCCCGCCACGTACCACAGACGGCAACCCAGCGTGTGACGGCCACGGGCGTCGTGCCCGTCCAGCCGGCGCACCGCCTGCTCCATGGCGGCCATCTGTTTGGGGTCGCCGCGCTGTTCCACCACCCGCCACAGGGGGGCGATGGCCGCCCGCTCCACCCGGCCCACCGGCACGTCGGTGATGCGGGCCGCCTCCAGCACATCCTCGAACGGGTCGCAGAAGATGCGCTTCAGGGTCGGGCGGCGGGCGGGGCGCACCTGGGCCAGCCGGGGGCGGATGGACGCGAAGGTGTCCCGCACCTCGGGCAGGTCGCCCACCTGTTCCAGCAGCCGGACGATTTCCACGAATTTCGCTTCGGGAATGTCGTGCAGCGTGTGCCGCAGATCCTTCAGCGTTTCGCGCGGGTCGGTCATGCGGCCTTGGCCTTGATCGCTTCGATGCGGTGAACGGCTTCGGTGTCGAGAACGCCGGTGCGCCAATCCTCGTACGCACGCACCGACCGGCGGTGCTGGGCCATGACCGACCGGGCCTCGGCGTGCTGGTCGCGGGCGGTCTCGCCGGTGGGCAGCAGCGGCAGGATGCGGAAGATCTCGTTCACCGTCATCGCCTGTTCCTGCAGGTCGTCGCGCCCCTGCGCCTCGGCCCACGCCCCCAGGATGAAATCCCAGCCGTCGGCCAGCCACGTCAGCTTTTCCGAATCCTCGCGGAAGATGGCGCTCTGCCCGGCCCAGTCGCGGATCATGGTGCCGATGGCCCGCGCCCGGCGGTCGAAATCGGCCAGCAGCTCCTCCCCCTTGCCCAGCGTGTGGGTGGCGACGGAGGCGCAGAAGCGTGCCACGGGGGCGGCATCGCACGGGTGCCCGTCGGCCCACTGGTTCAGCTCGTCACGGAAATCGGCCAGCCCGCGCAGCCGGCGGCGCAGCCGCCCCGGCTCAGGCGCGGTGACCAGACCGATGGGCCACACCACCTCGGCCAGGGTGGCGATGCGCTCGTAGAGCTGGGCCGGGTCGATGGCGAAGGAGGCGGCGGCGCGGGTCAGATAGCTGCGGGTCAGCGCCTCCATCTCCCGGCTGTCCAGGCCGGAGCGCACGAGATCGGCGGATTCCAGCCCGGCGGCGCGCAGCACCTCCACGATCAGCAGCACGTTGGTCAGCGCGCGGTACTTCTGATCCTCGGCCAGGGTGGCGCGGGCGGCCTTCGCCCCCTCCGGTCCGGCAAGGCCGGAACGGGCGGCGCGCAACTGGGCACCGCGGATCTCCTGCGGCGAGCAGACGCCCAGCCGCACGATCTGTTCATGCAGGTAACGGTCGTGGACGGTCATGGCCACCATCTCCGGCACCACCTTCCACGGAACCACATAGATCCCCTTGCCCTCGGAAAAAGAGGGGATCAGCACCTCCAGCCGGCGGCGTTCATCCACCCGCACGCGGGTCTGGGACAGAAGCGGGGTGGTGAAGGACACGGCGACCCCCCGTTCCTCGAACGTGGCGGGGGCATAGATGACGGTGCCTTGCATGGCGTCCGCGGTCCTTGAGGCCGGAAGAGGGAGCGGGGCAGGGCGGGGGGGCCTGTTCGGCCGGTTCACACCGCCAGCACCAGATAACCGGCATTCTATATGAATGCCGTCTATTGGGAACCGGAAAGCACCGGCCCCCGTCACGTCCCCGCCCGTGCGTGGCGTTTATGCCGCAGGAGCGGGGCCGGCGGGCACACTTCGCTGCGCCGCTTCCACCGGCACGTCGCGGGGGTCGAAGGCATAGCCGCGCTGACGGGCGAAGCGGGCCAGATCGGTCACCGACCGCAGATCCCCTGCCGACCGCCGCAACGCCGCGCGCAGATCGGGATCCCGTTCCGCATCGATCAGGAAACGCAGGAAATGAACCTCGCCCATGCGGGACGGCTCCCATGGCTTGTGGGGTGGGGCCGGGGTTGGCGGCGCTTGTTTATGCTGGGCAGGATAACAGCATGCAGGGGTGTTCTTATGTCATTTATGTAAAATTGCGTTGATTCGCATGCGTCATTGTGACGCGCCTTTCCGTCTTGCCCGGTGTCATGGGCGGGCAAGACGGGCGGGCAGGCGCTCCAGCAGCAGCAACGACCGCCCGGCCACCTGCACCTCGGCTCCGCTGTCGGCGGCACGGATGGTGTCGCTGGCCGGATCGGCGGTGTCCACCAGCGTTACCCAGCGGCCGCCGCCCGGGGCCATGGGCAGGGTAAAGGGCACCACATCGTGATAGGCGTTGACGATCAGCAGCAGGGTCGATTCCACCCCCGCCTTGCGGATGCCGGTGGGCTGGGCACGTCCGTCCATCAGCATGCCCAGACAGCGGGCCATGGGATCCTGCCATTGCTCGGTGGTCTTTTCCGTTCCGGCCGGGGTGATCCAGGCCACATCCTTTACATCCAGATCGGAGTTGTAGAGCCCGGTGAAGAACCGCCCGCGCCGCAGCAGCGGGTGGGTCTGGCGCAGGCCGATCAATTGCCGCACGAAATCGGTCAGTGCCCGCCCCTCGTCGCCGATGGCGGACCAGTCGATCCACGACAGGGCGTTGTCCTGGCAATAGGCGTTGTTGTTGCCCTGCTGGGTGCGGCCGAACTCGTCGCCGGCCAGGATCATCGGCGTGCCCTGCGACAGCAGCAGGGTGCCCAGCAGGTTGCGCATCTGCTGCCAGCGCAGGGCATTGACGGCGGGATCGTCGGTCGGCCCCTCCGCCCCATGGTTCCAGGACAGATTGTGGGAATGGCCGTCCCGGTTGTCCTCGCCGTTCGCCTCGTTGTGCTTGTCGTTGTAGGACACGAGGTCGGCCAGCGTGAACCCGTCGTGGGCGGTGACGAAGTTGACCGACGACCACGGCTTGCGCCCGCGCCGGTTGAACACGTCGCCCGATGCGGTCAGGCGGGCGGCCAGATCGGGCAGCTTGCCCTCGTCCCCCTTCCAATAGGCGCGCACGGTGTCGCGGTAACGGTCGTTCCATTCGGCCCAGCCGGGGGGGAAGCCGCCCACCTGATAGCCGCCGGGGCCGCAGTCCCACGGCTCGGCGATCAGCTTGACCCGCGACAGCACCGGATCCTGCCGGCAGGAATCGAGGAAGCCGCCGCCCTGGTCGAAGCCGTGCGGCTCCCGCCCCAGAATGGTGGCGAGGTCGAAGCGGAACCCGTCCACGTGCATGTCGGTCACCCAATAGCGCAGGCTGTCGGTGACCATCTGCAAAACCCGCGGGTGCGACAGGTTCAGCGTGTTGCCGGTGCCGGTGTCGTTGATGTAATAGCGCGGGTCCGGCGCCAGCCGGTAGTAGGAGGCGTTGTCGATCCCCTTGAACGACAGGGTGGGGCCCATCTCGTTGCCCTCGGCGGTGTGGTTGTAGACCACATCCAGGATCACCTCGATGCCCGCTTCGTGATAGCGGGCGACCATCTCCTTCACCTCATAGATGGCGCCGGTGGACAGATAGCGGGGGTCGGGAGCGAAGAAGCCGATGGAATTGTAGCCCCAGTAATTGCGCAGGCCCCTTTCCAGCAGCATGCGGTCGTCGATGAAGGCGTGGACCGGCAGCAGTTCCACCGACGTCACGCCGAGCGAGCGGATGTAGTCCACCACCTCCGGCTGGGCCATGCCGGCGAAGCTGCCGCGGAACTGTGGCGGCACCGCCGGGTGGTTCATGGTGAAGCCGCGCAGGTGCGCTTCGTACAGGATGGTCCGTTCCCACGGCACCGCCGGGGCGCGGTCCTGGCCCCAGGTGAAGGCGGGATCGACCACCACGCATTTGGGCATCCCCGCCGCACTGTCCCGCCGGTCGAACGACAGATCCCCCCGCGGCGATCCGACGCGGTAGCCGAAATGGGCGTCCGACCAACGCAGCGGCCCCAGCAGCGCCTTGGCGTACGGGTCCAGCAGCAGCTTGTGGGGGTTGAAGCGGTGGCCGGCCCGCGGTTCATAGGGACCGTGGACGCGGTAGCCATAGACGGTGCCGGGCCGGGCGTCGGGCAGATAGCCGTGCCACACCTCGTCGGTGTATTCGGGCAGCTCGATCCGCTCCAGCTCCCGCCGTCCGTCACGGTCGAACAGGCACAATTCCACCTTGGTGGCGTTGGCCGAGAACAGGGCGAAGTTCACCCCCAGCCCGTCCCAGGTGGCGCCGAGGGGGTAGGGCAGCCCCTCGCGCACGCGGGCACGGGACAGGACGGACGGCTTGGGCGGCGACGGAACGGTCATGGGCACGGGGAATCCCCTGGCTGTGGCTTTACCATCAGGGGAACGCGCCGCCCCGCCCGGAAGATCCCGTGCTTTTTGTATCAGTTTACGTCAGCGCGGCCTTGCCCCCGCGCGCCCGGCGGGCGGGCATCCCCCCATGGGCCAGCCGCACCCCCACCAGCAGGGCCAGGATGGCGACATAGAGGAAAGGGGCCGGCTGCCACCCCTTCACCAGCATCACGTAATGGGCGCAGCCGGCGGCCCCGGCCACGAACACCCCCTTGTGCAGCGCCCGCCACCGCCGCCCGCCCAGCCGCCGCACCATGCCGGCGGTGGAGGTCAGCGCCAGCAGCAGCAGGATGACGAACCCGCCCATGCCGATGGTGATGTAGGGGCGTTTCACGATGTCGAGCCCGACCGCCGTCCAGTCGAAGAACTGGTCGATGCCCACATAGGTCAGCAGATGGACCACGGCGTAGAAGAAGGCGAACAGCCCCACCATGCGGCGGAACCGGCCCAGAATGGCCAGGCCGGTGACGATGCGCAGCGGCGTGACCGCCAGGGCCAGCATCAGGAAACGGATGGCCCACAGCCCGCTCTGCCGCACCGCCTCCGCCACCGGCTCCGGCCCCAGCCCATCGGACAGGGCCAGCCACACCGTCCAGGCCAGCGGCACCAGGGCGGCCACGAACAGCACCGGCTTGGCCCAGGGGGAGGCGAGGGCGGCGGTGGCGGCGGTCTTCACGGATGCTCTGCCCATCTCAATAATGGGCCCGCAGGTCCATGCCGGCGTAGAGGGACGCCACCTCCTCGCCATAGCCGTTGAAGGGCAGGGTCTTGCGGCGGAAGAAATCGCCCACCCGCCGTTCGGTGGCCTGGCTCCACCGCGGGTGGCTGACGTCGGGGTTGACGTTGGCGTAGAAGCCGTATTCGTCGGGCTGCAGGCGGTTCCACGCGGTGGGCGGCTGGTCCTTCACCAGCGTGATGCGGACCACCGACTTGATGGATTTGAAACCGTACTTCCACGGCACCACCAGCCGGATGGGGGCGCCGTTCTGGGGCGGCAGCGGGTCGCCGTACATACCCACCGCCAGAATGGCCAGCGGGTGCATGGCCTCGTCCAGCCGCAGCCCCTCGGTGTAGGGCCAGTCGAGCAGAGGATAGCGGATGCCGGGCATGGTCTTCATGTCCAGCGCGGTCTGGAACGCCACGTACTTCGCCCGGCTGGTGGGCTCCACCCGTTTCAGCAGTTCGGCCAGCGCGAAGCCGGTCCAGGGAATGACCATGGACCAGCCCTCGACGCAGCGCAGGCGGTAGACGCGTTCCTCCAACGGAAAGCGCAACAGATCCTCGATGCCGACGGTAGCGGGCTTGGCGACTTCGCCATCCACCACCACCTGCCAGGGCCGCAGAGGCAGGGCATTGGCATAGCGGGAGGGGTCGCTCTTGCCGGGGCCGAACTCATAGAAATTGTTGTAGGTGGTGGAGGATTTGAACGGGGTCACCGTGTCGGCGGCGGCATCCGCGGGCTTTACCGTGGTGGGCGCGCCAAAGCCGGCGGCGGCGGGAAAGGCGGTTCCCATCGCCAGGGCCGCAGCCCCCCCGGCCAGCAGCGTGCGCCGGGACAGCACGAGATCCCGCGGGGTCACCGCGCTTTCGCGCAGGTGCGATGCGGGGCGGGAAAAGATCAGCATATCCCTTGGAACCTCCGGTCCTGGTCCTATGGCGGGAGATGTCGGGCGGATCCCCGTGCAATCAACCCCCCGTCGGTGCGAAACCGGGATCGATCCCGGTCATGGCGGATCAAGGTCCATTATTTTCCATAATACAAACATTATTTTCCATAATCTTCATTATGTGATCTTAATGCCGCCGCGAGCCGTGGCCATCGCTTCCGCGGACAGGTTGTGCTGAAAGACAACAACATCTGCACGGCCACATCGTAAACCCTCAGGCACACATGGTCTAATTCTGGAGACACGACCCCTTCCGCACGCGGCAGAGTTGCTTGTTGTGCGCGGATTTATCTGTTCTTCCGGGTTCCGCCGGTTCTGGACGGTTTTCAACCACTGCAACAGTATTTCAGTATGCTCATCACAAACCCGCTGGCCGCCGCAAAGAGGCTCCGATAAGCTCTTTAACCCGTATGATTATCCGTAGTATGCAGCGTAAGGATGTTCGCCGGATCACGGAATGACGCGCAGGTGGCGGTCCTCCCGTTCTGGAACGAACAATCAGGGCGTGCGCCTTTTCCTCCCCCCCTTCCTCACGGACCGGCTGCCATGAACCCGTTGACGATCGACCTCAGTTTGGTTGGCATTGGAAACGACTTTCAGGTCGTGGGCTTCGAGGGTGAGGAATCGCTGTTCGGCGATTATCTGTTTTCCGTCTACATCCTCTCGCCCAACAACGCGCTGGAACTGCGCCCGTTCGTCAACGCACCCGCGGTGCTGACCCTGCAGGCGGCGGGCATGCCCGAACGCCTCTTCAGCGGCGTGGTGCAGTCGGCGACCTTCCTGGGCACCAACCCGCGTCATTCCTTCTATTGCTTCAAGATCGTACCGCCCTTCAGCCTGCTGCGGATGACGCGCTGCAGCCGGATCTTCCACAACAAGCCGGCCACCGACATCATCGAAACGGTGCTGGACGGGCATAGGATCACCGACCGCAGCTTTCTGACGGTCAACAGCTATCCCGACTATGAATTCTACACGCAGAACAATATCTCGTCCTACAGCTTCCTGCGCCAGATCATGGCGGAAGAGGGCATCTTCTATTATTACGACCATAAGAAGACCGGCAGCACCATGATCATCCAGGATGCCGGCATGCCCTTCACCGCGTCGGGCATCACGCTGCGCCACGGTTATTCCGGGTCCGACCGTTTCCGCCCCGACGAGGTGGACGCCTGCTCGCTGGAACACCGGGTGGTGCCGTCGCGGCTGGTGACCATTCCGCTGCACACCCACAACATGCTGCGCATGCCGGCCACCACCACCAGCGGCGCCGATTACGACCTGCCCTATGAATGGACCAAGGGCAGCGCGTCCAGCGTGGAGCATCTGGAGGCCATGAACGACCAGCGTCAGGCATCGTTCGAATCCTCCGCCGTTGTCCTGCGGGCGCGCAGCTTCTGCCCCAACGTCTGCCCCGGCTACACGCTCCAGCTGGCCGGTTCGGCGCGCGAGGACATCAAGGGCGGCTTTACCGTCAAGCGCGTGCGCCACCGCATCGGCAAACAGGGCTACAGCAATGATTTCGCCGCCTTCCCCGCCGACAGCCGGTACGTGCCGCTGCTGCCGGACGACCAGATGGATTTCGAGGACAACCAGATCACCCCGCTGGGCGAGATGCTGAATTATATCCGCCACCTTCAGGACGCCTGAGCCGCCCTGCCCCGCCCGCCCTGGACAGATAAAGACAAGACGCAGCACCGTCCGCGCACAGGAGATCGAGAGCCATGTCCCAGATCGAATTGGGTGTCGTCCAATCCGATACCCCGGACGAATACGGCCGGGTCAGCGTTCTGCCCAATTTCGTCAACGACCCGTCCTACGTCGTGTGGGCGGAGGTGGCGCAGGCCTGGGCGGGGGATAATTTCGGCGTGCGCTTCACCCCGCGCGAAGGCGACACGGTGGTGCTGCTGTACCCGTCCCACGGGTCCAATTCGCCCATCGTGGTGGGCAACCTGAATTCCCGCGCCAACAACACCCGCCACACGGTCTACAACCCCACCGACGAGGACCGGGTCGAGGCGCTCTATGCCAACGTCAAGGGCGGGCTGGAAAAGCTCAAGCCCTATTCCAACAGCGACCGCAATTCCTACATCGAGGCGGACGCCACCGAGAACGCCCACGAGGCGATCAAGGCCAACCGCAACTTCACCCTCGACGTCACCGCCGCCAACGGCAAGAGCCTGGGAGGCAAATTCTCCAAGGGCAAATCCTTCGCCGCCCCGGCCTACGACGTCTTCCGCACCCAGCCCGACGACGACAGCACCGAAAGCCAGTACCAGAAGGGCATGGGGCCGCAGGAGGCGGAGGTCACCACCAACCAGTGGCGCTCGGTCCTGCGGTCCAAGATCCGCGACGCCGGCTCCGGGTCGGGCGGGATCAGCAGCGACGCCGATTACAGCGGCAAGTACCACGAGATCGTTTTCGACGACAACCCGTCCTCCCCCATGGTGGCGATCACCGCGCGGGGCGAGCGGCTGGACTACACCGACGGCGACCTGCACGAGGTGGTGCAGGGCGACCGCCACACCCGCGTCGTCGGCACCGATTACCGCTATGTGGAAGGCGACGAATACCTGCACGTCCAGGGCGACCAGCACGTCTATGTCAACGGCGACCTGTACACGACCTACATCGGCGACACCTACACCACCAACTGGGGCACGGACCGCGTCGTCTTCTACGGCTTCGACGATTCCATCTATTACGGCGAAGCCCGCAGTTCCATGTACGGCTACAGCTATTCGTACAACGACGGCGACGTCGAAGAGGTGTCCTACGGCAACGTGAAATCCTATTCCGAGGGGGATACGGATTCCTTTACCAAGGGCAACACCAAGGAAGTCTACCACGGGGCGGTGTCGTCCAGCTTCATGGGGGCGGTGAACGAGAATTTCCTGTCGGCGGCCAACGCCAACCATCTGGGCGCCGTGGCCGAGTTCTTCCTGGGCGGCACGCTGGAGGTCAAGATCGCCGCCGCCGCCGAGATCTTCCTCGGCTTCATGTTCGAATGCTGTCTGGCGTACAAGGTGGAGGTGAACCCCCAGGGCGACGCCGAGGCGAAGAAGGACAAGGCCGAACTCGTCGCCGAAATCGAAGCCAAGATCACCACGGCCAAGGCGGAGGTCACCTCCGCCACCGACACCAAGATCAAAGGGCTCGAAACCAAGATCGGCACCATCGAGACCAAGATCAACAGTCTGACCGTGAAGCCCTGATGCAGATCGTCAAGCCCATGCGCCTTGGGGTTCTCTCCAAGCCGTTCACCCACCGGGGCCGGCACTGGCTGTCGGTGGCGGCGCTGGCCTATTTCGATTTCGCCCGCCCCGACCGTCTGCTGCTGGACAGCGCGATGTGGCCGGAGGTGATGACGGTTCTGGGCGGCGACGCCCTGCTGGATATCGCCATGCCCAAGCCCCACGCCGAGGTGCTGGTGGGCGGCAGCGCCCATCCCGCCCCCGGCACGCCGGGCACGGTGGCCGAACCATGCCTGCGCATCGGGCCGGTGGACAAGCGGCTGATCGTGTTCGGCGACCGGTCCTGGAACCCGGTGCCCGGCCCCCGCCGGGCCATGGCCACCGCCCCCCTCCCCTTCACCGCCATGCCGCTGACCTGGGCCAACGCCTTCGGCGGGCCGGCGTTCGCCGATAACCCGGTGGGCAAGGGCCACAACGCCATCGACCGGGTGATGGCCGGGGAAGCCCCGGTGCCGCTGCCCAACGTGGAAAACCCCGCCGACCTGATCGCCAGCCCGCGCGATACCCCGGTTCCCGCCGGTTTCGGGCCGCGGGACATCGCGTGGCCCCAGCGGCAGAGGCTGGCCGGCACCTATGACGCCGAATGGCTGGAAAAGGATTTCCCCGGTCTGGCGGCGGACATCGACTGGCGCATCTTCAACGCCGCCCCGCCCGACCAATGGCTGCCGGGGTATCTGGAACCGGGCACCCCCTTCACCGTCGCCGCCATGCACCCGGAAAAGCCGGTGCAGACGGGCCGCACCCCGGCCATCCGGGTGCGCGTCTTCGTGCGCCGCCGCGGGCCGGACGGGGGGGAGCAGTTCATCGAGGGCGGCACCCGCGTCGATACCCTGTGGCTGTTCCCCGGCCTGAGCCGCGGCGTGACCCTGCACCGGGCGGGGGTGGAGATCGGCGACAGCGACGGGCTGGACGTGGAGGCGCTGCTGCTGGCGTGGGAGCGGGCGGACGACCCGCCGCGGCCCATCGACTATTACCGCGAGATCCTGGACCTGCGGCTCGACCCGGAGCAGGGGGGGCTCTACGCCCTGTCCGACGGCCAGCTTTCCCCCCCGCGCAGCGTGGAGGAGGAAGCGGCCCTGGCCGCCGAGCGCGAGGCCGCCCTGGACGCCATGGTCGCCCGCATCGAGGCCATGCGGCGCAAGGCGCTGGAGCAGGTCAAGGACAAGATGCCGGCTGATCACCCCATCGACCTGCCGCCCATCGACCGCAACAGCTTTGGCCCCGTGGTCACCCCGACCCAGGTGGCGGAGTTCGATATCGACCTGAAGGCCATCATCGACCACGCCAAGGCCAAGGTGGAAAACGTCGCAGCGCTGCGCGATGAGGCGCTGGCCAAAGCCGAGCAGCACCGCGAGGAGGCGGCGGCCATCGCCAAAACGCTGGGCCACATCCCCGAAACCCTGGAGGAGCGCAAGCGCAAGGCCCGCGAAACCGCCGCGTGGCAGCCGGCGGCCCTGCGCCCCCCCGCCCATCCGGAAGCATCCGGTCCGTCGTTCTTCCTGAACAGCCTGAAACTCGATCCCGACATCCTTGCCCAGGCGGAGACCGAGATCCCCGACCCCGCCGAACGGGAGGAGGAGGTGATGGCCGGCTTCGCCGGCGTCCGCCGCATCGCCCCCAGCGCCATAGCCCCCGAAGAGCCGTGGTTCGACGGGGTGGGCGAGGATCTGGCCGGTTACATCCGCGAACTTCTGGACCAGGGACACACGCTGGCGGGCCGCGATCTGGCCGGTGCGCGGCTGGCCGGCATGGATTTCAGCGGCGCCGACCTGCGGGGCGTGATGCTGGAAAAGGCCGACCTGACCGGCTGCCGCTTCGACGGCGCCAATCTGGAACAGGCGGTGTTCACCGAAGCGGTGCTGGACGGCGCCGGCTTCGCCGGGGCCGTCATGGCCGGCTGCAACCTGTCCGCCGTGCGGGGGGCCGGCGCCCGTTTCGCCGGGGCCGACCTGACCCGGGCCATCATGATGCGGGCGTCGCTGCCCGGCGCCGACCTGTCCCGCTGCACCCTGACCGGGATGCTGGCGATCGACGCCGACCTGACCGCCGCCGACCTGACCGGGGCGGTGTTCGACACCACCGCGTGGGTCAAGCCGCGGATGGCGGACGCGCGCATGGCCGGCGTCACGCTCACCCTGTCGGCCCTGGTGCAGGCGGACCTGAGCCGGGCCGACATGTCCGGGGCGCGGATCGAACGGGTGGGGCTGCCCGACCTGACCGCACCGGGGCTGTCGCTGCGCGGGGCGCATATCCGCGCCATCAGCACCTCCAGCAAGGCCGACCTGCGCGGTGCCGACCTGTCGTGGTGCGATGCCGACGGCACGTCGTGGTACAAATGCAGCCTGGCCGGCGCCCGGCTGACCGGCGCCCGGCTGGACGACACGGTGTTCACCCAGGCCGACCTGCGCGGCGCCGACCTGTCGGGAGCATCGTTGCGCGGTGCCCATTTCACCGCCGCCGACGCGTGCACGGCCACTCTGGCCGGGGCCGACGGGTTCAATGCGGTGTTCCGCAAGACGCTGCTGAGCGATGCGGCGGTCACCGACGCCAACATGTTCTCCGCCATGCTGGACGAAGCCAATCTGGAGGGGGCGAAACTGGACCGCACCAATTTCGGCCTGACCCTCTTCACCCGCCGCAAGACATGGTGAGGCCATGATCGAACGCCCCACATCCGTGACCGTGGCCGAGCTGCAGGATCTGCTGTCCTCCATCGGCATCGCGGAGGATCTGGACTGCACCGGCTATGACCTGGGCAGCCTGCGGGTGAGCAACGGGATGCTCACCCGCTGCACCTTCACCAACGCCGATTTCAGCGGCATCGGCCTGGAGAACGCCATCTTCACCAAGGGCGGTTTCACCCGCACCCGCTGGGACCGCACCGCACCGCGCACCACCGCCTTCGTGCAGTGCGACTTCGCCGGGGCCGATTTCACCGGCGCCGATCTGGAAACCTGCGCCTTCACCGACTGCACCTTCGCCGGGGCGCGGTTCGACGGGGTGCGGCTGTTCCGCTGCGCCTTCAGCGACTGCGACATGACCGGCAGCGTGTTCACCGGGGCCGCTCTGACCGAATGCGCCCTGATGGGCGGCACCCTGGGCACCGCCGATTTCGCCGGCGCGCGCCTGGTGGGGGTGACGCTGCACAAGCCCGACTTCGCGCGGCTGGGCACCGCCGGCACCCGGTTCGAACGTTGCGCCTTCATCGAGGCGAACGCGGCGGGGCTGACCCTGTCGGGATATGCCTTCCCCCTGTGCAACTTCACCGACGCGGTTCTCGACGGCACGGTGATGGAGGGCTGCGACCTGGGCCAGACCGTGTTCATGAACGCCACGCTGCGCGGCGCCCGGCTGGACCGCTCGCTCATCGCGCGGGCGCTGTTCACCGGCGCCGACCTGACCGGGGCGACCCTGCGCGCGGCCAACCTGATGCAGTCCAATTTCCAGAAGGCCACGCTGACCTGGGCCGATTTCTCCGGGTCGCATCTGGAGCAGGCCCAGTTCGGCGGGGCGGTGTGCCGGGGCACGGTGTTCAACGACACCAATCTGGCCACCGCCGATTTCGCCGGAGCCGACCTGACCGGGGCGCGTGTGATGAACGCCGGCCTCTACCGCACCAGCCTGCACAACACCGTCGAGACCGACAGCGTGTGGACGGGATCCAACCGGGCCGTGGCGCTCGGCACCGATCCCCAGCGCAAGGCGGCGGAGGATTTCACCCCCGCCGCCCGCCGCCCCGCCTGACCCGCCCCTTTTCTGCTACAGTTACCGCCCCTCATATCAGGAACGCCCCCATGCACGTTGACCGCACCCCCCCGCACAGCGACACGTCCGGCCCGGCGATGGCGACCCTTGCCCTGTCCCCCGCCCCTGCCCTGACCGTGGCGGTGGTCACCGCCGGCCACGGCGGCGGCGCCTGGACGGTGGAAAGCGGCGGGCGGGCGCTGGCGGCGGGCCGGGCGGTGTCGTGCCTGGTGGAACCGGCGGTGGGCGACACGGTGCTGCTGCTGGCGGAGTCGCCCGTGGGCCAGCGCATCCTGGCGGTGCTGGACCGCGGCGCCGAGGCGCCGGTGACCCTGACCGGCGGCGGGAACCGCGACGTGACCCTGGCGGCCCCCGCCGTCACCATCGCCGCGTCCCGCCGGGCGGCGCTGCAGGCCCCGGACGCCGAGGTGACGGCCCGCCGCGTGGCGGTGCGGGCGGACAGCGCCACGCTGGTGGGCCGGCTGGTGGAGGCCACCGCCGACACGCTGAAGACCGTCGCCCTGTCGGTGATGAGCGTGGCCGAGCGGGTCACCGCGTCCGCCGGCACCTCCACGCGGATGGTCCAGGGGGCCGACACGGTGCAGGCCCGCGATCTGGTGTATCAGGCCGGCGAAACCGCCCTGGTCCGGGGGGCGCGCACGTCGGTGTCGGCGGTGGACGACGTGGTCATCACCGGTTCGCGCATCAGCATGACCTGAGACGGGGGGTACGCCATGGTCTTCGCCACCTGCCAGATGATGGGGATGAACTTCGGGTTCCCGGATGTGTGCCTGACGCCGGCACCGCCGCTGCCGCCCATCCCCATCCCCTATCCCAACATCGCCATGACGCCGACCGGCATCCCGACGGCGCCGACCATCCTGACCATGTGCTGCCCGACCCACAACATGCTGAGCGTCGTGCCGATGAGCATGGGCGACAACCCCGGCGTGGCCATGGGCGTGGCGTCGGGCATGGTGATGGGGCCGGAACGCAAGGTGCTGACCAGCGTCAAGGTGTTCTTCACCGGTCCCCCCGCCGACAAGATGCTGAGCATGAACATCCAGAACAGCACCAACTGCCCCGGCAGCCAACTCGTGCCCAGCCAGCCCAAAGTCATGATCCTGTCGTAACGGCCATGGCGCGCATTCTTCTGGTTTGGGAACTGGGGGCCGGGTACGGGCATCTGGCGCAGCTTCGCCGCATCGGCGCGGCGGTGCAGGCCCGCGGCCACGAGATCGCCTATGCCGTCCGCAGCCTGGACGAGGCGGCGGACGTGCTGGGCGTCACCGCCCCCATGTTCCAGGCGCCGCTGGTGGGGCCGAACTTCGCCCTGGCCGGCACCCGGCTGCCGCTGTCCAGCCTGCCCGACATCCTCTACGCCACCGGCTTTTCCCACGCGCGCACGCTGATGCCGGCGGTGCGGGCGTGGGAGATGCTGCTGGGGCTGGTGGCGCCCGACGTCATCGTCGCCGATTACGCCCCGGTGGCGACGCTGGCGGCGTGGAGCTTCGTGCCGGTGCTGGCGGTGGGCAACGGCTTCACCCTGCCGCCCCGCCATCTGGCCGAACTGCCGCCGCTGGCCACCCGCTCCGGGCCGGGGGTTCCGGCCCGCCACATCCTGGAGGTGGCGGCGCAGATCCAGGCCGCCCGCCGCGCGCCCGCCCCCGCCTCTCTCGGCGAATTGCTGGGGGGGGACCGCGGCTTTGCCTTTGGGCTGGAGCTGTTCGACCCCTACCGCGACCTGCGGCTGGAGCCGCTTTACGCGCCGCTGGAGCCGCTGCCCCCGCCCCTGCCGCCGCCCGCCGATCCGCGTTCGGCCTTCGTCTATCTGGGCGGGGATTACGCACCGACCGCCCCGGCCCTGATGGCGCTGGCCGAACGGGCCAAGGAGCAGGGCATCCGCCTCGCCGCCACCATCCGCCGGGCGCCGCTGCGGCTGCGCGACGGGCTGGCGGCCTTGGGGGTAACCGTTCACGACCGCCCGCCGCCGCTGGCCGAGATGCTGGCCGGGCACGGGGCCGTGGTCCATCACGGCGGGCTGGGCACCGCCGCCGCCGCGCTGGCGGCGGGCCGTCCGCAGGTGCTGTTCACCCAGCATCTGGAGCATGGGCTGAACGGCGCGGCCCTGGCCCGTCTGGGCTGCGCCGTGGCGGTGGAGGGCCGGGACGGCCCCGCCCTGCTGGCCCGCGCGGTGACGGGTGTGCTGGACGACCCCCAGGCGGCGGAACGGGCCGCCGCCGCGGCCGCCACCCGGCGGGAGCAGCCGGACGGGCTGCCCGCCCTGCTGGACGCCATCGACACGCTGGGGGGGAGGGCACGGTGAACGGTCCCACGTCCCCTTCCCTGCCCACCCTGCTGACCACGGCGGGCCGGGGGCTGGCGACCCGCAACCAGGCGCTCAACGAGGCGCTGGTCCTGGCCCAGGGCGGGAGCACGGTCAAGGCGATCGCCCTGCTGGGCGATCTGATCGACGCCGAACCGCGGTTCGCCGACGCCTATGTGGCGCTGGGCTGCTGCTACCTGCACGGCGGGCGCACCGCCGATGCGGTGGCGGCGCTGGGCAGCGCCGCATCGCTCGACGCCTACAACCCCGACGCCTTCGCCAATCTGGCGCTGGCCCACACCGCCGCCGGCAATCACGACGACGCGCGGGTCTGTTTCGACCGCGCCCTGACGCTGGCCCCCGGCAACCCGGTCACCCTGTCCAACTATGCCGCCCTGCTGGCCGCGGCGGGGGAGGACGAGGAGGCCGCCGGCTGCTACCGCCGCGCCCTGGCCGCCGACCCCGACCACCCCCTGGCCTGCAGCGGGCTGGCGAAGCTGCTGCGCCGCCGGGGCAACCGGACGGCGGCGGCGGCGCTGCTGCACCACGCCACCACGGTCAACCCCGGCCATCACGGGCTGTGGCTGGAGCGGGCGGAAACGCTGGTGGAGATGGGCCGCGTGAGCGAGGCGCTGGAGGCCAGCCGGCAGGCCCGTGCCATCGACCCCACCCACACCGACGGGCTGATCGTCGATGGCCGCATCCTGCTGGCCGCCGGGATGGCGGCGGAGGCGGCGGCGGTGCTGAAACAGGCTGCGGCCCTGCGCCCCAACGCCATGCTGCCCCGCTTCCTGCTGGCCGAGGCGGTGCGGACCCAGGGGGACTATCCCGCTGCCCTGGCCCTGTGGTCGGCGCTGGTGCAGCGCTTTCCCCGCTCGCCCCAGCCTTATCTGGGGATGGCGCGGGCGCTGATCGACATGGGCAACGCCGACGGCGCCCGCCGCTGCCTGGAACGGGTGGCGGAGGTGCGCCCCGACGCCCCCGAGCGCCACTGGCTGCAGGCCGAGATGGACCTGCGCCAGGGCTATGTGACCAAGGCGTGGCCGGTGCTGGCCGAGCACATCCGCCCTCTGGCCGCCGAACCGGACACCGCCCGCCCGCCCCTGTGGGACGGGACGCCGCTGGAGGGACGGCGGCTGCTGGTGGACGCCCGCCTGACCATCACCGACACCGTTCTGCTGGCCCGGCTGCTGACCCTGGCCGCCCGCTGCGGCGGGCCGGTGCGCGTGCTGGCCCATCCGTCCCTGGCGCAGCTTCTGTCCACCGTGGCGGGGGTGGCGGCCGCCTATCCCCACCCCCGCGGCGCCTATGCCGAGGCCGACCTGTGGTGCTCCCTGAGCGGTCTGGCCCCCCTGCTGGCCCCCCGGCGGGAGGATCTGACCGCCCTTACCCCGTCCCTGCGGGCACCGCCGGTTCTGGTGGCGCGCATGGCGGCCCGGCTGGCGGAGGCCGACGCCGGTGGGCGGCGCTGGCTGGGCGTGGTGGCGCCGCCGCCGGAACAGACGGACCTGATGGCGGCGGTGCTGGATCGGGTGGACCCGGACCGCTGGACCGTCGCCTGGATCGCCCCCTCGGTTCCCGCCGGCCAACCGCCCCTGCCCCGCCTGACCGGCGGTGCTGCGACAGCCGGGCCGCGGATCACCCTGACCGCCGACGAGCCGGTGGAGACCGCCGCGGCGCTGAGCGCGGTCGATCGCGTGGTTGCCGCCGACGGCCCCGCCGCCCATCTGGCCGGTGCCCTGGGCCGCCCCGGCCATGTTCTGGTGCGCCCGTCGGGGCATTGGTGCTGGGGCTATCGGCCTGGGGGGCCGTGGTATCCGACCCTGACCGCCGTGCGCCGTGCCCCCGCGGACACGGATTGGGAACCGGCTCTGGAGCGGCTGGCGCAGGCGCTGGCAACTGGTCTCACCAATTGCGACAAGAGCGATTGACACCCGCCCTGTTGCACCGCATCGTTCCCCGTATTGTTGACCAAACCATTCGGGAACACCCGCAATGACCGAGGCCGAGGCCAAAGCCGCCCGCAACGCCCGTGACTCCAGCCGCCGCCGGAACGACGACACCCGGACCACGGACACAGGCACCGGCTGGACTCTGCCGACCGGGCCGTTGCTGACCGACCCGGTGGCCCGGTTCCCGGCTCCCGCGGCGCTGGATTGCGCCGCCCTGGTGGCCGACCTCGGCGCCTGCCTCGACCGTTTCACGCGCGAGAGCGAGGAAGACCCCTTCACCAACCCCATCCTGCACCTGTCGCTGGAAATCAACCGGCGGCTGGCCGCGGGTACGCTCGACCTGGGCACGGTGGAGCAGCTTCTGCAATACCTGTCGGCGGACGGCTTCCTGGGCCGCACCCGGCGATTCGCCGCCAAGCTGGGCGAAACCGACCCGGCGGCCAACGACGCCGTGATCCGCCGGCTGGTCCGCTCCATCGCCCAGCCCGACGGCGAGGCCGCCCCCATCCCCTTCGCCGATTTCCGCCGCCGGGTGGAGGCGGAGGTGTTCGGCATCGTCATCACCGCCCACCCCACCTTCAACCTGTCCGGCCCGCTGATGACGGCGCTGGCCTGTCTGGCGCTGGACCGCGACGAGCAGGGCCAGCCGCTCACCGCGTCCAAGCGCGCAGCATTGGTCAGCCGCATGGCGCGGTCGGAGCACCGGCCCGACGCCAACCTCACGCTCTCGCGCGAGCATGAGCTGTCGCTGCACGCCCTGGGCAACATCCACGCCGCGCTGCGCCGGCTCTACGGCCTGATCTTCGAAGAGGCGGCAACCCTCTATCCCGACCACTGGACCGACCTGACGCCCAAGCTGCTGACGGTGGCGAGCTGGGTCGGCTACGACATCGACGGGCGGTCGGACATCAAGTGGACCGACATGCTGCACAAGCGGCAGAAGGTCCAGCTTCAGCAGCTTCGCCAGTATCTGGCGGAGGTGCAGGGTGCCCGCGCCGCCGTGCCCGACGATGAGGAACTGCGCCACACGCTGGAGCAGATCGAATCCCGGCTGGTGCTGGCGATCCACGAGATCACCGACGAAATCAGCGTCTTCGCCGTCCACGACCCCCAGCGGGCGGATTCGCAGAAGCACCTGCAGCGCATCTCCCGCCGGATGCACGAGGACCGCGCCTTCCGCCTGACCGACGGGGCGTTCCTGGTGGAGCGGGTCAACCGCGCCATCCGCCTGCTGGGCAGCCGCGGGGCGGCGGCGATGCCGGCGGTGCTGCGCCTGACCGTGCTGCGGGCGGAACTGGCCAATTACGGGCTGGGGGTGGCCCACACCCATGTGCGCATCAACTCCACCCAGCTTCACAACGCCATCCGCAAGGCGGTGGGGCTGGAGACCGCGCCCGACGACCCGCGGTTCCGCCAGTCCTATCTGGAACGGCTGACCCAGCTTCTGGACACGGTGCAGCCGGTCGCCATCAACTTCGGCTCCCTGATCGGCGAGCGCACCTCGGCCAAGCGGCTGTTCATGACCGTGGCCCAGATGCTGAAGTATTCGGACTCCACGGTCCCCGTCCGCTTCCTGATCGCGGAGAGCGAGGCGGCGTTCACCGTGCTGACCGCGCTCTATTACGCCCGCCTGTTCGGGATCGAGGACCGGCTGGACATCTCGCCGCTGTTCGAGACGGAACGCGCACTGGAACTGGGCAGCCGCGTCATCGACACCCTGCTGGAGAACCCGCACTACCGCGCCTATGTGCAAAAGCGCGGGCGGCTGTGCATCCAGACCGGCTATTCCGACGCCGGGCGCTATCTGGGCCAGACGCCCGCCGCCGCCTCCATCGAGCGGCTGCGCAGCCGCGTGGCGCGCCTGTTCAGGAAGCACGGGCTGACCGGCGTCCAGCTTGTGGTGTTCGACACCCATGGTGAATCCATCGGCCGCGGCGCCCACCCGGCCAGCTTCACCGAGCGCCTGTCGTACATCGCCCCCCCGGCGTGGCTGTCGTCGCTGGCCGAACTGGGCGTACCGTACAAGCAGGAGGTCAGCTTCCAGGGCGGCGACGGCTTCCTCTATTTCGTGACCGAGGCGTCGGCCTTTGCCGTGGTCACCCGCATCGTGCAGTACATGCTGGGCGAGCGGCCCGCCGGCACCGACGATCCCTTCTACGACGAGAACGACTACATCACCGAAGTCTTCACCACGGTGAAGGAGTTCCAGGTGGCGCTGGTGCGCGACCCCAATTACGCCGTTCTGGTGGGGACGTTCGGCGGCAGCCTGCTCTACCCCTCGGGCAGCCGGGCGTTCAAGCGCCAGCACGACGGCAGCACCGACAGCATCGACCAGCAGAACATCTCCCAGATCCGCGCCATCCCCCACAACGCCATCCTGCTGCAGCAGGGGCTGCCCGCCAACGTCATCGGCGGGTTCGGGGCGGCCATCGACAAGGATCCCGAGCGCTTCGCCGCCCTCTACGCCCGCTCGCCGCGGTTCCGCCAGTTGCTGGGCATCGTGGAATACGGCTTCGCCGTCGCCGAGCCGGACGCGCTGAAGGCGTACATCGACATGATGGACCCGGAACTGTGGCTGACGCTGGCCGCGCGCGAACGGGAGCCGGCGCGGGCGGAGGAGATGCGCAATCTGGCCGACCATCTGGAAAACAGCCCGGCCCATGTGCGGCAGATGCGCATCTTCCGCAAGCTGTACCGCGACCACACCATGCTGCGCGACGGTCTGGCCCGCACGGGTCCGGGCTGTGCGGCGCTGCTGGACGGCGACTGCCGCACGGGCCTGCGCCTGCTGCACGCCCTGCGTCTGGCGCTGATCCACGAGGTGTTCCGGCTGGCGACCCACATCCCGGAATTCTCCAGCCAGCATTCCACCACCCGCGAGCGGGTGATCGCCCGCATCCTGCACCTGGACATCCCCACCGCCGTGTCGCAGTTGGAGGAGATCTTCCCCGCCACCACCGACACCGGGCCGGAGGATGCCGACTACGGCGAGCCCGCCACCTATGTCAGCGACGAAAGCCAGAACTACCGCCAGGAAAACGAGCGGCTGTTCCGCCCCATGACCGGCCTGTACGACCTGATCGTGCGCACCGGCTCGGCGATCACCCAGCGGGTCGGGTTCTTCGGGTAGCGGCGGCGGTCGGTTGCCATGGGGCACGTCTGCGGAAACACCTATGGCATTTGACGGCATAGGTGTTTCGTGACAGAGTTCCCCATAGCAACCGGAGGCGGCAGTGCCGTGCCCAAAGCCACCCTGCTTCATGCGGAACGCCGCCTTCTTTCCAGTGGCGCCATCATGCAGGCCAGGATCTGGCTGGTGCCTGAGCCGGTGCCACCATCCACGCATCCGCTCAAGTATTCGCTGGTTTATATTGTCGGCGGCGAACGGGTGGTCGGCTACGACAACGAACGCGGCAAGGGCGACCACCGGCACTATGGCACGTGTGAGGAACCGTATGCCTTCACGACACCGGAACGGTTGATGATGGACTTTCTCGCCGACGTGCGGGCAGCGGGAGGAGACGTGTGATGACCGGCGATCTCAACGTTCACGTGGGCGACACCGCCGCCGATTTTGGCCAGCGCTTCGTGGAAGCCTGGAAACGTGCCGAGCGTGGCGAGGTGCAGCAGGAACGGCACCTGTCGTTCGACAGTTTCGAAACCCTGGCCCGTGTGCTGACGCCCAAGCGCCTGGAATTGCTGCGCCATCTTCACCGGGAGCCGGCCCCCAGCATCAGCGCGCTGGCGCGTGCGGTGGGGCGCGATTACCGCCGGGTTCACGAGGATGTGGAAGCGCTCGCCGCCGCCGGACTGGTGGACCGTGACAAAAACGGCAATGGTCTGACCGCCCCCTATGACGCCATCGCAACCCGCATCGCGTTGTGATGGAGCAAAACCGGCTGAATTCCTGACGATCGGGCAGCCCTTCAGGGAAAGATCCCGTTTGGGTGTATTTTCCTTGCGTCGTCTCAACCCCACGCGGAAACGCATTGCGCGGCTCGGCATACGAATGTACGATTCGTGGCCCCCGCAACCGTGATCCCGCGGGGTGAGCGCAAGCGGCCGAACGGGTGGGCAGGCACCCTCCCGTCCGGCCTGACCACAACTCGACTACAACACGATAAGAGGAGTCGACTCATGGCTGACGTGGTGGATACCACAGCCGCACGCCTTCGCGTGCAGAATTCCCGCACCCCCGATCCGGTGACGCTGCTGCTGGACGTGATGGAACGGCAGGTGACGGGGTGGCGGACCCTGCCCTCCGACGACGACGGCGTGCGGGACAGGGTGGCGGAACTGACCCGTGACGAAACGGGCGCCCTGCTGCGGCAGATCGAACCGACGACCATCAGCGGCGTCATCCGCGCGCTGCGCCATGCGACGGAGCGCATCGCCCCGAACGGCGGTGCCGGTCCCGATGCGTACAGCATCCCGCTGGCCCGCAACGCCATCACGGCGCTGGAGCGCATGGTGGGGAACTGACGGCGGGCCCCCCATCCCCCCTTGCGGACCGTTGGTGGAATCCCTTTATTTTGTGGTGCGATCATTCGGCACGGCATCATAATCGGGATGAAACCACCGGCCCCAGGGGGAAGTCATGGAACGCACCCGCTCCGGCCCTGCCCTTGCCTTCGCCCGCCGTGCCGCCGCTCTCACGGCGGCGGCGTTCTGCATCCTGTCTCCGCCGGCCATCGCCGCCCCCCAGACCCGCACCGTGGATGCGCCTGCCGGCTGGACCGTCGGCGCGCTGCCCGCCCCGGCCCCCGCACCCGTGGAAACCGGCGGTGCCGCCGGGCGACGGACGGAGCTGTTCGGGCTGCAGGACAAATACCGGGTCGGCGGGGCGCTGCTGCCCTGGCTCCAGCCCTATGCGGCGCTGAGCCCGTGGGTGTCGGCCACGCCGGGGGCGGGCGGGGCGCCGCTGTCCAGCGGCGGTGTGCTGCTGGATGTGCCGGTGGGCGGCGGCTTCACCTTCACCCCCAGCATCGGTGCCGGCTATACCCCCAACCGGCTGCGGCCCGAGGGGGAGGCGGTGGAGTTCCGCTCCCAGCTCGAGATCGGCTATGCCTTCGACAACAACGCGCGGGTGACGCTGGGATACACCCGCATGCGCGGAACCGGCGGCGGACGGGACGACGGCGAGATGCTGGGCTTCACCTTCCGCCTGCCCTTCGGCGCCTTGACCGGCGACTGATCCCCCGCTCTGCGACGAAGAGCGGCGGGTTTTCCGGCGAAGCGTGTGCTGCACCGTCTTTACTAATCCTCCCCGTCGCGGCACTCTGACGCGCGCACCATCGGGCCGGTTCACGTCCGGCGCGCGGAACGAACGAAACGGGGAAGAACACACATGTCCAAGCGCAAGACCACCGCTGCGGCCGTCGAAGCCACCACCGTTGCCGCCCCGGACGCCAAGTCGGTCATCGACGCCGGCGCCGACGCCATCCTCAAGACCGGCTTCACCCGGCCCGAGGGCGACGCCCGCACCCTGACCCACGCCGCCACCCTGCTGATCGAGGCCAACAGCCCCGAAACCGTCAGCATCGCGCTGGACCACAACCTCAAGATCTGGGTCGCCATCAAGCTGCTGGTGCAGGACGACGCCAGCCCCCTGCCGGTCGAGGTCAAGGAAAACCTGAAGAACCTGGCCCAGTACGTTTCCGCCACCACCATGCAGGTGACCGAGGGGACGATCGAGGAAAGCAAGCTGGTGTCGCTGGCGCGGCTCAACATGCACATCGCCGAAGGGCTGCTGAGCGGCGAGCAGAACCGGCTGATCCAGGAACGCGCCTATCAGATCTGGGAGGCCCAGGGCCGTCCCGAAGGCCGCGCCATGGACCATTGGATCCAGGCCGAAGAGGAAATCCGCGCCGAACTCGCCGATAAGTAAACCCATGATGCCAAGGGGTTTGGCCGGGCCGCACACCGGCCATTCCCCGGCGGCATGGACCGGACCCCGCCCCCGCGGTGACGGGACGGCGGAGTTTTGTTACCGTGCGGCCTGTGAGAGACTCCCCCGCCCCCCCCGATATCCGCACGGAAAACGCGCCGCTCGCCATCGCCCTGATGCTGGTGTCGGTGTTCATCTTTTCCATTTTGAACCTGCTGGTGAAGCTGGCCGCGGAGCGGTATCCGCTGGCCGAGGTCACTTTCTTCCGCAACCTGCTGGCGCTGGTGCCGGTGGGCATCGCGGTGGCCATGAGCGGCGGGCTGCCCAGCCTGCGCACCGCCCACCCGCTGGGGCATCTGTGGCGGTCGGTCATCGGCCTGACGGCCATGTCGCTGATGTTCTGGTCGTTCCATCTGCTGCCGCTGGGCACGGCGATCGCCTTCAACTTCACCTCGCCCCTGTTCCTGACGGCGCTGTCGGTGCCGCTGCTGGGGGAGCGGGTGGGGCTGTTCCGCTGGGCGGCGGTGGGGGTGGGATTCGGCGGCACGCTGATCATGCTGCGCCCCACCGGCGACGTGCTGGAGGTGGGCACCCTGGTGGCGCTGGCCGCGGCGCTGTGCCAGTCGCTGGCCATGGTCACCATCCGGCAATTGAGCCGGACCGAGCCGCCGACCACCATCGTCTTCTACTTCACCCTCATCACCACGCTGCTGTGCGCGCTGGCCCAGCCCTTCGTCTGGGTGACGCCGCAGGGGTGGGACTGGCTGCTGCTGGCCGGCTGCGGGCTGACCGGCGGCGTGGCCCAGCTTTTCATGACCCGCGCCTATGCCCTGGCCCCCGCGGCGGTGGTGGCGCCGTTCAATTACGCCGCATTGCTGTTCGCGCTGCTGTTCGGCTGGATGTTCTGGAACGAAATTCCCGATCTGTGGACGCTGGTGGGTGCGGCTGTGGTGGCGGCCAGCGGCCTGTACATCCTGCACCGGGAAACCGTGCGGCGGGCCACGGTCACCGCCGCCGGAGACGCCCACAATGACTGACCCCGCCTTATCCCTTGCCCGGCTGCCCCGCATCGACGCCGCCCGCGGCGGCGCCGTGGTGGCGATGGTGCTCTATCACCTGTCGTGGGATCTCAATCATTTCGGCTGGCTGACCCTGAACCTGTTCGCCAGCCCGGCGTGGCTGGCGGCGCGGGCCGGCATTCTGTCGGCATTCCTGTTCCTGGCCGGGGTGTCGCTGGTCCTGTCCACCCGCGGGGGGATGGACCGGCGGCGGTTCGGGCGCCGCTGGGCGCTGCTGGCCGCGGCGGCGGCGGCCATCACCGCGGTGTCTCTGGCGGTCTTTCCCCAGAGCCCGATCCTCTTCGGAGTCCTGCACCATCTGGCGGTGGGCAGCCTGCTGGGTCTGGCCTTCCTGCGGCTGCCGGCGGCGGTGACCGCCCTGGCGGGCGTGGCGGTGCTGGCCCTGCCCCAGTGGATGGGCTTCCCCCTGTTCGACAGCCCCTGGCTGTCGTGGGTGGGGCTGGTAACCCATGAACCCGACGCCAACGATTACGTGCCGCTGTTCCCGTGGTTCGGCGTGCTGCTGCTGGGCATGGCCGCCGGGCGGCTGTGGGGGGAACGGGCCGGCGGCGGGGCGCCCGCTTCGCTCGCCTGGCTGGGGCGGCACAGCCTGCCCGTCTACCTGATCCACCAGCCGGTGCTGTTCGGGCTGCTGTGGGGGATCACCGCCGCCGGCCTGTCGCCTGCGGGGGACGAGACGGAGCGGTCCTTCCACGCCAGTTGCGTGGCGTCCTGCGTCCAGACGGGAGCGGATGAGGAGGGATGCGTGCAAAGCTGCCACTGCATCGCCGGCGGGCTGAAGGAGCACGGGCTGTGGCAGGCCGTGTTGCGGCGGAACACCACGCCGGAAGAGATGGAACGGGTGATGGCGGTGATACGGGCGTGCCGGCCGTAGGCTCAGGGCTTCAGCAGCGGCTCCACGGCGCCCAGCACCCCATTGACCAGGATCTGCACGCCGACGCAGAACAGCAGGAAGGCGAACAGGCGCGTCAGGATGTGGGCGCGGGTCTGGCCCAGCAGCGCCACCAGCCGGTCGGCGGAGCGGTAGGACAGCCAGATCAGCACCGCAATCGCCACCGCCGCCGCCGACATGCCGATGAAGAATTCACCCAGGGCCGCCGTGTTCGACGGGCGCGTGGCGCCCAGGGCGATGGCCACCGAAATGGTGCCCGGCCCGGTGGTGAACGGAATGGTCAGGGGAAAGAACGCGGATTCCTGCACCGTGCCCGCCGGGGCCGCCTGTTCCTGCTTGCGCGCCTCGTGCGCTTCGGGGGCGGTCAGCAGCGCCCACGCGCGCTCGGCGACCACGAAGCCGCCGGCGATCCGCAGCGCGGCCAGGGAAATCCCGAAGAAATTCAGAACATAGGCACCGGCCCACAGGGCCGTGAGCATCACCACCGCGGAATAGACCGCCACCAGCCGGGCAAGCTGCGCGCGTTCACGCGGCGTGCGGCCCGCCGTGACCTGACTGAAGATCAGGGCCATGGCCAGCGGATTGACGATGGAGAACAAAGCCGGGAAGGCGAGCAGGAAACTGTCCAGCATGGGAAGGCTATCCAAGCGGATCGATCAGGCCAAAACATCCGGTCATTGACCGGATGTGGCGTCCATAGATAGCACCATTTCGAACGAGTTGTTCGAGACTCTGACGGAATGGAACACCTATCTGGAGCATCGCAAGGCGTCTGACCGGCTGGTGCCGCCATGCCCGTAAGAGACGTCCGTATCCATGCCATGCCCTTTGGCAGCGCCCCCGCGTCTGAACAGGCGGGGGCAAAGCGGAAACAGCGTGGCAAAACCCCTGCCCCGTTCTCGCTCCGTCTGACGTTCGAGGAACGGGCGGCGCTTGCGGTGGCAGCGGGTGCCGAACCGCTCGGCTGTTACATCCGCAGGCGCATTCTCGGTGACGACGTGACCTATTCACGCCGTCATCGCCGTGCCCCGGTGCAGGACCACGAAGCGCTTGGCCGAGTGCTGGGAGCGCTAGGCCAATCGAAGCTGGCAAGTAACCTGAACCAGCTTGCCAAGGCGGTGAACACCGGCACGCTGGAGGTGACGCCCGACTCGGAACAGGCAATCCGCGATGCCTGCGCCGATGTCCAGCGGATGCGGGCGGAACTGCTTCGGGCGCTCGGCTTGCCAGCGGAGACGCCGTGATCCTCAAGGCCAGTCAGCGGGGCGGCGGTGGCGAGCTTGCTCGCCACCTGCTGCGCCTCGATCAGAATGAGCATGTCGAAGTCCATGAGTTGCGCGGCTTCGTCGCCGACGATCTGCGCGGCGCGTTTCAGGAAGCCTATGCCCTGAGCAAGGGGACAAGATGCCGCCAGTTCCTTTTCTCGTTGAGCCTCAATCCCCCGCAGACGGCTGACGTGCCTGAAAAGGCGTTCAAGGACGCTATCCGCACGGTGGAAAAGGAACTCGGCCTGATCGGTCAGCCTCGCGCTATCGTCTTCCATGAAAAGGAAGGACGGCGGCATGCTCACTGCGTCTGGTCGCGGATCAAGGCCGATACCATGACGGCAGTCAACCTGCCGCACTTCAAGATGAAGCTGCGGGATATCTCCCGCGCCCTCTACGTCAAGCATAACTGGCGGATGCCTGAGGGACTGGTTGACCAGCGCGACCGCTCGTCGCTCAACTTCACCCGCGAGCAATGGCAGCAGGCGAAACGGGCGGGCCTTGATCCCAAGACGATCAAGAGCCTGTTCCAGCAGAGTTGGGCCGCGTCCGACTCGCTGGCGTCGTTCTCGCGGGCGCTGGAAGAGAAAGGCTTCTGGCTGGCGCAGGGCGACCGACGCGGCTTCGTCGCGGTCGATTTCCGGGGCGAGGTCTACAGCGTCGCCCGCACGGTCGGGACGCCGACCAAGACGGTGAATGCGCGGCTGGGCGACTCGGCCAAGCTGCCTTCGGTCGAACAGGTCAAGGCGACCATCACCCAGAAGATGACCGAGGCAATACGGGCGGACATCCGCACCGCTGAACGCGCCTTCGCCGAGCAAAGCACCGGGCTGGCGCTCAAGCGCCGGGAGGTGGTCAGCCAGCAGCGGGCCGAACGGCAGAAGCTCAAGGAACAACAAGAGCAACGCCGGGTGCGGGAAACCAAGGAACGGGCTGCGCGGCTACACACAGGGATGCGAGGGCTATGGCAGAGGTTCACCGGGCGCTATGGCAAGATCAAGCGGGAGAATGAACAGCAGGCACAGCAAGCCCGCCTGCGCGACCAAGGGGAAAAGGAATCGTTGATCGCCAAGCAACTGGCCGACCGCCGCACCCTCCAGCGTGATATCCGGGAAGCCAAGAGCGCATATGATCAGAACATGAAAGAGCTATACCGGGATGTAGCTCAGCTTACCCAGACACAGGGCCAGCAGCAGACGCCAGTTCAGGAACCATCCCGTTCCGCTGCGGAGAAAGAAAGGCCACCGATTCAGCTAAACGCTGACCGCACCAGCGAGAATACCCGCAGCGAAGGGCGCGGCAGGCGGCGAGAACCAAAATAGTGCGAAAAACAACGCAATGGGCTGTGGGTAATTGGCCTGCCGAAGTGCCCTTCACATGGCGGCGTAGGCAGGCCAATTACCCACAGCCGTCGCTCAAGCGAAAATCATAGCCTATCTTGAAAGGTGGCACGGCCTTCCAATTTCATTGTCAAAAAATGTTATTACAGATTTTTTGCATTCAAAATATGTATTAAGCTACAATTTGCTTCACTAGCCAGAGAGGTAATTTACTATTCTTAAAATCCCACTCCGAAAGAGGAGAAAACCACTCAGGAGCTGCTTCCCCTTTAAGTTGAATAACTTGATCGCCTTCCACTGTTCTATGAGTAAAATAATTAGAAAATATTCTGCTTGCTATTCCCACAAAATTAAAACCTTCTTCAGAGATTTCTTGAGGATACGCACAGAATTCAATTCCTTGGAAAACATCCTCACTTCTAATTGCACGAGCCCCATCGGTCACCCAATCACCATAATGCATCAAGATCCAAGCCAATTTTTGGTCTCTAGAATCCGTGAGTTCTGTAGTATCGCTGAATATCTTAACTGCTTGAATTGTAAATTCTGCCTTTCCATCGTCATATAAACAAACAGATTTTTCTTGATCCGCCTCAAATCTCAGCCTGAGAGGAGCAATCGTCCCTATATGAACATCACCAAGTTTTCCCATTAGGTTTGCCTTCATGGCATCACCCATTGTAATTACTAAACCGCCATTTTTTGTTTTGAACTGTTCTGGCGAAATCAGCGTCCAAAAATTCCATTTTGACCAAAAGAAAGCTATCTTTAACGGAACCTTCACAAGATCGGCGTATGATTGAATACTATTTAAGTATGCTGGCGTTAGTTTCGCTTTCTGCCTAAGCGGATCCCTACAAAAGACACTTTTTACCTCGACTAGCCATTGATCTCCATCATTAAGCACGATTCGGAAATCTGGGGCGCGAAGTTGATTTGAGGAATGAACTCTTCCAATATCCTCAGTTTTAAATAAATTGTATTTCCCAAGACTAATTACAGTTGCTTCAAAAAGGCTTTCTACGCGATTACCGTACAAGAGAGTTTTATCATCAAGCGCTTCTTTGACTTTATTTTCTGCATTTTCCATGAAACTGGAGATGAATTCTGTAGAATTCAGAGGAATGCCGCTCTCTTTTGCGAAATTTGCAATTGGCGCAATAAAATCAAACGGCTTATTCATGTCTATCCCCCGGAAAAATATGCTAAAATCTTATAAGAAAACAGGCTGACGCAGCAAGCCTGCCGCGCTAGCCTGATCCTCTGGCTGCTTCCTATTGCAGCCCATGCAGGTAATCGACTGCGCGCTGAGCCTCTGCGGCGGCGGTGAAGATCGCCCGTTTATCATCCTTCAGCACCTTGAGCCATGACGCTATATAGGCGGCGTGATCGTCCCGCACGTCCGGCACAATGCCGAGGTCGGCAGACAGAAAGGCCGAACCAAGCTCGGCGACCAGCTCTTCGGCTGCGTAGCCTTCATCGCCCCAGCGCTTGCGGCCGAGATCGCGGTTCAGCCGGGATGGGTGTTTCGTCCAATGGGTCGTTTCATGGGCAAGCGTCGCATAATAGCTCTCGGCGTCCCGGAAGGTGACGAACTCCGGCATCTGCACATAGTCGGGCTGGGCGGCGTAATAGGCGCGGTTGCCGCCATGCCGAATGTCGGCCCCGGTCCCGGCGAAGAAGCGTTCCGCCTGCTCGATCCGCTTCATCGGGTCAGGGACCGGCGCCGCAACGGCTCGATACTGCTCGGGCAAGCCGTCGATCTGCTCGCAGTTGAAGACGGTATAGCCTTTCATGAACGGGATTTCCCGCTCGATCTCGTCCCCTGTTTCCGTAGTTTCGGTGCGGGTGAAACGGTCGGCGAACACCACCAGCGACCCGGCTTCGCCCTTCCGGACTTGCCCGCCGAGCTGCTGGGCCTGCTGGTAGGTCATCCAGATCGGGCAGATAAAGCCCTTATCCGTAGCATCGTTCCACAGCATAAGCGTGTTGATTCCACGGTACGGCGTGCCGTTGTGCCTGAGCGGCCTGACGATCCGCCCAGCGGCATGTTCCGCACTCCATGGCTTGAACCAAGGGCGAACCCCCTGTTCAAGATCGGCGATGATGCGGTTGGTGATGCGGGTATAGGCGTCGGCTCTTTCATGGTTAGACATTTTCTTTCCCCTTTCCTCATGTTTGGGTTGCACATGCAACCCGAAGCGAGGCCCGCGCCGGGGAGCGGGGAGTCCGGGGTCAAGCCCGGATAGCCGGGAGGGGAATCGCCCGGCCTGCACGACCGCAGGGAGGAAGGTTGGGGATACCTGGCTGTCCGCCTGCATGGCGGGAAAGGCTTTACACCGGCAGGGGCGCAGTCCCTCTCCTACTCAAGGAGACAGAGGCGAAGCCTTCATCAGCTCCGACATGGGGAGGAACAGGGAGCGTCTACACAGAAGCCCGCCCAGCCCTTCGCCAGCCATGTGGGGGCGCTCCGGCAGGCGGGGACGACGGTTACAAAGGCCGATAGGCAAGCACACCGAGCCATTGCTGCGGATACTTGCTCGTACTCGAGCTCCACAGAAACTAAGATGGTACAGCTAAAATTCTTCTTCATTGTCTAAGGTATAACTATGAAGATCATCACGTAAGAATGCGATTGCTAACACATAATTTTATGTGTTAGGCTCATGAAGCCATGGATGAATAACGCTGTGACATACGACGACTTCATCACCGAACTTAATAAGGCGGGCCTCAGTGTCCGACGCTTCGCAGAACTTATGAGCATGCAGCCAAATTCCGTTTCCAATAACAAGAAGAAAGGCGATGTCCCAGTCCATCTCGCAGTGATCGCGAGCCTGCTTGCCGAAATGGCGAGTCGGGATATTGACTACGCTCCTATTTTCGAGCGCCTTGAACTCGGGAGGAAAAAGCCTCGTGGGGGCGCCAAGTTAGGCAAGTTCGCTGGCAATCCCCAAGGAATGCTGGAGCTGAAAAAATGACCTGCCGCTGGTCAAGGGTCAAATTGTTCTTGATGCGTTCCGATCTGTGCGGTACACGCACCTATCCCATGAAGCGAGAGGAGGCGAAGCGTGGCGAATAGCTTTGCTTCGCACTGGCAGGAGGCTCTTGCTCTTGAGCGCCGGATGGCACCCGAGTTTTACACATCTCTTTCCGAGGTGGAACCGGGGCCGCACTCAGATGCAATCCGCTTTGCACTGACCGATCTCGGACTAGCTGCTGTATTTTGCATTGAGGGCGTCCCTACAGTCGGATTCCTGAACGAGCCGGATGTTTCGCTCGACCGGATTGACGAACTACACCGGGTTCTCTGGAATCAGGGCCTTATGAGCCTGTTACTCGTTCTAAAGGAGGATGAACTTGTCGCCTATTCGCTCGTTCAGAGGCCATTCCAGCGCGAGTTAGGTCAGCGAAATGATCCTCGCTTGATCATGACGCTATCAATTCTATCCGATGCACTGAAACTCCGTGAGTTGATCGACTCTACAGAGTCAGGACGGTTTTGGTTCGAGAACGACAAATATTTCGACCCAGATGATCGCGTCGATAGCGTACTGCTGTCGAATCTGTTGGAAGCATTCCGGGACATGCGTGGCGACCTTGGCAACGAGGCTGCCCAGGCGCTCCTGATGCAGACGATGTTCATCGCCTATCTGGAAGATCGCAAGATTATCAAAGAAGCGGTATTCCAAGACGCTTCCGAGAAAAAATGCTCCAGCCTCGCGGAGATGCTGGAGGCGGATTCACCTGCCCATTTCGAAAAGCTCTTCATATGGCTGAAAGATGCTTTCAACGGCAATCTGTTCAACGCCCCTTGTGCGTTTGAGACAGGTGATGGAACACCACCAAAACTAACGGTGCGACATCTGCGAACGTTGGCACGCTTCCGGCATGGACGGGAGGAGATGGCTTCTGGACAGCTCCGTCTGTGGGGTTACGACTTTCAATACATGTCGATTGGCCTCATCAGTGCGGTCTATGATCGTTTTCTGAAGGAAGAGGCTGAAAAGAAAAGTGCCGATGGCGCTTTCTACACTCCGATGTTCTTGGCAGATGCCGTTGTCAATCAGCTCTGGGATGATTTGTCTGATGAGCAAAGGACAAAGGGCATCTTCTGCGATCCGGCATGCGGTTCGGGGATTTTTCTTGTCCGGCTGTTTCAGCGCCTTGTCTCATATCATTGCCGCAGCAGAAATAAACAGCATGCCCAATGGAATGAATTGAAGTTAATTGCGCAGCGATTGCATGGGGGAGACATCAATCCCTCTGCTGTACGCGTGGCCGCCTTCTCACTCTACATCGCATTGCTTGAGCAATCTAACCCGCCCGATCTACCTGCGCTTCTGAAAGCCGGGAAGCTTTTGCCGTCGCTCTACGGTGACACACTGCTCCCGGCGTCGGATTTCTTTGCAGTTGCGGATTTGCCGAAGTTCGATGCTGTCGTCGGAAATCCGCCTTGGAAGGGACGGAGCGGACAAGTTACAACCGCTCAGACATGGGCAAAGACGAACGGATATCCTGACCCTGCCAAAGATATTGCTTGGGGTTTTGTCTGGAAGGCATTGAAGGTTGTCAAGACAGATGGTCTTGTTGCTTTTCTATTGCCAGCTATGGGAGTTCTCCATAATACCTCGAGAGAGGCTCAGGAGGCACGCCGTCGACTTCTTCGTGACACTAGGGTCCGGCGAATCGTAAATCTCTCAGATCTTTGTTTCCAGTTGTTTGATGGTGCGCAGCGGCCGACAGCGCTTGTTCTGTATGCGCCAGCGAAGAGCAAACAAGATCACTATCGATTCGAGTATTGGGTTCCGAAAGCCGATCTTAATTTGCGTCTCAAGCGACTGATGACTTTGTCACGCGCTGATCGCCTTCGATTTCGTTCGGATTTGGTCGGCAAAGATCCTTCGCTGTTCAAGCGGCGGCTGTGGACGCGTGGTCCGGAAGAAACACTACTTCAGTATTTGCAGACCATCCCCGCACTGAACACCTTCATTAAGGAATACAAGGACGTTCGTAAGGCTAATGCCACGGTTGATCGGAAGGTGGATTGGGTAATTGGGCAGGGCTTTAAGCCTGCCCAGGAAGATCGAATGAGCGATCCTAAGTACGACACTACGACAGCGGAAGTCGTCACCCAGTTTCCATTCCTAAATGCCCGTGCTTTCCGACCGATAGCTATGCCGACGATTGAAGCTGCTCCTTGGTCAAGCTCAATCGTTCATCGCGCGGGCTTTATCGAAGGTTTTATCGGCCCGCACATCTTGATCCCGCAGGGTGTCGAGCGCTCTATTGGTCGAGTTCGCGCCACTTATTGTGAACAAAATATGGTATTTCAAGATTCAATCCAAGCTATTGCTTTTCCTAAAACGGAAAGACGCACAGCGAAAGTATTGACGGCTGTCCTGAACAGCAGTTTGGCGGCCTGGATTTATTTCCATGATACTGCTAACTTTGGTGCTGACCGCGCGAAGGTTCATCAAGGCGAATTGTTGAAGCTACCGTTTGACAAGCCGGAGAACATGCCCGATCCCAAGAGGGCTGCAATTGCCGAAGAGAAAATTATCCAACTGATCGATCAAGAAATTGCAAAGGCAGACGAATTTTTTTCGCTGCAATACGACCCTTTTGATGAAATTGATAGTCTAGTGTTCGAATACTACGGTTTCGACACGCGTGAAATTGCGCTGATTGAGGATACTTTCCAATACATCATTCCAGCGATGCAACCACGGCGCAGCGCGGGGCTACAGAAAATCTGGGCGAACAGTAGATATGAGCACCGTGCCGATTATGCAGCCATGCTTCGTAACGCCCTCGAGCCATGTTTTCGACAACCGATCCAAGCATCGCTTGCTGCTCGATCCGGAGATATTGCGATTTTGAAGCTAACTATTGCCGACGGAGATGGCGAATACAAGGAGGAAGTGTCTCCCGAGGTAGGAGAATTCCTTCAGTCGATTCAATCCAATCTGCCAATACGCTTGCCGGGCAACGTGCAGCTGGTACCGGACCTGCGCTTTGTGATCGGAAGTGACATGTATCTGGTTAAACCAATGCAGCTTCGACACTGGTTGAGATCGACAGCGTTGGCAGACGCAGAACAGATTGCAGCCGAATTTGCAGCGGCTGTTGCTCGCCATGGTCAGAGTGGTGATGAATATGCTGACTGGTGATCTAAATGCATGGCTCCCTCAATTTCGAGGCCTTGAAGAGCGAGTCGCCGATGCGGTCGAGGCCGCTTGGCCCGTCTGTATTGCGCCGCTTCAATCTAAAAAGGATGCAATGACGCATGAAGATCATATCACTGAACATCTTGTTAAATCGTTGATCCGAACGAAACGGATGCCGGGACGGATCATCTATCAGTATACATTATTAGCAGAAGATGACAGTGGGAACGTATCGTCGCCAAGTAATATCGACTTTGTCTTAACCATCGGTGATGATGAGGATGTCTATTTAGCCTGCGAATGCAAACGGCTGAACGTTCCTTACAAGACAGGAGTGCGCGCCTTAGTCGGCCAATATGTCGATGAAGGGCTGATGCGATTCGTAACCGGCCAGTATTCCAATGGACTGCCATTGGCGATGATGCTCGGATACGTTATGAATGCAAAAACGGATGTGGCAAGGCGTGGCGTCAAAAGGATTTTGGCACTTCGATCCGCCACCGTTGGGCTACAGTCCGAACGGGATGTTCCTGTTGTAAATGGCCGACCTGTTCGCTTCCATACGACACATACTTGTATTCCAGGCTACGTAGTTGAGATAGCTCATACCTTTTTAGCTTGGCCTTAGCTAAAGAAACATTAGCACCTACCGCTGGGAGGAACGAAAGTGGGGCTTGCATGGATACCCCGCCCTTGCCTTAGCCAGCCATATGGGGGCACTTCGGCGGGCGGGGACGACGGTTACAAAGACCGGTAGACAAGCACACCGAACCAGCCGCACAATCCGGCAAGGCCGGGAAAAATCAAGAATGCGAACAGCAGCGTCCCAAGAAGGCAGATCGTGAGCTTTGTACGTTCTGTCACCATGTAAAACGCACCATATAGAGAAACCATCCCTGCAAAACCGCAAAAGTATGCAATCGCTCCGAGCGTAATAAAGAGGCTTCCAATCTGGGCACCCAATTTTCCAATCTCAGTTTTCATCGCAAATGCATAATTCATAACCGAATACACTATTTCATAGAAGAAAACAGGGATATCCCAAACTATGAACTTTAACGAGACAGCCGCTATATAAGCCGCATAATTGTAAAAGAAATTCGATGAACTGGCTAAGGTGCTCCAAGTCTCCGAGCTTGCGGGTTTGGGATGGACCAAAACCCCGACGTACCATAGATACACGCCAGAAAGTATGGGCATTATTATAGTTACGAATATGCCCGCGAATAAAAGCTCCAGCAAGCCGCCCTGTGAGTTAGATGGTGTCCCATCATCATAATACTCTAATTCCGGGTAGGTATTATCATCATATGGAGCCGTCGTTCCGTTGTTCCGATACGTCCTCGTGGTTTTCCAGACAAGCCGCTGCTTGAGCATAACCAGCCCTCCAATTTTATTGCTGCGCGGAAGAGAAAGACTGAGTTTCAGAAGGCTGCTAACCAGAAACCAGCTCATAGAAGCGCCAACCGTCCGAATACTTCACACCCTTGATTTCAAAGTCCTTTGTCAGATCATTGCCGTATTTGTTTTCAATCGGCTGGGCGGCAACCATAGTGAAATCGAGCTTCAGCTTGACATTAATATGAGAGACGATCTTGCCGTCCTTGTCCGGCGCTGGGTCGGTGTAGTTCATCACCTCCTGAAACAGCCATTGCCCCGTCAGGCAAGCTGTTCCCTCCTTCCACACACCCGCGCTTTTCCCCTTGTCCGTCAGGACAGTCACCGCGCCGTTCCGGCGGATTTCCTCGAAGATGGTCCACAGCTCATCTCGGGATTTGGGCTCATAAAGCGCGCCCGGTTTGCCGGCAGGCGCTCCCTTGAACACGCTCTCGCCGGGATAGCCGCCCTGATAAATGTTGACGTACCCACCACTCAGCAGAATGCCGATGATTAGGCCGTCTTCCGCCTCCCAGTTCATGAACATCTCTTCGGCAAGCACGAAGCGATCCGGCCTGTTGGTTTCCTTGATCTTCGCCTGTGGCAGACAGTGCCGAACCTTGCCTTTCGACATGAGATGATCTTTGACCGCGTTCTTGATCACCGAATCCGACAGGCCATTGCCGCAGCCCGCCAGCCCGAGACAGACCAACCCACTCATGAGAAGGCGCGCCATGCTGCCCGGCTGAACCGGCGCAGCAGGCTTCAGGCGATAACGCGAAGGGCGAACGCGCTCGATCATCTTCATTTTGCTGATAGCTCCGGTGAAGCTGGATTAACTGGAAATTGGTTAACTGGATGGGTGCGGCCTACGGAGGCGGAACGCGCGTCGTGACCAGCCCGGCGGGAACGGCGCTTCCGTCCTCGAACCGCCAACCGCTTCCGTCCTGTGTCTGGTAAATCCGCCGACCGTCCGGCAGCCGCCATGCCCGCGCCTGCACGGCCTTGAGATTGGCGTCGGCGCTGGACTGGTCGCGCTCGGCCTGCTCCTTGGCGCGTCGCGTCGCCTCGTCCAGCAGATCGGCCTTGTTCGCCACCCGCTCACGCAGGAGCCTCATCCCCTCGTCCTTGTTCGCCCCGCAGCGCTTCTCCATCATCGCCATGACGATGCGGGCGGGGTCCTCGTCGGGGAACTTGGTCGCGTTGCGGAAGATGGCGGTATTGCCCGCTGCCGGGTCTTGGCCGTACCAGCGGGTGACGCAGTTCGAGCGAACCGTCGTGCCGTCCGTTTCCTGAAAATGCCGGGCGATGGCGGCAACCACCTGCCCCAGATAGCTGGTCTGCTGCGGGGCCGGGAGGTCGATGAGCTGCTTGCCAGTCTGGGCCGGTGCGGCACCGGCAAGGCCGAACGCCAGCACGCCGACAAGGGCGCAAAGATGATCGAGTTTCATGGAAGGTCATCCCCTATGGATGGGTCGACAGTGAAGGCATCGCCACCCTCGGGGCGGCGGTCGGGGTGAGGTTCACGCTGGAAACCGAAAGGTCATCGTCCGCGCGGGCGTCCCTTACGGCTCGCGCCTCTGGTTCTGGCCGTTCAGACATCAGCCGGTCACGTTCCTTCCGAACGGCGGCAGGGGTATCCCGGTCGAGGTCACTTTCTAACCGCTCAAGCTCTTCCTGACTGAGGCTCTCGGGCTTTGCCTTGCTCAACAGGGCCTGTGTGGCCTGAAGGCGCTGCTGGAAGCGCTCGATCTCCTCGACGCTCAGGCGGGCTTGTTCGTTGGCTTCGTTGGCGGCTTGGTAGCTTTCCCACGATGGAGAACCCTCAGCCCATTTGATCCGAGCTGCATCGGTCGCAGGAATCTGCGCTCCGTCCTCCGTATATGCATTGCCGTCTTTATCCCTATAGACGCGCCGTCCATCGGGCAGAACCGTGGCTTGATTTTGGATAGTTTTCAGGGCTTCGGCGGCAGTGATCTGATTTTGCCGGGCTTTTTCCAAGGCAATCTCAGTCGCCTCGGCGGTGGTGTTCACAAAATAATTGACGCGCTCGAACGTCTCTTCCCACACCATCATGAGAAGGTCGAACATCTCTGTAACGTCGAGCTTGCTTTTATCGTCTTCTTCAGCCCTGAGCTTTTTCGTCCTGTCCAGCTCCCGGCTTGCGGCCTCGTCGGCCAACTCCTTCAAGCGTGAGCGGTGCTGTTGCTCAAGGGTTCCCTTTCGGACACCTGTGGGGAATGATGATGCGTCCCTGTCCTTCTGAATGATACAGCTTATGGCTGAGTATTAGCAAAACATTAACTAGTCTCTTATAGTATAGGCTGATAGTTCTGAAGAGGAGATAAGGCGATGAGCGGGAACGTTCAAAAAGGAACCGTTTCGATCACATGAACTCACTATATCCGGTAGCCCTGTAGCCAGCAAGGTTACTCGTGGACGCATATGTGGCAATTATGGAGTGGCAGCGTATGAGGATCGGGTACGCCCGCGTTTCGACCGAAGACCAGAGCTTGGACTTGCAACGCCGCGCCCTGCTGGCCGCAGGCTGCGAATCCGTGTTCGAGGATCACGGCATATCCGGCGCAGCGGTGCGCCGCCCCAACCTCGACCGGGCGCTCGCCGCGCTCAACCCCGGTGACGTGCTGGTGGTTTGGAAACTGGATCGGCTCGGCCGGTCGCTCATTCATCTGGTCGAGACGATCAAGACGCTCGGCGAACGGGACATCGGCTTCCTATCCCTCAACGACAACATAGACACGACCTCACCCGGCGGCCGCCTCATGCTCCACGTCCTCGCCGCCTTCGCCGAGTTCGAGCGCGAGTTGGTGTCGGAACGCACCCGCGCCGGGATGCAGGCCCGCAAGGCACGGGGCGAGCCAGTGGGGCGGCGGCGCAAGCTGCTACCGCAACAGGCCGAACAAGCCCGGCAACTCCTTGAACAGCCGGGACGCACAAAAACCGCCGTTGCCCGCACGCTCAACGTCAGCCGTGCTACGCTGCATAGGGCGCTTCAATAGTTACATATGTTCGTACGCTGATGCACCGGGCGAGCGGTGCTCGTGATGAACCGGCGATACGGTTCAATGACCTTCCCCCGGCTCGATGCCGAGGGAAGGTCACAGCATCCGTTGGCGTTGCGGTCATGGTTTCCGTGGCCGCAACGCTTAGGGATGCCCAAGGGGGATGCAACGGGGGGCGGGACGCCCCCCTTGCCAAGATGCGTGTTGGACGTAGTACAACACACATCTTGCGCACAGCGGAAATCAGCCGGTTCTAATATGGTATATTTGGGGCAATAGGCTGTGTACCTTACTTCGCCCCTTCTCGGGGTATGGCTGCCTCGAACCGCTTCCTGCTGGCACGTTAACGGACAGGAAGACGCTGCCTCAAATCAGAAACACTGTTTGGACGCATGTGGATAGGGATCAGCGGCGATGACAAAGGGATATGGACGAAGCGATAGGCAATTCATCGGATTGCGCTCTACATACCCAAGCCTTCCTCCCCATGCCTCACTGATAAGGAAAAGGCCCCCTCGTCCCGAGCCTTCTTTACGGACTAGCGGCTTGGGAATACATCAAGTCCGGAATGATTCGCCCTAAGCTCCACCGCTGGCGATCCAATTGAGCAAGAACGATGAATAGCTCCAAATCCAAAATTCTCAGCGAGAAAATTATTGCCGCTGTTGCGGTAGAAGATCAGCACATCTTCTTGACTTTTGCGAGGGGAGTGGAATTTTCCGAGCAACCTTTTGATTCAAAAAATGCGAAACTGTTCTTTAAGTATGAAACAATATCAGAGCCGAGAATTATCCAGAGAGATAAAAATACTTACGATGAATCAGGATCAGGTGAGTATTTTTTTAGCAAAATTCTTATACCTATTGTCTCTGATTTTATTGATGAATTTGGCGGTGTCGTTCCAGATATTCTTGGGATAAGTACATTTGGTACTATTGAGCCTGCCAGAAATTTTATTCAATTCACCCCAGGGCATGGGCCTAATCTGGGGAAAATCGAGAAAATTGATCTTACAAATGAACTTCGATCAAAAGGCACGCGGATCGTAGTCGACAACGATGCTACAGCAGCAGCATTTGGCGAATATGTATTTGGAGCTGGAGCAAAGCACTCGACCTTTGCCTATGTTCAGGCAGGAAGAGGACTTAATGCAGGTATTATCTTTAATGGTAAGCCTCTGCGAGGTCGGCTAAATCCTGAGATAGGCCACCTTACAGCAAGTCGGTATTCACGAGACTCCATTCCAGATCCACACCTTGGGAACTGTGGATCACATCGCGCTTGCCTGAACGGCCTCGGAGGACTCCGCGCCCTACGTGAACGCATGAATGAACACAATTGGACGGAGGATCGGGGAGTTGATGCAATGAGTTACTACATTGCCCAACTTTGCGCCGCTGTTACTCTCATGATGTCGCCTGATCGTATTGTTGTGGGAGGGCAATCAACCCGATTGCATTTTAGAGAGCATCTTTTTCAGAAAATTCGCTATTACTACAAAGATATAGTAAGAGGCTATCCCGGATATGATGATGATCGAATATCTCGGAATATAATTATCCAAGCGAAGCTCGGAGACCAAGCGGCGCTCTTAGGGATATTGGAAATCGCTCGCCGATCAATCCTGCCACTGCACGAACTAAGGGTGAAATAAACTATGAAAAAGAAAGAAGTCATTGCAGAGAATGGCACGAAAGAATATCAGAAACAAGACATGCCAAAGAGAATGCGTGACTTCAATGATTATCTGAATGACGTTTC
This sequence comes from Azospirillum fermentarium, assembly GCF_025961205.1. Lineage (NCBI taxonomy): Bacteria > Pseudomonadati > Pseudomonadota > Alphaproteobacteria > Rhodospirillales > Azospirillaceae > Azospirillum > Azospirillum fermentarium. Next base: position 824,890 of record NZ_JAOQNH010000002.1, read on the forward strand.
TTCAGATAATAATGGAAATTATGTTTTCATTGATGATAATATTTCATCTATGGAAGCAGAAAAGCAAAAGCGTATTAACGCGTTGAAAGAGATTTACGGATGCAGTGACAAAGAAGCTGAGAAGGCCGATAGCTATTTGATGCTAGAATTTTCTTCGGCCGCTCGGTCTCAAGAATTGCCAATCTTGAATTTGCCAGAACGGCCAAAACGTGAAATTCGTAATCGCGAGAATATTATTGACTATTTGCGTGATGACGAAGGGTTTGGCCCTTGGCTTGCAGCTAATGCTTTGACACGCCCGCTGTTGCGTGAGCTATCCCCCAAGGCAGACATGGCCCTTTCTAATTGGCTGCGCAAAAACAAATTACCTGAAGACATTCGCATTCCTACGAAATCAGAAGTCCTGAGCCAGAAACAAAGAGTTTTATCCGAGACGGATCAAGCTGCTGCTCGTCGTGCTGCCGCCGCCAGGATGTATACCCTACGACATAGCCAGCCCAAGAACAAATAAATATACGCAGAAAGTTTGAACATTTGACGTTGACGCGCAATGATCTGCGTGCCATCGTGTTGGCATGCTCGGTTGCCAGCGCAAAAATCAATCCAATTCAGTTAAAACACCAACTTTAAGGGATGGTTATAACGCGCAGTCAAACTGAGGCAGATAATAATCCTTCAAGAGGAAATAATCATGCCCCTTGATGATGAACAGAAAAGTGTTATCAACCACTACCGGATCAAAAATAATCTTGATCCTTCACTTATCTCTGACGATGAAATCTGGAATATGATCCCTATCGGTCTCTGGGATTATTTTCATCCAAAACACCCGGCTAACGAAGACTCCTAGCCGTATCGAAAGCGTCCCACCACCTTACTAATGGCGGGACGCCCCCCTCTAATTTTCTGAGAACTACTTTATCGTTTCACAAATATGTGAACCGGATAGAGAGATACGCGCTTCCATATTAGATTTATTAAAAATTTTATTACGAACTGTTTTGTTTAGAAAATAAAGAGGAGTGGGGAAATGAATGCTTATACCCGCCTTTCCTTGAAATTACTCGATGATATCCCGCGCGGTGCGCCGCGTCGCGGGGGGATTGAAACCCGGCTCGATGACCACATTTCGCCCCGCGCCCAGTTCCGCGACCCTGCGACCATCATTCGCTCCGACATCTTCAAGCGTTCCGGGGGCAAGCTGCATCTGGGCGTGATCGGCGGCACCGTCGAAACCGTCAAGCTGCCCGATGGCCGGGTTGAGCGGCATGTCATGGGCGGGCACGGCGTCAGCCTCGGCGACGACCGCCACGCGGCGACCGTCGCGGGAAGCCGGTCGGGGAAAGGCCGCTGCGTCATCGTGCCGACGCTGCTCGACTATGAGGGCAGCGTCCTTGCGACCGACCCCAAGGCCGAGCTGTTCAACGTCACCGCTGAACGCCGCGCCAAGGGGCTGGGGCAACGGGTGGTCGGCCTCGATCCGTTCGGGATTTCCGGCCCCCACGTTGCCGCCTACAGGGGCGGCTTCAATCCCATGACGATCCTGAAGCCCGACAGCCCGACCTTGATCGAGGATGCCGGGTTGATCGCTGACGCGCTCGTGGTTCCCAGCGGCGGCGATTCGCATTGGGACGATAGCGCCCGGAACTGGCTCGAAACGCTCATCCTGCATGTCGCCACCCACGACGCCTATGAGGGCGAACGGAACCTCGTGACCATGCACCGGCTGTTGATGCGCGGGGCGGTGGCCGACGGGGTTTCGAGCTATGACGCGCTCGCCACGGAAATGCTCGGCAATGACGCGGCGTTCGGCGCGGTGCAGGAAGGGGCCAGCGACTTCTTCGACAAGCCGAAGGAAGAGCGCGGCTCGGTGCTCTCGACGGCCCGGCGGCACGCTAAGTTCCTGTCCTATCAGGCCATTCAGCGGGTTGTCAGCGCCCATGACTTCGATCTTGAGGATCTGAAGCGGGAGCGGCTCACCCTCTATCTGTGCCTGCCGGCGATGCGGCTCGGCACCTGTAACCGCTGGCTGCGCCTGTTCGTCAATCTGGCGCTCGCGGCCATGGAGCGCGTGCCCGTCAAGCCGGTGCCGCCGGTTCTCATGTGCCTCGATGAATTTGCCATCCTCGGGCACATGCAGACGGTGGAAAACGCCATCGGGCAGATTGCCGGGTTCGGCGTCCGCCTGTGGCCGATCCTGCAAGACCTGACGCAGTTGAAAGCGCTCTACCGCGAGCGTTGGGAAACCTTCCTCGGCAATGCGGGCGTCATTCAGTTCTTCGGCAACAATGACGCCTTTACGCTGGAATGGATTTCGAAGCGGCTCGGCAAGACCTCGCTGATTGTGACCCGCCGTTCCGAAGTGTCGGCGGACAGCCGCGAGCGGCAGGGCGTCAACGGCGAAAGCTGGTCGCTCGAAGTTCAGGACTTGATGACGCTCGAAGAAGTCAGCCGCTTCTTCGCCCGTGACGATCACCTTGCCCGTCAACTGGTCATCCGGGCCGGGGACGATCCCATCATCCTCCAGCGCTGCAACTACGACACCCATGAACTCTTCAAGGGGAAGTTCCATGCCGAACGCTAACGTCTCGGCCCGCATGCGCATGCTCGATTGCCGGTACACCTCGCCGCAGTCGCTCTACGCGCTGGCCGACCTCCAGCCGATTGCCCAAGTGGCGCTGTTCGCCTTGCTGCTGGGGCCGTGGTGGTTCCTGCTGTGGGCTGACCCGTGGCTCATGCCGTTGGGTAAGCGCGTCGTCCTCGCCATCTTCGGCTTCGGCGGCGCGGCCATCGTCTCCAAGGGCATCGCGATTCTCCTTCTCCGCTTCCTCGGTGGCTATACCCGGCACTTCAGGGGCTTCCGCAGACTGACCGGCGCTTTCGAGCCGGGGCGTGTCCGCCTGCTGGTCAACGGCGAATGGCTCAGCATCAACACCACCGAGCCGCATCAGTTCTCCATGCGCGAACACAGCGAGCGGATCGAGGAAGCGCGAGCGGAAGAACAGGCGCGGGCCTTCGGCTACGGTCAGCAGCCGGACTATTTCCGGCGCTCGTTCGAGATTTTCCTCGATCACGGTTTGGCCCGCACCCGCCTGGCTGAAATCGCCTTCGAGGATCAGGCGCGGGACATCGTGCGCCAGCTCCACGAACTCGACGCCTATGCCCGCAGCACTAGCGGGGCGGGCACGCTGACCCGCACCGCGAACCAGCCCGGCGCCGTGCCGCTCGGCAAGCGCCCTTCCCTCGACTGATACCCGATCCGAAAGCTCTGATTCTCGGATCGGGTATCGCCCGCGACGACGGGCGCGCGCTGAGAAGCGCGAAGCCTGCGTGGCGAATGAACGCAGCGCTCCGGCCGTCCCGGAGCGCGTCCCAAAGGAGACAACCGACATGGAAACCCGCTCTGAAGAAACGTCCTCGGTCTTCGTCAACCTGTTCCTCATGGCGCTTGCGTGGCGGATCGTGACGCTTGTGCCCGACTCTCTGGTTGCCACGGGCATTGGTGCCGTCTTTGCGTTGAGCGGCACCATGGAGCTGGTCGGGCATTTCAACCGGCTCCTTCGCATGCGCCGCGCCCATTCGCTGACCTTCGTGCCGCCGTTGTGGCTGGTCGGCTGGGTCGCTCTGGTCGCTGTCGCCACTCTGTTCGGCACTCCGCATGTGACCTTCAGCGAGAACCGCAACGCCTGCGCCTATTTCGGCTGGAACGGCGTCGTCCGCACCCCGCCGCCGTGCCCGACGCTGCGCTTCTTCCCGACCAGCGACCAGCCGGTGCAGCCCGATAACGGCATCCGCTACCGGCTCATCAGCAACCCGGCGAACCAGTAACGCCAAACTCTGGACAAGAGAAGAGCACAACCATAACGGTAGATAATAGGATTATATTCCTTGACTGTTCTTCTCTCGTTCTGTAATCTTTCACATTAACTTTGCCGTAAGGCAAGAAAGGAAAATGCTATGAGCAAAGATAACCTGCTCAGCCGAGATGAAACGCAAACCAACCCGATGAAGAATTTTACCCTGACGCAAAATCCGCCTTTTGATCTGGATGTCGAGAAATACCGCCCGGAAATCGCCGAATTCAATCTGACTGAGGAACAGGAAATCGAATTTCTGCAAACCCTCTGGTCTATCATGTACAGCTTCGTTGAGCTGGGTTTCTCGTACGATATCTGTGCGCACCTTACCGATAATTTCAATGAAGTCGCCAAAATTGATAACGAAGATGATAGGCTGAAATAGCCCATCACAACATCATCAACCATGGAAAAAAGGAAGGAAGCTCCATGATTCAAAATGAACAGAAAGCGGCAGTGATCTACTGCCGCGTCTCCAGCGTCAAGCAATCGACGCTTGGGGATGGCCTGCGGTCGCAGGAAACACGCTGCCGGGAATTCGCCCGCATGAAGGGCTATCATGTCGTGGAAGCGTTCCATGACGATGTGTCCGGCAGCCTGATCGACCGTCCCGGCATGAAGGCGATGCTCGCTTTCATCCGCAAACGTCGCGCCAAGGGCACCGTCGTTATCATCGACGACGTGTCACGTCTGGCGCGGGGCCTGCAAGCTCACCTTGAGCTGCGCAGCTCTATTGCCAACGCAGGCGGCATTCTGGAATCGCCCTCCATCGAGTTCGGCGAAGACTCCGACTCGGTGCTGGTCGAAAACCTGCTCGCCAGCGTCTCGCAGCACCAGCGCCAGAAGAACGGCGAACAGACCAAGAACCGCATGCGCGCCCGCCTCATGAACGGCTATTGGGTGTTCCAGCCTCCGGCAGGTTACAAGTATGAGCGCGTGACCGGCGGCGGCAGGATGCTTAAGCGCAATGAGCCTGTCGCCTCTGTCGTTCAGGAAGCGCTTGAAGGCTACGCTTTGGGCCGCTTCGAGAACCAAGCCGATGTCATGCGCTTCCTGCAAGAGCACCCCCTGTTCCCCAAGGACAGGACGCAGCGCGTCCGGCACCAGCGGGTGCATGTCCTGCTGAACCAGTGCGTCTATGCCGGGTATGTCGAAGCCCCTGAATGGGGCGTGTCGCTGCGGGTCGGCCAGCATGAGCCGCTTATCAGCTTCCAGACCTACCAGCGCATCCAAGACCGTCTGAAGGGCATTGGCCGCGCTCCGGCTCGAAAGAACCTCAATGAGGATTTCCCGCTTCGTGGCTTCGTCAGTTGCGGCGATTGCGGCGGCACGCTCACCGCCTGCTGGTCGAAGGGGGCGCATAGCTATCACCCCTATTACCTCTGCCCGAAACGCGGCTGTGCCAGCTATGGCAAGTCGATTCGCCGCGACCGGATCGAGGAGGAATTCGAGAAGCTGCTTCAAACCATGACGCCAAGCGCTACCGCGTTCAAGGTCGTCAAGGATATGTTCAAGAGCCTCTGGGATCGCCGGTCGATGCAGAGCGCGACCGAGACGAAGGCGCTCGGCGCAGAAATCGTCAAGATCGAACGGCAGGTCGAACAACTGCTCGAACGCATCCTTGAGACAAGCACGTCGAGCGTGATCGCAGCCTACGAACAGAAGGTGCAGAAGCTGGAGCGGGAAAAGCTGCTCATCCAAGAACGGATGGCAAATTCAGGTCGTCCGAAAAGCAGCTTTGATAGCACACTTAGAACGGCGCTTGAGTACCTGCTAAGCCCTTGGAAACTCTGGTGTTCCGACAAATTGGAAGATAAACGTACCGTGCTGAAACTGACCTTCGCGAACCACCTGAGCTACGTTCGGAACGAAGGCTTTAGAACACCTGATTTGTCCTTGCCCTTCAAGCTCTTAGGTGAGCTTTCAGGCCGCAAAAGCGAGATGGCGTCCCCGACGGGATTCGAACCCGTGTCGCCGCCGTGAAAGGGCGGTGTCCTAGGCCTCTAGACGACGGGGACGTCGTGCACGGCATTGTCTGCCGCGGCCGTCCGCATGGTGCCTGCCACGATGGGCAGGCGGCGAAATTGGCGTCCCCGACGGGATTCGAACCCGTGTCGCCGCCGTGAAAGGGCGGTGTCCTAGGCCTCTAGACGACGGGGACGTCGTTCGCTGCGGTGGGCGGTTTCTAGAAGATCATGCGGTACCGGTCAAGCACTTTTCTTCATAGGCCGAAGGAAATTATTCGGGGCCGTCCAGAACCTCCTGAACCGCCGCCAGCACCTCGGAGGGGGTGAAGGGCTTGCGCAGGGACCGGGCCGCGCCCAGTGCTTCGGCCACCGGAAGCACATCCAGGGATTCCCGCGCACCGCCGCCGGAAATGGCGATGATCCGGCTGCCGGGGCAGCCCCGCCGGATCTGCATGATGGTCGCCAGCCCTTCCTGCTGTGGCATGAAGATGTCGGTGATCACCAGATCCACGGGATTGTCCTGGACATACCGCACCCCTTCGGCACCGTCGGCGGCGCCGACCGCCTGATGGCCGCCACGGGCCAGGGTGCGGATCAGCAGGGTGCGGACCATATCGTCGTCATCAATAACCAGTATCGTCGCCATACGGCGTTACCCCTTTTCACTGTGACGGACAGAGAGCGATGCGCCGTCCTTGTCCCGGGCCCCCGGCTCTCCCCCCCGATTGGCGCTGCGCCGTGTCCCGATGATGCGGGCAACCAAGGCCATGAAGGCCGACGGGTCCGACGGGGCGATGGTAATCCCGGCGGCGGCCGCTTCGTTCCCGATGAGCGTCTTTTCCTGACACTCCTGGGCGTTGCACAGAATGATCGGGATATCCCCCGATGATGCGGCCAGGGACCGGGCCATGGTCAAGGTTTTCCAGCCGGCGCCCGGCGTTGCGGCGGGCAGGATCACGGCGGCGAAACGGTGGGGCGCCATGGCGAACAGCGCCCGCCCCCGCCGTTCGCTGCCGGTCGCGACCACCCGCAACCCTTGGCTGCGCAACAGGTGCGCGGCCAGAGCCCGCGCGCCTTCCGTCCCGCCGACCAGCAGCACCCGCGCCGCCCTGCCCCCGCCCCACGACAGGCCGGCATCGTAGAACGGCAGATACAGGCTGATGCTGGTGCCGAGTGCCGGGGAACTCACCACGTCGATCACCCCGCCGTGGCGTCCGGCGATGCCGTGGACGGCGGCCAGCCCCAGCCCGGTCCCCTTCCCCACCGGCTTGGTGGTGAAGAAGGGCTCGAACATGCGCTCCTGCACCGCCGCGGGAATGCCGCAGCCGCTGTCGGCCACCGTCAGGCAGATGTAGCGCCCCGGCTCCAGCGTGGCGCGGCTCAACGGCTGCGGCTGGCCCACCGACACATGGGTCATCGAGACGATGATGGTTCCGCCGTCACGGCGCGCTTCGCCGATGGCATCGGCGGCGTTCTTGCACAGGTTGAGCATCATCTGATGGATTTGGTTCGGTGCCGCCAGAACCGTCATCGGCCCGGCACCGCTGACGGTGCGCAGATGGATGGTGGACGGAATGGCGGCGGACGCCAGCTTCACCGCCTCTTCCACCGTGCGGCGCAGGTCGATGACCTGCATCTCCGCCATGTCCTGGCGGGAGAAGGTCAGCAACTGCCCCACCAGATCCTGCGCCCGCCGGGTGGCGTCGATGATCTGTTCCACATCCTCGCGCAGGTCGCTGCCGCCGGACAGCCGGTCCAGCACCAGATGGGCATAGCCGGTGATGACCAGCAGGATGTTGTTGAAATCGTGGGCGATGCCTCCGGCCAGCACCCCGACCGCCTGCATCTTCTGCGCCCGGCGGATGTGCTCTTCGGCCTGGTGGCGGTCGGTCACGTCTTCGGCCAGGCACAGCAGGTTGGCGATGGTGCCGTCACCCCCCCGCACGGGAAACGCGCGCAGCAGCACCCGCGCCGCCACGCCACCCGGTGTGCGCAGGGTCAGCTCGTCCTCCCACGTTTCGCCCGCCAGCACGGCGCGCCACAGCCGGACCGTCCCCTCCCAAGCGGGGGGCAGCAGGGCCGACAGGAAACCGTCCAGCCGCACCACCTCTTCCCGTGCCAGCCCGGTCATCTCCGCCGCACGGGGGTTGACATAGGACACCTGCCCGTGGGCATCGGCAATCACCACGCCCAGCCGGCTTTGGTCCAGGGCCTGGGACAGGACGCGCAGATGCTCCTGGTTGCGGCGGCGTTCGGTGACGTCGGTGATGCGGATCACCGCGCCGATCCGCTCGCCATCCCGCATCACCGGGGCGGACCGGATATCGGCGGCAAAGCTGGACCCGTCGTTCCGCCACACCGTCTCGTCCTGCAGGCTGCCGTTCAGACCGCCGGCCAGTCCCTGGGCCAGCCCGGTCAGCGGCTGCCCGATCAGATCGGCGGAGGAGCCATAGCCCAGCAGCCGGGCCGATGCCGGGTTGGCCAGGGTGCAGACACCCTCCCCATCCAGCCCGAGGATGCCGTCCCGCGTGGAATGGAGCAGCAGGCGGACCCGCTCCTCGCTCTCGCGCAGGGCGTCGCGGTCCTTGGCCGCGGCGGTGATGTCGTGAGACACGCCGATGATCCCCAGCACCTCGCCCGAGGGGCCGAAGAACGGCGTCTTCAGGGTTTCCAGCAGGATCACGCGCCCGTCGGCGGCGGTGACCCATTCCTCGAACCGGCGGGGCCGCCCTTCGGCCAGCATGGCGCGGTCGTGGGAACGGAAAAAGGCGGCAAGCTCGCGGTTGCCGGGCACCAGATCGTAATCGCTGCGCCCGACCACCCACGCCACGTCAACCCCGAAGCAGCCGGCGAAGGCCCGGTTGCACCCCATATAGATGCTGTTGTGATCCTTGATGAAAATCAGGTCGGGGATGGAATCCAGCAGCGCCCGGAACAGCGGGTCGCCCAAGGCCGGCTCCACCCCCTCGCCCGTGATGTCGAAGGCATGGCTGGCGCACGTCACCACCCCGCCGGCGTGGGAGGACAGGGTGGTGACCGTCTGCCACCAACGCTCCCGCCCCTGCCGGTCCAGGATGCGGTGATGGTGGTGGCACACCTGCCGGCGCCCGGCGGAGGCCGCCCCTTGAATCTCGGCCAGGAACCGCGCACGGTCGCCGGGGTGCAGCAGCGCGCCCATCCCGCCCCCCACCCCCACCAGCGCCGCGGCGGCGGGGGATGCGGCGGTGATGGGGCAGGCACGGCCATCCGCCACCCACTGCACCAGCAGCAGGGCATCGTCCGCCGCCATGCCGGGCAGGGCATCAGGCGGAAGGGTCGGCGTGAGGGCCTTGTGCAAAGCGGTCTGCTCCGGTCAGCGCATCCACCCTATCCTTGCCCCAAGCGCCGGCCCGCGTCCACCCTCGCGGGCAATATGGAATGCATTACGACGCCAAATTGCGAAGTACATAATTCAAAACACCGCCATGCCGGTAATATTCCAACTCGTCCAGTGTATCGATCCGACACAGCAGCGGCACCGTCCGGGTGGATCCGTCGGAGCGTGTCACGGTCAGGGTCACATCCTTGCGCGGGGTCAGTCCGGTTTCGATGCCGGTGATATCAAAGGTTTCCGTGCCGTCGAGACTCAGATCCGCGCGGGTCATGCCGTCCTTGAACTGCAGCGCCAGGATGCCCATGCCCACCAGATTGGACCTGTGGATGCGCTCGAAGCTTTCAGCGATGACGGCCCGCACGCCCAGCAGCCGCGTGCCCTTGGCCGCCCAGTCGCGCGACGATCCGGTGCCGTATTCCTTGCCGGCCACGATCACCAGCGGCACTCCCTCGTCCGCATAGCGCATGGCGGCGGTGTAAATGGGCAGTTGCTCGCCCGAAGGCACGTGGCGCGTCTCGCCCCCCTCCACCCCCGGCAACAGTTCGTTGCGGATGCGGATGTTGGCAAAGGTGCCGCGCATCATCACCTCGTGATTGCCGCGGCGGGAACCGTAGGAATTGAAATCCGCCACCCGCACCTGATGGGCCAGCAGGTATTCGCCTGCCGGGCTGGTCTTCTTGATCGAGCCGGCGGGGGAAATGTGGTCGGTGGTGATGGAGTCCCCCAGAAGCGCCAGCAACCGCGCCCCGTGCACGTCGCCGACCGCCCCCGGCACCTTCGGCATCCCTTCGAAGAAGGGCGGGCGCTTGACATAGGTGGAGGTGGCGTCCCAGGCATAGGCTTGGCCGCCCGCCGCGGCGATGGCCTGCCATTCCGGGGGCCCAAGAAACACGTCGGCATAGCGTCTGCGGAACATGGCGGGGCTCAGGGCGGCGTTGATGGCCGCCTGCACCTCGTGGCTGGTGGGCCAGATGTCCTTGAGATAGACCGGCTGGCCGTCGGAGCCGGTGCCCAGCGGGTCGCGGGTCAGGTCGGTCAGCATGGTTCCGGCCAGGGCATAGGCCACGCACAAGGGCGGGCTGGCCAGATAGTTGGCGCGGGTGTGGGGGTTGACGCGGCCTTCGAAATTGCGGTTGCCCGACAGCACGGCGGCGACCACCAGATCCCCGGCCTCCACCGCCGCGGCCACCGGCTCGGGCAGAGGGCCGGAATTGCCGATGCAGGTGGTGCAGCCGTAACCCACGATGTTGAACCCCAGCGTGTCCAGCGCGTCCTGCAGCCCCGCCTTGGCCAGATAGTCGGTGACCACCTGCGAGCCGGGGGCCAGAGAGGTCTTGACCCATGGGCGCGTCGTCAGCCCCTTCTCCACCGCCTTCTTCGCCACCAGCCCCGCGGCCACCAGCACCGCCGGATTGGATGTGTTGGTGCACGAGGTGATGGCGGCGATCACCACCGCCCCATGGGTCAGGCTGTAGCCCGTTCCCGCCACCGGCTCCGCGCGCTTGGGCTCGGCGGCCTTGAAGGTGCCGGTCAGGTCGGCGGCGAAGGACGATGCTGCGTCGGTCAGCGCCACCCGGTCCTGCGGCCGCTTCGGCCCGGCCAGCGACGGTTCCACCGTGCCCATGTCCAATTCCAGCGTGTCGGTGAACACCGGTTCGGGCGTCTCGGCGCCGCGCCACATGCCTTGGGCCTTGGCGTACGCCTCCACCAGCGCCACCCGTCCGGGATCGCGTCCGGTGAAGGCCAGATAGCGGATGGTCTCGGCGTCGATGGGGAAGATGCCGCAGGTGGCACCGTATTCCGGGGCCATGTTGCCGATGGTGGCGCGGTCGGGCAGCGTCAGGTGGTCCAGGCCGGGGCCGTAGAATTCCACGAACTTGCCCACCACCCCCTTTTTCCGCAGCATCTGGGTGACGGTCAGCACCAGATCGGTGGCGGTGGTGCCCTCCCGCAAGGTGCCGGTCAGCTTGAACCCGATCACCTCGGGGATCAGCATGGAGATGGGCTGGCCCAGCATGGCCGCTTCCGCCTCGATCCCGCCCACGCCCCAGCCCAGCACCGCCAGGCCGTTGACCATGGTGGTGTGGCTGTCGGTGCCCACCAGCGTGTCCGGGTAGGCGACCAGCCGGCCCGCCGGGTCGGTGTCGGTCCACACCACCTGGGCCAGATATTCGGTGTTGACCTGATGGCAGATGCCGGTGCCCGGCGGCACGACGCGGAAATTGTCGAACGCCCCCTGCCCCCACCGCAGGAAGGCATAGCGCTCGCCGTTGCGCTGGAACTCCAGGTCCACGTTGGCCTTGAACGCGCCGGCGGTGCCGAACTGGTCCACCATCACCGAGTGGTCGATCACCAGATCCACCGGCACCAGCGGGTTGATGCGCTGGGGATCGCCGCCCAGGTCCGCCATCGCCTCCCGCATCGCGGCCAGATCGCAGACGGCGGGCACGCCGGTGAAGTCCTGCATCAGCACACGGGCGGGGCGATAGGCGATTTCACGGTCCGACCGCCGGTCCACCAGCCACGCCGCCACCGCACGCACGTCGGCGGCGGTGACCGACCGCCCGTCCTCGAACCGCAGAAGGTTTTCCAGCAGCACCTTCATGGAAAACGGCAGGCGGGACACGTCGCCCAGCCCCGCGGCCTCCGCCGCCGTCAGGCTGAAATAATCGTAGGATGCGCCCCCCACCGTCAGCGAACGGCGGGTCTTCAGGCTGTCCTGGCCGGTGAACGTGGTCACGGAAACCCCCTCTCCTTGCCTTTTCCGGCCCGGCTTGGGGAGGCGTCGTGCCGTCAACCCAGACTGCGGACCCTGGCAAGAGATGTGGGGGCGGCTGCGTCCGGCTTCAAACGCAAAGCCCCTGCCCCGCGCGTCAGGGCTTGGGCAACGTCTTCTGCACGCCCTGGAGCACGGGATCCCAGATCTCCCCGTACAGCCCCAGTTGCTCGCTGTTGCAGGAGCGGAAGAAACGCACCTGCACATGGCTGGGCAGCACCACTTCGGGCGCGTCCAGCAGGTCGGGGTCCATCCAGGTGTCGGACCCGCGGATGGTGTTGGCGTAGCGGGAGAAATTGCTTTGCAGCGCGGCGTTTTCCGGCTGGAGCATGAAATTGATGAATTGCAGGGCCGCGGCCTTGTGGGGGGTGCCCTTCATCACCACCAGCGCGTCGGACCAGACGATGATCCCCTCCTTGGGATAGGCATAGCGGAGCGTGGGGCGGATGGCGCGGGCGCGCAGGGCATCGCCGTTCCACGCGACCGCCACCGCCACCCGCCCGCTGGTCAGGGTGTCGAGCACGGAACTGATGTCGTAGACCCGGCTCGGGTGCAGCAGCGGGCGCACCAGCCCCATGGCCCGGTCCAGCACCGCCCGGTCCGACGTGCATTGCGGCTGGCCCATGTAGAGCAGGGCCATGCGCAGCGTCTCTTCCGCCCCGATCAGGAACCCCACCTTGTCCTTCAACTCCGGCGGCGGGTCGAACAGCAGGCGATAGGTGTCGATGTCCCCCTGATACGCCGCCGTGTCCACCACGATGGAGGTGGTGCCCCAATGGAACGGCACGCTCCATTCGTTGCGGCGGTCATAGGGGGGCGACCGCCACCCGTCCAGCAGGTTGGCATAGCCGGGCAGTTCCTGCGCGTTGATCGGCTCCAGCACCCCGGACTGCGCCAGCAGGGGCACGTCGTAATCGGCGGGGTGGGCGATGTCGTAGCGCACCGGAGCGCCGGGCTTCAGCCGTTCCCGCAGTTCGCCCACGGTCATGAAGGTATCGACGATGAGCGTGTGGCCGGTCTCCCGCTCGAACTTCGCCACCACGTCGGGGGCGATGTAATCGGCCCAGGTGAGAAAGCGAAGCTCGTCCGCCGCCGCCGGCACGGCAAGCATGCCGAAGACCGCCAGGAGGACCGACACGCCGCGGCGCCACACCCGGCCGCCGGTTTCCTTTTCCGATCCCATCCCGCGCCCGGTCATGCCTGCGGTTCTCCATTGGCGAAGACGTTGTGCTCGGGCATCATGCCGGCCTTGGCGGGGATGGATCAACCATCTCATCAGGGTTCAGGGACGGGGTGCAACCGGAACGTGCCGGCGGGCAGCCGGCGGAAGGAAGGCGGAAACGGTGACGGACGGTCTGGGATTCCGGCGGCGCAGCGTGCGGGCGACGGTGGTCGCCGCGGCGTTCGCCGTGGCGGCGATGACCCTGGTGGCCGTGGGCATCAGCGCTTATTCCTACACCCGTATCGAACACCTGTTCGCCGTCGTGTCGCAGGAACAGGCCACCGCGCTCAATCAGGCGCTGCGGCTGGCGGAAACAACCAACCGCTATGCCGCCGGCAGCGGCGAGATCGAAGCGGCGCGCAACCAGATCCAGCGGCAGAACGCCGTGGTGTCGCTGGGACAGCATGCCTATGCCCTGGTCGATGCCCTGTCGGCCCTGCGCCGCATCCCCGCCACGGCCCCCCATGTGGAACCCATCGCCGGGATCGTCCGCGCGCTGGAGGAGAACGTCAGCCAGCGCAACCAGCTGGTGGAGCAGCGGATCGAGGTGGAGGGCAAGAACCGCCGCCTGCGCCAGTCCCTGGAACGGCTCCAGGCCGGACTCGACGTGTTCCTGGCCCGGCTGGACAACGCCGAGCACCGGGCGGTGTCCGATTCCCTGCGCTGGGATCTGGAATCCGCCGGGGACCGCATGATGCTGCGCCTTTACGACGCCGGCCAGATCGAACAGCACACCGCGCTGCAGGCGGCCCAGGCCAATTTCGACGCCGCCCGCATCCGGTTCGACGCCGCGGTCGCCGCCCTGCCCGCCGGCAGCCCGGAGCAGGCGGCGGCGGGGCGGCTGCTGGCCGAATTCACCGCCCTGGCCACCGGGCCGGACGGGCTGTTCCCCGTGCGCACCCGCCTGCTGGCCCTGCGTGCCGACAGCGAGCGCCGCACCCTCCAGGGGCGGGAGGTTGTGACCACCCTCAGCGTCGCCGTGTCCCGCGTGGTCGGGCTGGTGGAGCAGCAGGCCGAACAGACCAAGGCCGCGGTCGCCGCCCAGATCAGTGCGGCGCGGCACTGGCTGGTGGCGGTTGCCGCGGCCACCTTCCTGGGGCCGCTGGCGTTCGTGTGGCTGGTGGTGGGGCGCACGGTGGTGCGGCCCCTGGCCCAGCTTGCCGCCGCCACCCGCCGCATCGCCGACGGCGACCTGAACACCCCCATTCCCCCGGTCCGCCACAGCGAATTCCTGAAGATCGCCGGCGCGCTGGAAGTGTTCCGCACCAACACCGCCGCACTGGCGCAGCGCACCCACGCCCTGACCGCCAGCGAGGAGGCGCAGCGCCAGGCCCGCGAACAGGCCGAGCGCGCCCTGGCCGACCTGCGCGCCGCCCAGGAGCAGTTGATCCACAGCGAGAAGATGGCGGCGCTGGGCAGCGTGGTGGCCGGCGTGGCGCACGAGGTCAACACCCCCATCGGCATCACCCTGACCGGCGCCAGCCTGCTGACCGAAGAGGTGAAGACCATCATGGAGGCGCAGGCCCGCGGCGCGCTGAAACGGTCGGAATTCGAGAGCTTCATCGCCCGCTCCCAGGAAATCGCCGGGCTGATCCAGGGCAACATGGAGCGGGCCGCCAATCTGGTGCAGGCGTTCAAGCAGGTGGCCGCCGACCAGTCCAGCGAACGGCGGCGCGGCTTCGACCTGCGCGAAACCCTGTCGCAGACGATCATCAGCGTGAAGCCGAAATGCGACCGCGCCGGAGTCGCCATCGCCCTCGACTGCGCCGAGGGGCTGATCGCCGACAGCTACCCCGGCGCCCTGTCACAGGTGGTGACGATCCTGGTGATGAACTCCCTGGATCACGCCTTCAGCGGTGACGGCGGCGGCGGGCACATCGCCATCACCGTGGCCGAAAAGGACGGCGGGCAGGTCCGCATCGACTACCGCGACACCGGGCCCGGCATTCCGGCGGACGTACGGCGCCGGGTGTTCGAACCCTTCTTCACCACCCGCCGGGGCCAGGGCAACACCGGACTGGGCCTGCATCTGGCCTTCAACACGGTGCAGCAGAACCTCAAGGGGCACCTCTCGCTGGGGCCGGAGGGCGGCGAGGGGGGCGCCCATTTCATCCTGACGCTTCCCCTGGCCCTGCCGCTGGAAACGGCGGCGCCGGAGAAAAGCACGGCGGGGTGAGCCTCTTTCCCCCTTACCGCTTGCGCATGATCAGCGTGGTCCACTCGCCGACGGGAATGCGGGCGACCAGATGCAGGCCCTGGGTGCGGTGGGCCTGGATCACGTGGCGTTCCTGGCGGTTCAGCAGCCCGGACAGGATGGCGTAGCCGCCCGGCACCAGATTGCGGGCCAGCAGCGGCGCCATGCGGGCCAGCGGGCGGGCCAGGATGTTGGCGGTGATCAGGCGGTAGGGGCCGCGGCGGCGCACCACCGGGGTGTGATAGCCGTCGCCGCCCTCGCTCGCGATCAGCGGGGCCACGCCGTTCAGGTGGGCGTTTTCCAGGGTGACGCGCACCGCTTCCGGGTCGATATCGACGGCCACCACCGGCACCCGCCACGTCTTGGCCACCGCCAGCGCCAGGATGCCCGAGCCGCACCCCATGTCCAGGGCGCCCTGCCCCCGCCCGGTCCCCAGCCGCAGCACCCGCGACACCCGGTGCAGGGCCTGCAGGCAGCCGTTGGTCGAGCCGTGCTCGCCGGTGCCGAACGCCGTGGCGGCGTCCACCAGCAGCGGGATGCTGCCCGGCGGCACCGGGTCTTCCAGGTGGGAGCCGTGGACGAAATAGCGCCCGGCGCGGATCGGCGGGAACGCCTGATAGGTATAGGACACCCAGTCGATGGAGGGGATGTCCTCAACGATCACCTTGGGCTCCGGCACGCCGAGCGCCTGGGCCAGCAGCGCGACACGGGTTTCCAGCCGCGGCAGATCGGGGGGCGTGTGGGCGGTGGCCTCGATCAGCCAGGTCTCCCCCTCGTCCAGCTCGAAGGACGACACCGCGTCGGCGTGATCGCCCACCGCCTCGGCGAAAGCGGGGGTGTGAACCTCGGGAACGACAAGCGCGATGCGCCAGAACCGGACAGCCATGATCGAATATCTGCTTTTACGAAGGGGTTACGCGGTCAGAGCGCGACCTTACTCCAAACGGTGGAGCGGGCGGAAGGGATACGGACACAAAAATGCCCCATCCCGGCCCGAAGCCCGGTCATGCTGACACCGGCGCCACAGGTGCCCACAGCACGTCGGTGATGTCCGCCGCCCCGCTGCACAGCATCACCAGCCGGTCGAACCCCAGCGCGATGCCGGAGCAATCGGGCATTCCATGCTCCAATGCTGCCAGGAAATCCTCGTCCACCGGGAAGCGCTCGCCGTAGAGCCGTTCCTTCAGGTCCATGTCGGCGGCGAAGCGCGCCCGCTGCACCGCCGGGTCGGTCAGCTCGCCGAAGGCGTTCGCCAGCTCCAGCCCGCAGGCATACAGCTCGAATCGCTCGGCCAGCCGGCCATCCTCGGGCTTGGGCCGCGACAGGGCCGCCATACACAGGGGATAGTCGGTCAGCACGCACGGCACGCCCTGGCCCAGATGCGGCTCGATCCGTTCGAACAGCACGCGGAACACGATGTCCTCCCACCGGTCGCCGGTGTGGGGTGGGATGCCCGCCGCCGCCGCCGCCGCCGCCAGCGGGGCCGGGTCAGGCTCGTGGGTGCCGTCGCAGCAGGCCATCAGGTCGATGCCGGCGTATTCGTGAAAGGCGTCCGGCACGGTCAGGATGCGCCAGGGGGCGAAGGGGTCGCAGTCCATGCCGTTGAAGGCGAACCGCGCCATCCCGGCGGCGGATGCGGCGGCGCGCACCAGATCCCGGCAATCGTCGATCAGTTGCCGGTACCCCTCCCCCGCCCGGTACCATTCCAGCATGGAGAATTCCGGGTGGTGGGTGGCCGACCGCTCGCCGTTGCGGAAGGCGTGGGTCAGCTGGTAGATGCGCGGCTCCCCCGCCACCAGCAGCTTCTTCATGGCGAATTCGGGGGAGGTGTGGAGGTAGAGCCGCCGCCGCTCCCCCGGATAGGGGCCGGCAAGGTCGGTGGCGAAGGCGTTCAGGTGCGGCTCCATCCCCGGCGACACCTGCAGCGCCGGGGTGTCCACCTCGGCGAATCCGGCGCCGTCGAAGAAGCGGCGCACCGCCCCCAGCACGCGCCCCCGCACCGCCAGATGGGGCCGGCGGCGGGCGAAAACGTCGGGATGCCAGAACGGCGGGCGGGATAGGGGCGGATGCGGCATGGACAAACCCCACGCAATGGGTATTTTAGGCGGCTCATAGGTATGGACACGCCGGCCGCCGCCGGTCAACGCAGCGCCTGACATGGGGGGCCATAGCCGCCATGACGGGCACGGCGTTGCAGGCGCGTGGGCAAGCTGCTAGGGTCCGCGCCGCCTGTCTCTTGGAAAAACGGGAAAGTCCCCATGAAGGTCAATGCCAACACGATGCGCGCCGGCCATGTGCTGGAGCACAACGGTAAGCTCTACGTCGTCCAGAAAACCGCCATCGTGCAGCCCGGCAAGGGCGGCGCCTTCATCCAGATCGAGGCGAAGGACATCCGTTCGGGCACCAAGATCATCGAGCGTTTCCGCACCCAGGAAACCGTCGAGCGCGCCCGCCTGGACGAACATGAAATGACCTTCCTGTTCGCCGACGGCGACGCCTATACCTTCATGGACAAGGAATCGTTCGAACAGGTCACGATTTCCAAGGACATCATCGGCGACCAGGCCGTGTTCCTGCAGGACGGCATGGAAGTGACCGTGCAGACCCACGAAGGCAGCCCGCTGGGCGTGGAACTGCCGGCCAAGGTCACCCTGCTGATCACCGAAGCCGACCCGGTGGTGAAGGGGCAGACCGCCTCCTCCTCCTACAAGCCGGCCAAGCTGGAAAACGGCGTGTCGATCCTGGTGCCGCCCCACGTCGAAGCCGGCACCCGCGTGGTGGTGGACACGGCGTCGGGCGAATACATCGAACGCGCCAAGGATTGATTCCCGCGCATGGGCGGCGCGTTCCGCGCGCCGCCCTTCTCAGTGCCCGTTATCAGGATCGTCTCATCCATGGCTACCCGTTCCGCCCTCCTCAACGTCATGACCCGCGCCGCTGAAAAGGCGGGCCGCGCGCTGGTCCGCGATTTCGGCGAGGTCGAAAACCTCCAGGTGTCCCGCAAGGGCCCCAGCGATTTCGTCTCCAACGCCGACCACAAGGCCGAAAAGATCCTCCGCGAGGAACTGTCGAAGGCCCGCCCCGAGTTCGGTTTCCTTCTGGAAGAAGGCGGCAAGGTCGAGGGCAAGGATGTCACCACCCGCTGGATCATCGATCCGCTGGACGGCACCACCAATTTCCTGCACGGCCTGCCCCATTGGGCGGTGTCCATCGCGCTGGAAAAGAACGGCGAGATCGTGGCCGGCGTCATTTACGAGCCGGTGCACGACGAGATGTTCTGGGCGGAAAAGGGCCAGGGCGCGTTCCTGAACCATCAGCGCATGCGCGTGTCCGAACGCCGCCGGCTGGACGATTCCCTGGTCGCCACCGGCGTGCCTTTCAAGGGCCGCGGCGACCACAAGGGCTTCCTGGCCGAGATGGAAACGGTGATGGCCGAGGTGGCGGGCATCCGCCGGTTCGGCGCCGCCTCGCTCGACCTCGCCTATGTGGCCGCGGGCCGGTACGAGGGCTTCTGGGAGCGTGGGCTGTCGCCGTGGGATTGCGCCGCGGGTGTGCTGCTGGTGACGGAAGCCGGCGGTTTCGTCGGCGAGATCGGCGGCGGCCGCAACCCGGTCTATGGCGGGTCGATCCTGGCCGCCAACGCCCATCTGCACCTGACGCTCGGCAAGCTTCTGCGCGTGTCGGACAAGCAGAAGGCGGGTGCGGAGCGCAAACCCGCCTGATTTTCCGCCCGAATGGGGGATCCATCCCCATCCGGGCGGCGCCGTCGGGCGGGATGGGCGTTGTCGCTACACCGTCCGATAGGCTATTCATGGTGCAGGGGCATCCCATGTAAGGGGGAAACGCGCTGTTGACGAAGGGGTGTTTCATTCGCATGGGCGGCTTTCCCACAGCCTTGCTGGCCGCCGTGACCGTGGCTGGGCTGAGCGCCCCGGCTCTGGCCCAGGTGCGGATCACGGTGGACAAGCATCAGCCGGCCGCCGCCGCTCCGGCGGCACCGCCCGTGCATGACAAGCTGACGCTGGAAAACGCATCCCCCCTGCCGGTTCCCCCGGCCCCCCGTCTGGCGACACCCAAACCCGTGCCGGCCCCGCGCCGGTTCGTGGCGCCCGAACCGCTGGAACCGCCCTCGGTTCCGGTGATTGCGGAAGAGAGCCCGGTCAACCCGCCCGCCGCCCCCCGCGGGGCGCCGGAACCGGCCCCGGCTCCCAACCGCCCGGCCCCCATTCCTCCGCCCCCGTCCGCCGCTCCGCCGCCTCCGCCTGCGGTGGCGGCCGTGCCGGCGCCGCCGCCGGCCCTGCCGCCGAAGCCCGCCAGCCTGTCGGTGGTCTTCGACGCCATCGACCCGGCGATTTCCCCGGCGGCCGACGCGGTCCTGACCGACGTGGCCCAGCGGATGAACGCCAGCCCGGCCATGCGGCTGCAGCTGCGCTCCTACGCCTCCGGCACGCCGGACACGGCACGGGAAGCACGGCAGCGGTCGCTGACGCGGGCGATTGCGGTGCGGGAACGGCTGTCGGCGCTGGGTGTGCGCAGCATGCGGGTCGATATCCGCGCGTTGGGCAACACCGCAGAGGACGGCCCCGATGACCGCATCGACCTGGAGTTCCTTAACGAGTGAGCCGGCGGCCCGCCAGCCGAGCCCCCTTCAGCCGAGCCTATGGGAGGCCCGTGTTCACATGACCCGCCCCGAGCGGTACCTGACCCGGATGATCCTGTTCCTGCTGGTGGTCGCGGGGGTGGCGGCGCTGCTGTTCCCGGCCCTGGAACACGCCTTCATGAACAACCCGGCGCTGAACGGGCTGATCCTGGGCGCGCTGACGGTGGGCATCATCTACATCTTCCGCCAGGTGGTGATGCTGCGGCCCGAGGTGGCTTGGCTGAAGCATTTCCAGGCGAACCAGGGACACACCGCCGGCCAGGGCGCCCCCGCCGACCCGGTGCTGCTGGCCCCCATGGCCCGCATGCTGGGGGAAAAGAAGGGACGGCTGATGCTGTCGGCCCTGTCCATGCGCTCGCTGCTGGACGGCATCGCGGCCCGGCTGGACGAATCCCGCGAACTGTCGCGCTATCTGATCGGGCTGCTGATCTTCCTCGGGCTGCTCGGCACCTTCTGGGGGCTGCTGACCACGGTGCAGTCGGTGGGGGCGGTCATCGGCACCCTGTCGGTGACCGGCGGCGACGTGGGCCAGATGTTCGCCGAGCTGAAGGCCGGGCTGGAAACCCCGCTGGTGGGCATGGGCACGGCCTTTTCCTCGTCCCTCTTCGGGCTGGCGGGGTCGCTGGTGCTGGGCTTTCTGGAGCTTCAGGCGGGCCAGGCGCAGAACCGCTTCTTCCAGGACGTGGAGGATTGGCTGTCGGGGGCCACGCGGCTGTCGTCGGGGGCCACCGGGTTCGAGACGGGGGACCAGTCGGTGCCGGCCTATGTCCAGGCGCTGCTGGAGACCACCGCGGAGAACATGGAGACGCTGCAGCGCACCGTCGCGGCGGCGGAGGACAGCCGGCGGTCGTCCAACAGCAATCTGGTGGCCCTGACCGAACGGCTGTCAGCCCTGACCGACCAGATGCGGGCGGAACAGGGGCTGCTGGTCAAGCTGGCGGAAAATCAGGTGGAGATGCGCCACGCGCTGACCCGGCTGATGGAAGGCAACATCGGCGGGCTGGACGAGAACTCGCGCCAGCACCTGCGCAACATCGACGTCTATCTGGCACGGCTGGTGGAGGAATCGGTCACGGGGCGCAATCAGGCCGTGCATGAGATCCGCACCGAGATCAAGGTGCTGACCCGCACCATCGCCGCCCTGGCCGACGAGCCGGAAGCCCGCTGACCCCGTTCCCCTTTCACCTTGCCTGACAGGAGCGCCACCCCATGGCATCCCTCAGCCGGCGCAACAGCCGTTCCGATGTCAGCGCGTGGCCCGGCTGGGTCGATGCGCTGTCGTCGCTGGTGATGGTGGTCATCTTCCTGCTGATGATCTTCGTGGTGGCGCAATTCTACCTCGCCACCGCCATCACCGGGCGCGACGAGCAGCTTCACGTTCTGAACGGCAAGGTTGCCGAACTGAACGAGATCCTGGCCATGCAGAAGCAGGCCAACACCGAACTGGGGGCGGCCAACGCACAGTTGACCCGCCAGTTGGCCGAGTCGGCCGACGCCCGCGACGCCCTGGATCGCCGGCTGACCGTGGCCACCGCCGATCTGGAAGCGGCGCGCAAGGCGGCGGAGGAGCTGAACCGCACGGTCACCGCCGACCGTGAGACCATCGAACGGAAACTGAAGGAAATCGCCAGCCTGCAGGCCGACCTCAAGGCCCTGCGCGATGCCCGCCAGTCGCTGGAGGGACAGGTGGCGGAACTGGTGGCCGCCCGCCGCCTGCTGGAAGACCAGCAGAAGGACCAGGAAAAGACGTTGCAGGAACAGGCCGGCACCCTGGCGGCCACCCGCAGGCAGGCGGACGAGCAGCAACGCACCCTGCAGGCCCAGCTCGACGGCCTGACCGCCGCCCGGAAGCTGAGCGAGGAGCAGCGTCAGGCGCTGCTGGCCGAACTGGGCAATCTGCGCGACCGCTCCAAGGCGCTGGAAGCCCAGGTGGCCGACGCCAGGGACAAGACCATGCTGGCGCAGAAGGAGATTGACGCCCGCGACATCCGGCTGGCCGATCTGGAAAAGGCACTGGCCGGGGAAAAGACGGCCGGGCAGCAGGGGGCGGCGCAAATCGACCTGCTGAATCAGCAGATCGCCCTGCTGCGCAAACAGTTGGCGGAGATCGGTGCCGTGCTGGAGGCCTCGGAAAGGCAGGCCGCCGAACAGAAGGTGCAGATCGCCGAACTGGGCGCCCGGCTCAATCAGGCACTGGCCAGCAAGGTGCAGGAGTTGGCCCGCTACCGCTCCGAATTCTTCGGACGGGTGCGGGAGGCGCTGGGCAATCGCCCCGACGTCCGCATCGTCGGCGACCGTTTCGTGTTCCAGTCGGAACTGCTGTTCCCCACCGCGTCGGCCAGTCTGGAGGAAGGCGGCAAACAGCGGCTGGCGCAACTGGCCCGCACCCTGATCGACATCGGCAAGTCGATCCCCGGCGACATCAACTGGGTGCTGCGGGTGGACGGGCACACCGACCAGCGGCCCATCAGCACCCCGCAGTTCCCGTCCAACTGGGAATTGTCGGCGGCGCGCGCCATCGCCGTGGTGAAATACCTGAGCGAACAGGGCATCCCGGCGGAACGGCTGGCCGCCGCCGGCTTCGGCGAGTTCCAGCCGCTCGACCCCGGCCGCACCGACGAGGCGCTGGCCCGCAACCGCCGCATCGAGATCAAGCTGGACCAGCGCTGAGGGCGGGCGCGTCGGAGGTGTCGGCCAGACACATCATGGTGGCCTGCATCAGGGCGACGGCCCGTTCACTGCCGTCGTCGGCCACCGCCGCCACCTCCGACCGCACCACCGACAAGGTGCGGCCCGGCTTTTCCACCACCGCGCGGGCAACGAACCGTTTGCCCGCCGCCGGGGCCAGCAGGTTCAGCTTGTATTCCACCGTCAGCACCGACGACCCCGCCGGCATCAGGCTGTAGGCGGCATACCCCGCCGCCGAATCGGCCAGCGCCGTCGTCGCCCCGGCGTGGACATAGCCGTGCTGCTGGCACAGGTCGGGACGGAAACCCATGGACAGCACGCATTCCCCCGGCCCCACCCGGTCCATGGTGATGCCCAGCGTGTCCATGAAGCGCTGGCGGGCGAAGCTGGCGCGCACCCGCTGTTCAAAATCGGGGTCTTTGGCGGCAAAAGCGGCCATGGGCCTTCCTCCGGTGTGGTTTTTCGCGATGAATCGCTTGTCCATTGGCCGGCGCATCCGCTAAACGACAAGCGGGTTGCCCCGGATCAGTACGGGAGCGTATGGTAAGGGTCGGCCGCCGTCAATACGCAGCCGTATGCCACAACCGGGACGAAAGGCCGAAGCGACGATGGATGTGCGAGTCAGCCGCGGTGATTGGATCGAAGAGGCGCTGAACACCCTGGCCGAGGCCGGCGTGGACGGCGTGAAGGTCGAACCCCTGGCCCGCCGTCTGAACGTGACCAAGGGCGGCTTCTACTGGCATTTCAAGGACCGCCCCGACCTGTTGGCGGCCATGCTGGACACCTGGAAGACTGGCCGCATCGAGGCGCTGCACCGGCAGGTGCAGGCCGCCGGCCCGCTGGCCCGCGACCGCATCGCCCGGTTGATCCGCATCTACGTCTCGACCGTGAATCCCAAGGGCATCGCCATCGAACTGGCCATCCGCGACTGGGCGCGGCGCGACCCGGCGGCGTCTGCCGCCGCGGCGGAGGTGGACGCCGAGCGTCTGTCCCTGACCACCCGGCTTTACCGCGAACTGGGCCTGGACGACTCCACGGCCAGCGCCCAGGCGTTCCTGATGTACAGCTTCCTGTTCGGCCAGGGCCTGCTGGTCATCAACGCCACCGAGGAGGAGCGCGCCGCCCTGGTGGACCGCTGCATCGCCATCCTGGTGCCGCAGGGGTAAGGGGCGAAAGCCCTCTTCACGGGCTATAGCGCTTCAATCATCGTCATTCCCGCGGAAGCGGGAATCCAGTGTGAGCCGCATCAGCGGCGATATGATTCTTCGCCATCATCGGTAAAACAGCACCCTGATGAAAACGAAAGGGGCCGGGGATCGCCAACCGATCCCCGGCCCCTTTTCATCTCACGCCGAAGCGTCCGGGGTCATCAGACCTTCAGGATGCTCTTGCCGGCGAAGCGGGCGGCCACACCAAGCTGTTCTTCGATGCGGATGAGCTGGTTGTACTTGGCCAGACGGTCCGAACGGCTGAGCGAGCCGGTCTTGATCTGGCCGCAGTTGGTGGCCACCGCCAGATCGGCGATGGTGCTGTCCTCGGTCTCGCCCGAACGGTGCGACAGGACGGCGGTGTAATTGGCCTTGTGGGCCATGTCCACGGCCTGCAGCGTCTCGGTCAGGGTGCCGATCTGGTTGACCTTCACCAGGATGGAGTTGCCCACACCCTTCTTGATGCCATCGGCCAGACGGGCGGGGTTGGTGACGAACAGGTCATCGCCGACAAGCTGCACCTTCTTGCCCAGCAGGTCGGTCAGACCCTTCCAGCCGGCCCAGTCGTCCTCCGACATGCCGTCTTCGATGGACACGATCGGGTAGCGCGCCACCAGATCTTCCCAGTAACGGGCCATGCCTTCGCTGTCCAGCGACTTGCCTTCGCCGGCCAACTCGTACTTGCCGTTCTTGTAGAACTCGGTGGAGGCGGCGTCGAGCGCCAGCACCACGTCGTCGCCGGGGGTGTAGCCGGCGGCTTCCACCGCCTTCATGATGAAGCTCAGGGCTTCGTCCGCCGACGCCAGGTTGGGAGCGAAGCCGCCCTCGTCACCCACGTTGGTGTTGTGGCCGGCGTCCTTCAGCTTCTTCTTCAGGGCCTGGAAGATTTCCGAGCCCATGCGGATCGAATCGGCGCAGGTGTCGGCGCCGACCGGCATGATCATGAATTCCTGGATGTCGATGGGGTTGTCGGCGTGCGCGCCGCCGTTGATGATGTTCATCATCGGCACCGGCAGCAGCGACGCGAAGGCTCCGCCGACATAGCGGTACAGCGGCAGCCCGGCTTCCAGCGCCTGGGCCTTGGCAACGGCCATGCTGACGCCCAGGATGGCGTTGGCGCCCAGACGCGACTTGTTGGGCGTGCCGTCCAGTTCCAGCATCGCCAGATCGACGGCGCACTGGTTGTCGCTGTCCAGGCCCAGCAGGGCGTCGGCGATTTCGCCGTTGACGGAATCGACCGCCTTCAGCACGCCCTTGCCGCCGAAGCGGGACTTGTCGCCGTCGCGCAGTTCGACCGCCTCGTGGGCGCCGGTGGAGGCCCCCGACGGCACCGCCGCACGGCCCATGACGCCGCTGTCCAGGGTCACATCGACCTCGACGGTCGGGTTGCCGCGGCTATCGAGGATCTCGCGGGCGTGAATATCGGTGATGGCGCTCATGGTGGCTTTCCTCCGCATGGGGCTTGCGCGGGGGACTTGATAGCCCCCGCGTCCACGGCTTTCAAGGGGGCGCGGCGCAGGATAAGCGTGATCTATGCCGAAAGATCGGGCAAAATCATTGCCGCCGGTATTTCCGCGAGCAGTTCGCGGGCCAGAAAGCCCAGCGGCCCCCGGCTGCGCGCCAGGCGGTTGCCCGCCTCCCCATGCAGCCACACCGCCCACATGGCAGCATTCAGGGGCGTGGCGCCACGGGCCAGCAGCCCGGCGGCGATGCCGGCCAGCGTGTCCCCCGACCCGCCGGTGGCCAGCCCCACCGTCCCTTCCCGATAGGACCAGCATTCCCCCTGCGGCGTCACCACGTGGGTGGTGGCGCCCTTCATCGCCACCACCGCCTGGAACCGCGCCGCCGCCCGCCGTGCGGCGTCCAGCGGATCGGCCTCCACCGCCGCGCGGGGGCAGCCCAGCAGGCCGGCCATCTCGCCCGCGTGCGGGGTCAGCACCACCCGGCCCCGGTGGCGGTGCAGCCACGGGGCATCCGCCCCATCGCCGTGCAGGGCGGTCAGCGCCGCCGCGTCCAGCACGATGCACGGCCCCGGCGCCACCCGGTCCAGCACCCCGGCGGTCAGGGCGGCCACGCACGGCCCGTCCATCATGCCGGGGCCGATCAGCAGCGCCGAACAGCGGGCGGTCCGGTCGCCCAGCATGTCCGCCGCCGTCTCGGCGATGTCGCCCTGTTCGGTTTCGGGAAGCCCGGCCACCAGCGCCTCGGGCACCGCCAGCCCCAGGGGAACAGCCACGCTGCGCGGCACCGCCATCTGCAGCTTGCCCGCCCCGGCCCGCAACGCCGCGGTGCCGGCCAGCAGCACCCCGCCCGGCACCGCCGTGCAGCCCCCCACCACCAGAACCCGGCCCCGTTGTTCCTTGTCACCGTCCTCCCCCGGCTGCGGCAGGGGATGGCGGCGCAGGCTGCCGGCGGTGATGACCCGTTCCTCGCCCATGATTCCCTCCCCCTCAGCGGGCCGCCACGGGGGCGTCGGGTTCGGCGGTGACCGGGGTGCCGGCCTGTGCCACCGGGGCCGTCATGTTGTAGCGCACCAGCCCCAGCCCGCCGTTCGGCCCCAACGCGGGATCGAAGGCGTATTCGGTGACCGAACAGTTCGCCACGTCCCCCGCCGCGTCGATGGTCAGGATCTCATCCTCGGTCAGGTTTTCCAGAAGATAGCGCAGGCACAGCACCACCACCTGATGGGTGACGATCAACACCCGCCGCCCGCTGTAATGCAGGCTGATGGTGTCCAGCGCGCTGCGCAGGCGCAAGATCACGTCGCACCAGCTCTCACCCCCCGGCGGGCGGTGGTAGAACTTGCCGAGAATCCGGCGGAATTCCGCCTGTTCCGGGTGCTGGGCCGTGATCCCGTGACGGGTCAGCCCGTCGAGGATGCCGAATTCCTTTTCCCGCAGCCGCTCGTCGGTGACGAATCCGTCCCTGGCCGGTTCCACCCCGCCGCCGTCCCGGATCAGGTCCGCCGTGCGGCGGGCGCGGCGGTACGGCGACACCAGCACCACATCGGGGCACCGGTCCGCACCCAGCCCGGCGAACCAGCGGGCCAGCGCCTGCGACTGCTCCTCCCCCAGCGGGCTGAGGGGGACGTCCACGTCCCGTTCGGCAATGTCGATGCGGGCCAGCCCGGCGGACAGCGCCGCGTCCCGCGCCACGTTGCCCGCACTTTCCCCATGCCGCACGATCCACAGCCGTTCCGGCCACCGCTGCCCCATGCCCATCCTCCGCCATCGCCGCCGACAGCGTTATCAACGGCGGGAGGGGGGAAAGATCACGCAGGATCCGGGGAATCAGGCCGTCTGGACCTCCGCCGGAACGGCGTCCTGGGTCACCACCCGGTTGCGCCCGCCGCGCTTGGCGCGGTACAGCGCCTCGTCCGCGCGGGCCAGGACGCTGTCGATGCCGTGGTCGTCCGCCCCCAGCCACGCCACGCCGATGCTGACGGTGTAGTTGAACGGCTTCACCCCCGCCGGGGCCACCGCCGTCACCGCCATGGACCGCCGCAGCCGTTCGGCCACCACCAGCGCGCCGTCACGGGCGGTATCGGGCAGCATCACCGCGAACTCCTCGCCCCCCAGCCGGCCCAGCACGTCGCAGCCGCGCACGATCTGGCGGGTGGTGCGCACGTTGGTGCGGATGGCCTCGTCGCCGGCCGGATGGCCGAAGGTGTCGTTGATCTGCTTGAAATGGTCGATGTCGAGCATCAGCACGCTGAGCGGGCGCCCGGCCCGGCGGCTGCGCGCCACCTCGTCGTTGGCGCATTCCAGGAAATGGCGGCGGTTCAGCGCCCCGGTCAGCCCGTCGGTGGTCGCCAGCCGCACCAGCTCCTGCTGCATCTGCACCACCCGCGACGCCGCCAGCAGCCGGGCGTTCAGCCAGGGGAAGTCGATGGGCTTGCGCAGGAATTCATCCGCCCCGTTCTCCACCACCTCCAGGAACTGGTTGGTGATGCTGCCGGGCAGCATGAGCATCAGATAGAGGTGGCGCGTGCCCTGGCTGGAGCGCAGATGCCAGCAGATTTCCACCCCGTCCATGTCGCCGGCCCGGTAATCGACCAGCACCACGTCGAAGGATTCCATCTGCACCCGTTCCAGCGCTTCCCGTCCGGTTTCGACGGAAACCGCCTTATGCCCCCATTCGATGAGCTGGTTGCAGAGAACCTTGCGGTTCATCCGCGAATCATCGACCACCAGGATGCGCATGCCGGTCCCCCGTCCGCCGGACGTCGTTAAGGTGGCTTAACCGTAACGCGCCGATCATGATTTCCGTTGAATTAACACGCAATCGCTGTTGCGGCCAATGGGCCGTAACCCAAAGGCTGCAAAAACAACAACCACAATGATCTTGCGGGCTTTTGTGAACAAAAAATCGTCAATTCTTGATCCTGTCCCTCCCCCAAACGTCACGGCACTGTCACTTTTGCGCAGCACCGCTCCGGGAAATATAAAATAGAAGGTGTAATCAAATGATAAAGGCCGGTGCCGGAGTTTGCGACTCCGCCACCGGCCCTTCCATTGGATTGCTTTTATGGTAAACGATCCCTTACGCGGAGACCAGTTCCTCCAGCGCGCCCTCGATCACCGCCAGACCCTCGTCGATCAGCGCGTCCGAGGCGGTCAGCGGCACCAGGATGCGGATGACGTTGCCGTAGGTACCGCAGGACAGCAGGATCAGGCCCTTGTCCGCCGCCTTCTGCACCAGCGCCTTGGTCAGTTCCGGGGCCGGTTCCTTGGTGCCGCGGTCCTTGACCAGTTCCACCGCGATCATGGCGCCCAGGCCGCGCACGTCGCCGATGCACGACAGGCTGTTGCGCTGGGCCATGGTCTTGAAGCGGGTGGTGATGCGCTCGCCGATGGTGTTGGCGCGGTCGATCAGCTTTTCTTCCTCGATGGCTTCCAGCACCGCCAGACCGGCGGCGCAGGCCAGCGGGCTGCCGGCGTAGGTGCCGCCCAGGCCGCCGGGAATGGGCGCGTCCATGATCTCCGCCTTGCCGGTCAGGGCCGAGATGGGGAAGCCGCCGCCCAGGCTCTTGGCCATGGTCATCAGGTCGGGCACCACGCCCGCGTGCTCCACCGCGAACAGCTTGCCGGTGCGGGCGAAGCCGGTCTGGATCTCGTCCACCACCATCACGATGCCGTGCTGGTCGCAGATGGCGCGGACCTTCTGGAGGAATTCCGGCGGGGCGATGTTGAACCCGCCCTCACCCTGCACCGGCTCGACGATGATGGCGGCGACGCGGGTGGCCTCGATGTCGGTCTTGAACAGGTTTTCCAGCGCCTTGATGCTGTCGTCCACCGACACGCCGCGATAGGCGTTGGGGAACGGCACGTGGAACACCTCCGACGGGAAGGGGCCGAAGCCGACCTTGTACGGGGCGACCTTGCCGGTCAGCGCCATGGTCATCAGCGTGCGGCCGTGGAAGCCGCCGGCAAACGAGATCACGCCCGGACGGCCGGTGTGGGCGCGGGCCACCTTCACGGCGTTTTCCACCGCTTCCGCACCCGTGGTGAAGAAGCCGGTCTTCTTGGCGTGGGTGCCGGGGGTCAGGTCGTTCAGCTTTTCCGCCAGCGCCACGAAGGATTCGTACGGCGTGACCATGAAGCAGGTGTGGGTGAAGGCGTCGGCCTGCTTCTTCACCGCGTCCATCACCTTCGGGTGACGGTGGCCGGTGTTGAGCACCGCGATGCCGCCCGCGAAGTCGATGAAGCGGCGGCCCTCGACGTCCCACACCTCGGCGTTTTCCGCCCGCTCCACATACACGGGCAGCATGTTGGAGATGCCACGGACCACAGCGGCATCGCGCCGCGCCTGAAGCGACTGGTTGCTCATAACGATCCCTCGGAGGTTGGGGCGTGCGGGGGCGTTCCCTGGCCCGGGCACGGGTGGGTTTTTTGGAAAGGCGAAGAACAATGAGACAGGTTTTATGAAGGGGGCGCTGCCCCCTTCATGCTTCCCCCACCAAGGGCCGGAAGGCCCTTGGAACCCTCTGGAATCAGGCGCCGAGGCCCATGCAGAGGTATTTGATTTCCATGAAATCGTCGATGCCGTAGCGGGAGCCCTCGCGGCCGATGCCGCTTTCCTTCACGCCGCCGAACGGGGCGACTTCGTTGGAAATGATGCCCTCGTTGATGCCGACGATGCCGTACTCCAGACCTTCGGCAACCCGCCACACGCGGCCCAGGTTGGTCGAATAGAAATAGGCGGCAAGCCCGAATTCGGTGTCGTTGGCCATGCGGATCGCCTCTTCCTCCGTCTCGAAACGGAACAGCGGCGCCACCGGGCCGAAGATCTCTTCCCGCGCCACGCGCATATCGGTGGTCACGCCGGTCACCACCGTGGGTTCGAAGAAGGTCTGGCCCATGGCGTGGCGCTTGCCGCCGGTCACCACCGTCGCACCCTTCGACACCGCGTCGGACAGCAGTTCCTCCACCTTGGCGACCGCGGGTTCGTTGATCATCGGACCCTGCTGGATGCCGGCCTCGGCACCGTTGCCCACGCGGATGGCCTTCACGGCTTCCGCCAGCTTGGCGGCGAAGGCGTCGTACACGCCCGCCTGCACCAGCAGACGGTTGGCGCACACGCAGGTCTGGCCGGAATTGCGGTACTTCGACGCCATGGCGCCCTGCACCGCCGCGTCCAGATCGGCGTCGTCGAACACGATGAACGGCGCGTTGCCGCCCAGTTCCAGCGACACCTTCTTCACCGTGCCGGCGCACTGGCGCATCAGAATCTTGCCGACTTCGGTGGAGCCGGTGAACGACACCTTGCGCACGATGGGGTTGCCGGTCAGCTCACCCCCGATGGCCGGGGCGTCCATGCCGGTGATGATATTAAACACCCCGGCCGGAATCCCCGCACGCTCGGCCAGCACGGCCAGAGCCAGCGCCGACAAGGGCGTGTCTTCCGCCGGCTTGATCACCACGGGGCAGCCGGCGGCCAGCGCCGGCGCCACCTTGCGGGTGATCATGGCGTTGGGGAAGTTCCACGGCGTGATGGCACCCACCACCCCGATCGGCTCCTTCAGCACCACCAGACGGGTGCCGTGCTTGTGGGTGGGGATCACGTCGCCATAGACGCGCTTGCCCTCCTCCGCGAACCATTCGATGAAGCTGGCGCCGTACATCACCTCGCCGCGGGCCTCGGTCAGGGGCTTGCCCTGCTCGGCGGTCATCAACTGGGCCAGGTCTTCCTGGGCGGCCAGGATCAGGTTGTACCACGTGCGCAGGATGACGGCGCGTTCCTTGGCGGTCTTGGCCCGCCACGCCGGCCACGCGGCGTTGGCGGCGGCAATCGCCTCGCGCGTTTCGTCAGCGCCCAGGTCGGCCACATGGGCCAGAACCTCACCCGTCGCCGGGTTGGTCACGGGGAACGTGCGGCCGCCGGGACCGTCGCGCCACGCGCCGTTGATGTAGGATTGCGTGCGAAGAAGGGCCGAATCGCTGAGCGTCACCATGAAGACACCGCTTCCCATCTCAAAGGTTCGTGGACGGAACAGAGCTTACGCGCGTTTAATAATTTAAACAACACCCGTCGTGTGCCCAACCGCTTTTTGATGACGGATTTTCTGGAATAAGGTAGCGTTTCCAAGGGGAAAGGCAATCGCCATCCCGG
The DNA here is from genome assembly GCF_025961205.1 of Azospirillum fermentarium. NCBI lineage: Bacteria > Pseudomonadati > Pseudomonadota > Alphaproteobacteria > Rhodospirillales > Azospirillaceae > Azospirillum > Azospirillum fermentarium. The sequence continues at coordinate 856,446 of NZ_JAOQNH010000002.1, forward strand.
GGGGCGCCAACACGCCCGCCGGGGCAGAGGGGGAGAAGGGTACGGTGGATGCGTCCATGGATTTCGACGTCGGCATACGGCTGAAGCAGGTGCGGGAGGCCAACGGCCTGTCGCAGCGCCAATTGGCCCAGCGGGCCGGGGTCACCAACGGCACCATCTCGCTGATCGAACAGAACCGCTGCAGCCCGTCGGTGTCGTCCCTGCGCAAGGTGTTGCAGGGCATCCCCATGACATTGGCCGAATTCTTCACCACCGAGGATCTGCCGCCGCGCGAACAGATCTTCTACCGCCGGGACGAGCTGATCGAACTGACCAGCATCCCGGTCAAGGGCAAGGTGGGACAGATCTCGTTCCGGCAGGTGGGCGACCTGCGTGGACGGAATCTCCAGGTGCTGCACGAACGCTACGCCCCCGGTGCCGACACCGGCGGGCGCACCATGCTGCAGCACGAATCGGAAGAGGGCGGCATCGTCATCCGCGGCGAGATCGAACTGACCGTCGGCGACCGCAAGGAGATTTTGAAGGCCGGCGACGCCTATCTCTTCGACAGCCGCATCCCCCACCGCTTCCGCAACATCAGCGGCGAGGAGTGCGAGATCATCAGCGCCTGCACGCCGCCGTACCTGTAACGGTGCGCCTTACCCGGCCTTGGTCCCGTTCAGGAACAGCGCCACCGCCTGCCGGACATAGCGGTCCAGTTCCTCCAGGGGCGGCAGGCGGTCGGGCATGATCAGGTGACGGATGATCAGGTTGCCGGTGACCATGCCCAGAAACGCCTGCGCCGCGTCGCGCGGGTTGGCGATGCGCAGCACCCCGGCGTCGGACAGGCCCTGCAGGTAATCGGCCAGACGGGTCACCGCCGTGTCCGGCCCGATGCGGAAGAAGGAATCGGCGACGTCGGGAATCCGCGCCCCCTCCGCGATCAGGATGCGCAGGACCGACACGACCCGCTCGCTCAGCAACTCCCGCACCAGATGCAGCCCGAAGCAGGTCAGGCCGGTCTCGGGGGTCACCCCCTCGCCCGTGTGGGCGGCGCACAGCCCCTTGAGGATGTTGGTGCTGTTCTCCTCCATCATCGCGCGGAACAGCCCGGCCTTGTCGCCGAAATGCTCGTAGAGCGTGGCGCGGGAGCCGCCGGACTGGGCGATGATGTCGGTCAGCGTGGTCTTCTCGAACCCCTTTTCGATGAACAGGCGGCGGGCGGCGTCCAGCATCGCCTGCCGCCGCGCCAACCCGCGCGGGCCGGCGGTGGGCAGGGCGGCGGGCCCCCCTTCCCTGACGAGATCGTTCAGCGTGCTGTCACTCATGCGTGCGTTCCCTGGCCGGCGGCGTGGCCGGCTTTCCCTTCCCTCTGGGCTTACCCGCCCCACTCCCGGCGGGCAAGCCTTGGCCTCATGTGGACAACAAAATCGGCAGCCCGGCCTTCGCCAGCACCGTACGGGTGGTGCCGCCGAACACGAATTCGCTGAGCCGCGTGCGGCCATAGGCCCCCATCACCAGCAGGTCGGCGTCCACCGTGCGTGCGTGCTCCAGCAGGACGGTGCCGGCATCGCTGCCCCGCCGCTGGTCCAGCACCACCGGCACCCCGTGGCGGGCCAGATGACGGGACATGTCGGCGCCGGGGTCGGCGCCCAGCGGGCCGTTCAGGTGCCCGTCGGGAACCACCGCCAGATGCACCGTTTCCGCCGCCATCAGGAAGGGCATGGCGTGCGCGATGGCCGTCGTCGCCTCGCGGCTGCCGTTCCACCCCACCACGATCCGGCGGGGCAGCCGCTCCGGTGGCCAGTCCAGCGGCAGCAGCAGCGTCGGGCGGCCCGAGGCGAAGATCACCTCCACCGCCAGGCCGACCACCCGCTTGCGGCCCGTGGACCGCGGCGGCGGACCGACGATGGCGAGGCTGGCGTGACGGGCGTGCAGCATCAGCCCGTCCTCGTCCTCGTGGGTCGCCACCCGCCATTCGGCGCTGAGACCCGCGGCGGCGGTGATGGTGTCGAACCGCTGCTGCGCATGGGCCGCCGCCGCGTGGGTCGCGGCGTGGTGCCGGCGCAGCATGGTCTCCAGCCCGGCGCCGCGGGCAAAGGCGTTGGCGGGGACGAAATCCAGCCGCCCGGCGGCGAACACCGCGGTCAGGTGCGCCTGCCACCGTTCCGCCAGGGCGGCGGCATAGGTCAGGCGGGCGGTCTGTTCCTGTTCGTCCTCGATGAAGACAACGATGTCCTTGGGCGCCACGGCAATCCTCGGCAAAGCTTGGGGTGAGAAACTCAGTGACCGGCGGGGCCGATACCGTGGAGAACCATGCGCACGCAGGCGCGCACATAGCGCTCCACCTCGTCCATCGCCACCGGGGCGTCGGGCAGGATCAGCCGCTTCAGCAGCAGATGCCCCACCACCATCCCGCCGAACGCGCGGGCCGCCACCGCCGGGTCGTCGATGCGCAGGTGCCCCGCCGCCGCCAGATCCTGGAAACAGCGGGTCAACTGTTCGTCGGTCTGTTCCGGGCCGACGTGGAAAAAGGCTTCCACCAGATCGGGGATGCGCCCGCCCTCGGAAATCAGGGTGCGCAGGATCGCCATGGTTTCCGGCGTGTATAGGGTGCGGGCCAGATGCAGGCCGAACCGGGTCAGCCGCTCCTCCGCTCCTTCCGCCCCGGTGCCGGACGGGCGGGCGGGGGTGCGGGCCATCCCCTCCACAACCTGGGCGCAATGCTCCTCCATCATCGCGCGGAACAAGCCTTCCTTGTCACCGAAATGCTTGTAGAGCGTGGTGCGCGACCCGCCGGCCTGACGCAGCACATCGGTCAGGGAGGTGGCGGCGAACCCCTTTTCCACGAACAGCGCGGCCGCCGCGTCCAGCAGCGCCCGGCAGCGCGCCCAGCCCCGCGGGCGCGCCGGTGCCGCCGCGGCGGCTGCCGCCCTTGGGCCGTGTCTGGTATGGTTCAGCCCTGTTCCGGGCATGACAGAACCCCCTTGCGCGGTGCATCGTCCAGAATGTATCGTCCAGTACAGTGTACTGTATGAGACAGTACGTCTGGACGTCAAGGCCGGCCGGGGACAGGCCCGATCAGGGATACGGACGAGGGACAGGGACTGAACGATGGTCAAACCCAACCGAGCGATTCATCTGGCGCTTCTGGCGGCCCTGGCCGCCGCGCTGGCCGGCTGCCAGGACAAGAAGCAGGCTGCCGGCCCGGCCCCCGCCCCCGGCCCGGCAGAGGTGACCGTCACCACCATCCAGCCACAGGATCTGCCCGTCACCACCGAACTGCCGGGCCGCACCGCCCCGTTCCGCGTGGCGGAAATCCGCCCCCAGGTCAGCGGCATCGTGCTGAAGCGCTTCTTCCAGGAAGGCAGCGACGTCAAGGCGGGCGAGCAGCTCTACCAGATCGACCCCGCGACCTATGAGGCCGCACTCGCCAGCGCGCAGGCCGACGTGCAGAAGGCGGAGGCGAACCTGCAGGCCGCCCGCAACAAGGCCGGGCGCTACGGCGATCTGGTCAGGAACAGCGTGGTCAGCAAACAGGATTACGACGACGTTCAGGCCACCTTGAAACAGAACGAGGCGCAGTTGGCCGCGGCCAGGGCCTCGCTCAATCTGGCCCAGATCAACCTGAATTATACCAAGGTGTTCGCCCCCATCTCCGGCCGCATCGGCAAATCGTCGGTGACCGAAGGGGCGCTGGTCACCGCCAATCAGGCGACGGCGCTGGCCACTGTCCAGCAGTTCGATCCCATCTATGTGGACGTGACCCAAACGGCGTCGCAGTTGATGGCACTGCGCGAGGCCATGGAAAGCGGGCGCATCCGCCCGGCGGAACCGGGGAAGATCCCCGTCTCCCTGCTGCTGGACGGCAGCGGCACCCCCTACCCCATCCGGGGCGACCTGCAGTTCGCCGGCGTCACGGTGGATCCCGGCACCAGTTCGGTGCAGTTGCGCGCGGTCTTCCCCAACCCCAAGCAGGATCTGCTGCCCGGCCTGTTCGTGCGGGCGCGCATCGAGCAAGGCATCGCGGCGGGGGCCATCACCGTGCCCCAGGCCGCCGTCAGCCGCGGCCCCGACGGGTCGGCGCGGGTGTGGGTGGTCGGCGACGGCAACAAGGTGGCGCCGCGCACCATCAAGACCGAACGCCCCGTCGGCAACGCCTGGCTGGTGTCCGAGGGGCTGACGCCTGGCGAGCGCATCGTGATCGAAGGGCTGCAAAAGGTGAAACCGGGGGCGGAGGTCAAGCCGGTGCCCCCGCCCAACACCGTGGCCGCCCTGCCCGACGGGGCGGGACCAAAGCTGCCCGACGGGGCCGGACCGAAGCCGGCGGCGAAGTAAGGCGGGACCATCCCCATGTCGAAATTCTTCATCGACCGCCCGGTCTTCGCCTGGGTCATCGCCATCGTCATCATGATGGCCGGCGCGCTGGCCATCCTGCGGCTGCCCGTCGAACAATACCCCAAGATCGCCCCGCCCACGGTGTCGATCACCGCCAGCTACCCCGGCGCCTCGGCCAAGACGCTGGAGGACACGGTCACCCAGGTCATCGAGCAGAAGATGACCGGGCTGGACAATTTCCGCTACATGGCGTCCACCAGCGACAGTTCGGGCAACGTCACCATCACCTTGACGTTCGAGCCGGCGGCCAACCCCGACATCGCCCAGGTGCAGGTGCAGAACAAGCTCCAGCTTGCCGTGCCCCTGCTGCCGCAGGAGGTGCAGCAGCGCGGGCTGCAGGTGTCCAAGGCCGGCAACGACTTTCTGATGGTGGCCGGCTTCGTGTCGTCCGACGGGCGGCTGACCCAGGGGGACATCGCCGACTATGTGACCTCGAACCTGCAGGACATCATCAGCCGCGTGCAGGGCGTGGGCGACGTCACGGTGTTCGGGCCGCAGCATGCCATGCGCATCTGGATCGACCCCGACAAGCTGAACAGCCATCAGCTCACCACCACCGACATCACCACCGCGGTCAAGGCGGAAAACGCGCAAGTCTCCGCCGGCCAGTTGGGCGGTGCCCCCGCCGTGCCCGGCCAGCGCATCAACGCCACCATCACCGCCCAGTCGCGGATGCAGACGCCCGAACAGTTCGGCGCCATCCTGCTGCGGGTGAATCCCGACGGGTCGCAGGTGCGGCTGCGCGACGTGGCACGGATCGAGATCGGGTCGGAAACCTATGAGATCGCCGCCCGCTACAACGGCAACCCCGCCGCCGGTCTGGGCATCAAGCTGGCCACCGGCGCCAACGCGCTGGACACGGCGGCGGCGGTCAAGGCGCGCATCGCCGACCTGTCCGCCTTCTTCCCCGCGGGGCTGGAGGTCATCTACCCCTATGACAGCACCCCGTTCGTGCAGCTGTCGATCCACGAGGTGATCAAGACGCTGGTCGAGGCCATCGTCCTGGTGTTCGTGGTGATGTACCTGTTCCTGCAGAACTTCCGCGCCACGCTGATCCCGACCATCGCGGTGCCGGTGGTGCTGCTGGGCACCTTCGGCATCCTGTCGTCGTTCGGGTTCTCCATCAACGTGCTGACCATGTTCGGCATGGTGCTCGCCATCGGCCTTCTGGTGGACGATGCCATCGTGGTGGTGGAAAACGTCGAGCGCGTGATGAGCGAGGACAAGCTCGCCCCCCGCGACGCCACCCGCAAATCCATGGACCAGATTACCGGCGCCCTGATCGGCATCGCGCTGGTGCTGTCGGCGGTGTTCGTGCCCATGGCGTTTTTCGGCGGGTCGGCGGGCGCCATCTACCGCCAGTTCTCGCTGACCATCGTGTCGGCCATGGGGCTGTCGGTGCTGGTGGCGCTGGTGCTGACCCCGGCGTTGTGCGCCACCCTGCTGAAGCCGCTGCCCGAGGGGCACGGCCATCACCGGGGCGGATTCTTCGGCCTGTTCAACCGCGGCTTCGACGCCACCTCGCGCGCCTATGTCGGCGGCGTGCGCGGGGCCGTGGGGCGGATCGGGCGCTATTTCTTCGCCTATCTGCTGATTTTGGGCGGGCTGGGGTATCTGTTCATGCAGATCCCGTCGTCGTTCCTGCCCACCGAGGACCGCGGGCAGCTGTTCGTGCTGTGGTCGGCCCCGCCCAACGCCAGCGCCGAACGCACGGCGGAAACCGCCGCCGCCGTCACCGACTATTTCCTGACCCGCGAAAAGGACACGGTGGAGGGGCTGTTCACCATTGTGGGATTCAACTTCGCCGGGCGCGGGCAGAACTCCGGCATGGCCTTCGTCCGCCTGAAGGACTGGAGCGTGCGCCCGTCCCCGGCGCAGAAGCCCCAGGCCATTGCCGGGCGGGTGATGGGCGCCATGTCCAAGCTGAAGGACGCGGTGGTCTTCGCCTTCCTGCCGCCGTCGGTGCCGGGTCTGGGCAACGCCACCGGCTTCGATCTCCAGCTCGTGGACCGTGGCGGGCTGGGGCACGACCGGCTGATGCAGGCGCGCAACCAGTTGCTGGGCATGGCGGCGCAGAATCCCAAACTGGTGGGCGTGCGCCCCAACGGGCTGGAGGACACGCCGCAGTTCCGGCTCGACGTGGACCGGGAAAAGGCCGCGGCCCTGGGGTTGTCGCTCAGCGACATCAACACCACCCTGTCGGTGGCGTGGGGGTCGTCGTACGTCAACGACTTCATCGACAACGGCCGGGTGAAGAAGGTCTATCTGCAGGCCGACGCCCCGTACCGCATGCAGCCCAGCGACATCAACCGCTGGTACGTGCGCAACGCATCGGGCCAGATGGTGCCGTTCTCCGCCTTTTCCATGGGGCAATGGATCTACGGCTCGCCGAAGCTGGAGCGGTACAACGGCGCGTCCTCGGTCAACATCCAGGGATCGGCGGCACCGGGCATCAGCTCGGGCGAGGCGATGGCCGAGATGGAAGCCATGATGACCAAGCTGCCCCCCGGCATCGGCTATGAATGGACCGGCCTGTCGTTCGAGGAGCGGCTGAGCGGGTCGCAGGCGCCGGCCCTCTATGCCCTGTCCATGATCATCGTGTTCCTGTGTCTGGCAGCGCTCTATGAAAGCTGGTCGGTGCCGGCGGCGGTGATCCTGGTGGTGCCGCTGGGGGTGATCGGGGCGGTGACGGCGGCCCTGCTGCGCGGCCTGCCCAGCGACGTGTATTTTCAGGTCGGCCTGCTGACCACCATCGGCCTGTCGGCCAAGAACGCCATCCTGATCGTGGAGTTCGCCAAGGCGCTGTACGACCAGGGCATGGACCTGAAGGACGCCGCCATCGAGGCGTGCCGCCAGCGTCTGCGCCCGATCATCATGACCTCCATGGCCTTCATCCTGGGCGTGCTGCCGCTGGCGATCGCCAGCGGGGCCGGGTCGGAAAGCCAGAACGCCATCGGTGTGGGCGTGATGGGCGGCATGATCTCGGCCACCGTGCTGGCGGTGGTGTTCGTGCCGGTGTTCTTCGTCCTGATCTACCGCCTGTTCGTCCGCCGCGCCGCCCCGGTGCCGCAGCCGGCGGCGGGGGACTGACGGCAAAGCAACGGTGTTTTTCCATGCGGCCGGTTCGAACCTTTCCGTTCGAACCGGCCGTCTCTTTTTTATGAGCCGCCCGGCGTATCGGCGCCCCACGCCGCCTCTTCGGCCATGATTTGCAGGCGGGCCTGCTGGGCGGCGCGGATGTGGGTGCGGGCCACCCGTTCGGCCCGTTCGGGATCACGGGCGCGGATCGCCTCCACGATCGCCTGATGCTCGGGGTGGGCCGCCGTACGGCGGCCGGGCAGAAGAAACGTGGTCTTGCTGAGCAGCGACAGCGGATCCTGCAGCGCGTTCAGCGTTTTCAAAAGATAACGGTTGTGGGCGCTGCGGTAGATGGCTTCGTGGAAACGCCGGTTGTGTTCGGCCATGGCCGCGGCATCGTCGGCGAAGCGTTCCTCCATCAGCAGCAGATGTTCAAGATTGGCGATTTCCGCATCCGACGCGTGGCGGGCGGCCATGGCCGCGGCGGTGCCCTCCAGCACGTCGCGCATGGAATAGAGTTCCATGATCATCTGATAATCCAGGCGCGCGACGACGATTCCCTGGCGCGCCTCGTACACCAGCAGCCCTTCGGATTCCAGCCGGTGCAGCGCTTCGCGCACCGGGGTGCGGCTCATTTCCAACTGGCGTGACAGCTCGTCTTCGAGGATGCGGTCCCCCGGCGCGTAGTGGCCGGTGCGGATCGCCTCGCGGATCTTGCGGTAGGCGACGACGCTGAGCGGCACTTTGGCCGTCACCTCCTCCAGCGCTGCGCTCTGGGGGGTGGCGTCCTTCGGCTTGGGTGCGCGGGCCACGGCTGAATGCTCCTGCTTCCTGTTGCCGGGGCACGATAAGGCTTTTCCGTACATCGGTATACAAAAGTATCGCGCCCGTGCGGTGGCCGGCGGCGGCGGTGCGCGCCCACGCCCAATCATGGAATTGACGGCTTGCGCACCAGCGTATACAAGCGTGCACAAAGAACGACGAACGCACACTGGGATGGGCGCTCATGGCGGATTTTTCAAAAACCTACGATGTTCTGGTGATCGGCGGCGGCAACGCGGCGCTGTGCGCGGCGATTTCGGCGCGCAAGCAGGGGGCCAGCGTGCTGGTGCTGGAACACGCCCCGCGGGCCTTCCGCGGCGGCAACAGCCGGCACACCCGCAACCTGCGGGCCATGCACACGGCGCCGACCTCGGTGCTCACCGAGTCCTACGGCGAGGACGAGTATTGGGAGGATCTGGTCCGCGTCACCGGCGGCAACACCGACGAGACGCTGGCGCGCATGACCATCCGCGCCACGGCACAGGTGCTGCCGTGGATGGAGGCGTGCGGCGTGCGCTTCCAGCCGTCCCTGAGCGGGACGCTGAGCCTGTCGCGCACCAACGCCTTCTTTCTGGGGGGCGGCAAGGCGCTGCTGAACGCCTATTACACCACGGCGGAACGGCTGGGCGTGGAGGTTCTCTACGACACCGAGGTGGTGTCGCTGGATCTTGACGACGGCCTCGTCCGGTCGGTGTCGGTCACCAGCCGCGGCTTTCCCGCCACCGTCCGGGCCAAGGCGGTGGTGGCGTCGTCGGGCGGTTTCCAGGCGAACATCGGCTGGCTGAAACGCTATTGGGGCGACGCGGCGGACAATTTCATCATCCGCGGCACCCCCTATGCCAAGGGCCGGATTCTGGAAAACCTGCTGGCCCAGGGCGTGCAGCAGGCGGGCGACCCCACCCAATGCCACGCGGTCGCCATCGACGCGCGGGCGCCGGCCTTCGACGGCGGCATCGTCACCCGGCTGGACTGCGTGCCCTTCAGCATCGTCGTCAACCGCGATGCCCAGCGGTTTTATGACGAGGGCGAGGATTTCTGGCCCAAGCGCTACGCCATCTGGGGCCGGCTGGTGGCGCAGCAGCCGGGGCAGATCGCCTATTCCATCATCGATTCCAAGGCGGCCCACCTGTTCATGCCGTCGGTGTTCCCGCCGGTGACGGCGGACAGCATCGCCGAACTGGCGGCCAAGCTGGGGCTGGACCCGGCAGCATTGGAACGGACAGTCACCGATTACAACGCCGCGGTTCAGACCGGCACCTTCGACACCACCCGTCTGGACGATTGCCGGACCGAGGGGCTGACCCCGCCCAAGACCCATTGGGCGCGCACCGTCGATACGGCGCCCTTCACCGCCTATCCGCTGCGGCCCGGCATCACCTTCACCTATCTGGGCGTGAAGATCGACACGCAGGCCCGCGTGCAGATGCAGGACGGGCGCCCGGCAAAGAACCTGTTCGCGGCGGGCGAGATCATGGCCGGCAACATTCTGGGGCGCGGCTATCTGGCGGGTTTCGGCATGGCGATCGGCACGGTGTTCGGCCGTATCGCGGGGAAGGAGGCGGCGAGCTATGCGCACCACTGAGGCTTTGGAAGACGCCCGCCGGGCGATGGAGATCTGCAACGCCTGCCGGTATTGCGAGGGCTTTTGCGCGGTGTTTCCGGCCATGGAGCAGCGGCGGGATTTCACCAACGGCGATCTCAGCTACCTCGCCAACCTCTGCCACAATTGCCGCGGCTGCTATCACGCCTGCCAATACGCCCCACCCCACGAATTCGGCATCAACCTGCCCAGGAGCTTTGCCGAACTCCGGGCGGAAACCTACGAGGAATACGCGTGGCCGCAGCCGGTGGCCAAACTGCTGCGCCGCAACGGCCTGGTGGTGTCGGTGGTCACCGCCCTGGCCCTGGCCGGGGTTCTGCTGGCCGCCATGCTGCTGCGTTCCCCTGGCCTGCTGTACGGGGTCCACACCGGCCCCGGCGCGTTCTACGCCGTCATCCCCCACGATGCCATGGCGGTGCTGGGATCGGTGACGTTCCTTTACGCATTGCTGGCGCTGGCCATGGGGTTCGCCAATTTCTGGCGCGATGCCGGGGCGCGGGATGCCGATCCGCTGCGCCGCCGCCCGCTGGCCCAAGCGCTGTCGGACATCCTGACCCTGCGCCATCTGGGCGGGGAGCACGGCTGCAACGACCGTGACGAGACGTTCTCCACGGTGCGGCGGCGGTTTCACCACGCGCTGTTCTACGGCTTCTTCGCCTGCTTCGCGTCCACGGGCGTGGCGACGCTCTATCATTTCCTGTTCGGGTGGGAAGCCCCCTACGGCGTCTTCAGCCTGCCGGTGCTGCTGGGCACCGCGGGCGGGCTGGGCATGGTTGTCGGCACGCTGGGGATGCTGTGGCTGAAGCTGGCGGGCGATCAGGCCCCCACCGCCCGGACGCTGCTGGGCACCGACGTGGCCTTTCTGGTGCTGCTGTGCATGACGGCGCTGACCGGCCTGCTGCTGCTGGCCGTGCGGGCGACCGGGGCCATGGGCATGGCGCTGGCGGTGCACCTGGGCTTCGTCCTGTCGCTGTTCCTGCTGATGCCCTACAGCAAATTCGTCCATGGCGTGTACCGCTCGGCGGCTCTGCTGCGCTACGCGCTCGAAAACGGTGCGGGCCGTGACTCCGGTCACTGACCCGGCCCCCCAATCCTGAAAAAACAAAGTACGGGAGAAACGCAGTGCTGACACCCGCAGAGCGCCGAGCAAAAATCGGTGCCGTCCTCCGCGTCTCGAGCGGTAATTTTCTCGAGATGTACGATTTCATGGTTTACGGCTATTACGCCAATTACATCGCCAAGACCTTCTTCCCCTCCGACAGTGAATTCGCCTCGCTCATGCTGTCGCTGGCGACGTTCGGGGCGGGGTATCTGATGCGCCCGCTGGGTGCGATCCTTCTCGGTTCCTACATCGACCGCAAGGGGCGGCGCACGGGGCTGATCCTGACGCTGGGGCTGATGGCCATCGGCACCGTCACCATCGCCGTGACACCGGGCTATGACGTGCTGGGACCGGCGGCACCGCTGCTGGTGGTGATCGGACGCTTGTTGCAAGGGTTGTCCGCCGGCGTCGAACTGGGGGGCGTGTCGATCTATCTGTCGGAAATCGCCACGCCGGGCAACCGCGGCTTCTATTGTTCGTGGCAGTCGGCCAGCCAGCAGGTGGCGGTGATGTTCGCGGCCCTGATCGGGGTGGCGCTCACCACGATCCTGCCGCCGGAAGAGATGGTCCTGTGGGGCTGGCGCGTGCCGCTGCTGATCGGCTGCATGATCATTCCGCTGATCCTGTTCCTGCGCCGCTCGCTGCAGGAAACCGAGGAGTTCCAGCACCGCAAGCACCGCCCGAGCGCCGGCGAGGTGCTGCGCGTCATCGCCGCCAACTGGCGGCTGGTGGGGATCGGCATGATGCTGTCGGTGATGACCACCACCACCTTTTATCTCATCACCGCCTATACCCCGACCTTTGGCCGGCAGGCGCTGCATCTGGCGGTTCAGGACAATCTGCTCGTCACCTTGTGCGTGGGCCTGTCGAATTTCCTGTGGCTGCCCATCGGCGGGGCGCTGTCCGACCGCATCGGGCGGCGGCCGCTGCTGCTGCTGATCCCGGCCCTGGCCCTGGTCACCGCCTATCCGGCGATGTCGTGGCTGGTGGCCGACCCCAGCTTCGGCAAGCTGCTGCTGGTGGAACTGTGGTTCTCGTTCTTCTTCGGAATCTACAACGGCGCGATGATCCCGCTGCTGGCGGAAATCATGCCGGTGGAGGTGCGCACCGCCGGTTTCTCGCTGGCGTTCAGTCTGGCGACCGCGGTTTTCGGCGGCTTCACCCCGGCGGTGTGCACGTACCTCATCGAGACGACCGGCAACCGGGCGTCCCCCGGCCTGTGGCTCAGCCTGGCCGCGGGCATCAGCCTGATCGCCGCGTTCGCCGTGCGCAGCCGGGCCAGGGCGGCACAGGACGCCAACCGGCTGGCCGCCGCCGCGGCCATGGCCGGCGGGGACTGAGAACCAGCCTCGGACGAAAAATGGGTTCCGTGGAATGGGGTGGGCCGGTTGCGGCCCGCCCCAAACTGTTTTCAGCCGTCCACGAACCCGCCCCACCGTCACACACCTGTCATGACCATCTTGTATGGTCGCCCCGGCAAACCCAGGCCGAGGTCGCACCGGTGGTCCAGTCGTCACCCCCGCCCATCATCATCCGCCCCTCCACCGAAGAGGATGTGGCGGCGATGCTGGACATCTACAGCTATCACATCCAGCACGGGCTGGGTCCGTTCGACATCGAGCCGCTGCACGCCGACGAATTGAAACGCCGGCGCAAGGTGATGCTGAAACGCCGGCTGCCCCATCTGGTCGCCGACGCCGGGGGCGTGGTGGCCGGCTATGCCTATGCCGCCCCGTTCCGCAAGCGCCCGGCGTACCGCTACACGGTCGAGCACTCCATCTATATCCACAAGGATTATCAGGGGCTTGGCATCGGCCGCCGGCTGCTGCCGGCGCTGATCGAGGCGTGCACGACCGCCGGCTGCCGCCAGATGGTGGCGGTGGTGGACAGCGCCAACACCCCCTCCTTGCGCCTGCACCTGTCCTGCGGCTTTCAGCAGGCGGGCATCCTGACATCCGTGGGCTTCAAGTTCGGGCGCTGGACCGACAGCGTGTTCATGCAGCGCGCCTTGGGCTTCGCCGACATCGCACCGCCCGACGACCACCACGGCGGCATGGTCCAGGCCGGCGACTGACGCCCCCGTCCCTTCTGATTTTTCCGTCTTCTCCCAACACCGGAGCCTCCTGGCATGGACTTCTTCCGCCGCTTCACGTTCCTGGTCTGCGCCCCGGCCTTCGAGGCCGACGAACTGGAGGGCATCCGCCTTCAGCAGATCACCGCCGAGATCGAACGGATGGGGTTCGAGGTGATCCGCGCGCGCCGGGTGGACGACGCGGAACTGGCCATCCGCACCGACGCCGCCATCGGCTGCATGGTGGTGGATTGGGGCAAGCGCGGGCTGGACGGCAAGACGGCAGCCCTGATCGCGCTGGCCCGGCGGCGGGGCCTGGAGATGCCCATCATCCTGCTGGTCCGCCGCCAGCGGCTGGAAAACATCCCCGTCGATGTGCTCAATCAGGTGGACGGTTACGTCTTCCTGGCCGAAGAAACGCCGGAATTCATCGCCAAGAATCTGGTCAGCCGGCTGAAGCAGTACGCCGACACGCTGAAGACCCCGTTCTTCGGCGCGCTGGTGGATTACGCGGAGGAGGGCAACCAGCTGTGGACCTGCCCCGGTCACAACGGCGGCATCTTCTACAGCCGCAGCCCCATCGGGCGCATCTTCGTCGAACATCTGGGCGAGGCGGTGTTCCGCGACGACATCGACAATTCGGTGCTGGAGATGGGCGACCTGCTGGTCCACGAGGGGCCGGCGCTCCAGGCGCAGAAGGAGGCGGCGCGCATCTTCGGGGCCGAGCGCACCTATTTCGTGCTCAACGGCACCTCGGCGTCCAACAAGATCGTGCTGTCGGCGCTGGTGGCCGAGGATGATCTGGTGCTGTTCGACCGCAACAACCACAAGGCCGCCCACCACGGCGGGCTGTTTCTGGGCGGCGGCATCCCGGTCTTTCTGGAAACCGGCCGCAACGCCTATGGCCTGATCGGCCCCATCGACCCGGATGCGCTGGACGAGGAGCGCATCCGCGACAAGATCCGCCGCAACCCGCTGGTCAAGGATCCCGATGCGTGGCGGCGCGAGCGCCCGTTCCGCGCCGCGGTGATCCAGCAGTGCAGCTACGACGGCACCATCTACAACGCCGAAGCCATCCTGGCGAAGATCGGCCACCTCTGCGACTACATCCTGTTCGACGAGGCGTGGGCGGGGTTCCTGAAGTTCCACCCGCTGTTCAAGGGCCATTTCGCCATGGGGCTGGACGGGCTGGGCGACAGCCACCCCGGCATCATCGCCACCCAATCGACCCACAAGCAGCTTGCCAGCTTTTCCCAGGCGTCGCAGATCCATGTGAAGGACAGCCACATCAAGGGCCAGCGCCGCCGGGTGGAGCACCGCCGCTTCAACGAGACCTTCCTGCTGCACGCCTCCACCTCGCCGTTCTACCCGCTGTTCGCGTCGCTGGACGTCGGCGCGCAGATGATGAAGGGCCGCTCGGGCGAGGTGCTGTGGGACGACACCATCCGGCTGGGCATCGAGCTTCGCAAGAAGATCCGCGCCATCCGCCGCGAGTTCGAGGAGCGCGAGACCGACCCCGCCCGCCGCTGGTTCTTCGACCCCTTCGTGCCCGACCGGGTGACGGTGAACGGCGAAGCCGTGGCGTGGGAGGACGTGCCCACCGACGCGCTGGCCGCCAACGTCCGCCATTGGGAATTCGGCCCCGGCGACCATTGGCACGGCTTCGCGCGGGTGGAGCCGGGCTATGCCATGACCGATCCCAACAAGCTGACCCTGCTGACCCCCGGCTTCAACCGGCAGACGGGGGCCTATGAGGATCACGGCATCCCGGCCCCGGTGCTGGCGCAGTACCTGCGCGAAAACCGCATCGTGCCGGAAAAGAACGACCTGAACTCCATCCTGTTCCTGCTGACGCCGGGGGTGGAATCCAGCAAGGCCGGCACGCTGCTGAGCGGTCTGGTGGCGTTCAAGCGGCTGCACGACGACAACGCCCTGCTGGACGAGGTGATCCCGGAATTCGTCGCCCGCCGGCCCAAGCATTATTCCGGCCGCCGCCTGCGCGACCTGTGCAACGCCATGCACAGCTTCTACCGCGAGCGGGGCACCAGCACGCTCCAGCAGAACATCTTCAAGCGCGAGCACCTGCCGGAAATGGCGATCCCCCCGCGGGAGGCGGTGCGGCATCTGGTGCGCAACAACGTGGATTACCTGCCCATCGACCAGGTGATGGGCCGCATCGCCACCACCCTGTTCGTGGTCTACCCGCCCGGCATTGCCACCATCGTGCCCGGCGAACGGCTGGACGAGCGCGCCCGCCCGATGATCGCGTATCTGCAGATGTTCCAGGAGGGTGCCAACCGCTTCCCCGGTTTCGACAACGAGATCCAGGGCCTCTACCGCGAGACGGAAGCCGACGGGCGCATCCGCTTCTACACCTACGTCGTGCGGGAGTAAGGCCGGCGGGTGTGGCGGTTCTCGGCAAGAAAGCGTATAGATCAGCGCTCACTTCTGAAACAAACCGCCATACCCGAGGGAGGCTCCGTTGACCGAACCCACGCCCCACCCCACCCCGGCCCAGGACGTGGTTCTGGTCACCGGCGGCAGCCGCGGCATCGGCGCCGCCGTGGTGCGCAAGGCAGCGGCGCTGGGGTACGCCGTCGGCTTCAGCTATGTGCAGGACACCGCCGCCGCCGAAACGCTGGTGGCGGAACTGACGGGGGCCGGGGCGCGGGTCCACGCGGTTCAGGGCGACGTGGCCGACCCCGCCTTCGCCCCCCGCTTCTTCGACGCGGCCACGCGCGCGTTGGGCACCCCCACCGCGCTGGTCAACAACGCCGGCATCACCGGGCGCCACGGCCCCTTTGCCGACTTGCCGCTGGAGGTGATGCGGCGGACGCTGGACGTGAACCTTCTGGGCACTCTGATGATGGCGCAGCAGGCGGTACGGCGGTGGCAGGCGGCGGGCATCCCCGGCCGCATGGTCAACCTGTCGTCCGCCGCCGCCACCCTGGGATCGCCCGGCGAATACGTGCATTACGCCGCCACCAAGGGCGCGGTGGACACCCTGACCATCGGTTTGGGCAAGGAGGTGGCACCGCTGGGCATCCGGGTGAACGCGGTGGCGGCGGGCACGGCCTACACCGGCATCCACGCCGCCGGCGGCGTCCCCGACCGCCCGGCCCGCGTGGTCGGGCGCGTGCCGCTGGGCCGCATCGCCGAACCGGACGAGATCGCCGACGTGGTGCTGTGGCTGCTGTCGCCGGAATCCGCCTATGTCACCGCGACCGTGGTGCGGGCGACGGGGGGATTGTAGCCGGACGGGATCACTTCCCCGCCCGCGGCAACCCCGGCATGTGCCCCAGGATCGAACTGGAGAAACCGCCGTCCACGGTCACATTTTCCCCCGTCACGTGGGCGCTGCGCAGCAGGAAGGCCACCGCGTCGGCCACGTCGTCGGGTTCGGCCACGCGGCGCAGGGGCACCAGACCGGCGCGGCGTTCCGCCACCTCGGCATTCGCATAGATGTGGCGGGTCAGCGGCGTGCGGGTCATGCCGGGGGACACGGCGTTCACCCGCACCCCCTGCGGCCCCCATTCCTGCGCCAGTTGCCGGCACAGCATGATGAGTGCGGCCTTCGACGCGGCATAGGCACCGCCGTTGGGATGGGGATGGACGCCGGACATGGACGCCACCGCCACCATCGCCCCGCCGCTGGCGGTCAGGGCGGGAAACGCCGCCTTCGCCAGCAGCCACGGCGCCCGCACGTTCACCGCAAACACCCGGTCCCAGTCGGCCACATCCGCCGCGGCCAGCGGCCCGCCCGCCCCCATCAGACCGGCGTTGGACACCAGCGCGTCCAGACCGCCGCAGAAATCCACCGCCGCGGCCACCACACGGGATGCGGCGTCCGGGTCGGACAGTTCCGCTTCCAGCGGCAGGACACGCGCCCCCATCTCCTGCAAGGTGGACACCAGCTCGTCCACATCCGGGCGGAAGCTCCGCACCGTCAGCACGATGGCGGGGGTTTCCCCCCGCATCACCGCATCCGCCGCCAGCCGGCGGCACACCGCCCCGCCGATCCCCTGGCTGCCGCCCGTCACCAGCGCGCGCATGGCCTGTCTCCCTGTCGTCTGTCTCACGGGTCACGCGGCCCGGCGGGCGGCGTGGCGGGCGGCGATGTAGGCGAAGACCAGCCCCGGCCCGATGGTGATGCCCGGTGCCGGATAGACCCCGCCCATGATGGAGTTCATGTCGTTGCCGATGGCGTACAGCCCGCCGATGGGCCGGTCGTCCGTACCCAGCACCTGGGCGTCGGCGTCGGTGACGAACCCCGTGGCCGCCCCGATGTCGCCGGGGTAGAGCCGCACGGCGTAGAACGGCGCCTGCCCGATGGGGCCGAGGTTGGGGTTGGGCAGACCGCGGGTGCCGTCGCCGTTGACCCGGTGGTAATCGGTGGTGCCGCGGCCAAAGTCGGTGTCGATGCCGGTCTGGGCAAAGCGGTTCATGGACGCCACCGTCTCCGCCAGCCCGGCGGCGTCGATGTCCAGCCGGCGGGCCAGATCGGCCAGCGTCGGGGCCTGCACCAGATAGCCTTCGTCGATGAACGGTTCCAAGCCCTTTCCGCCGGGGCGCACCATGCCCAGCCCATAGCGGCGCAGGCCGTCGGCGTCGGTGATGAGGTAGGCCGGGACCGTCGGCACCGTCTTGTGCGATTCATACATGGCCCGCACGAACAGGTGGTAGGAGGTGGATTCGTTGACGAACCGCCGCCCGGCCTTGTTCACCGTCACCGTCCCCGGCTTGCCGCGGTCGAGGATGAAGTGGGGGAACACCGCCTGGGTGCCGTCGGGCCGGCGGCGCACCGACATGGGCGCCCAATAGGAATTGTCGAGGTTGGCCGTGCCGTAGCGCCCGCCCGCCGCCAGGGCCAGATCGTGCATTTCGCCGGTGTTGCCGGGGGCGATGGGGCTGTGTTCGGGCACCGGGGCGTGCAGCATCTTGGCCCGCAACTCCTTGTGCCGGCTGAACCCGCCCGACGCCAGGATCACGCCGCCGCGCGCCAGCACCGTGCGCCGCGTGCCGCCGCGGCTGAGCGTCACGCCGTCGATGGTATCGCCGTCGCGGTTCAGGCTCTCCACCGTGGTGCCCACCAGAATGTCCACCCCCCGCGCGTTCAGGGAATAGAGCAGGCGCGCGATCAGCGCGTTGCCCATCACCAGCCGTGTGCCGCGCGGGTGACGCAGCCGGTCCGAGGCATGGCGCCCGATCAGCTTCAGCGCGTGGCGGAAGGAGGCGAAGGATTTGGTTAGCTTCAGCAGATGGCCGATGTCGTCGCGGTCGATCATCATGCCGCCCAGCACGGTGAATTCCGGGATCGGCGGGCGGATCAGCGCGAAGTCCCGCCCCAGCCGCCGCCCGTCGAAGGGCAGCGGTTCCAGCGCGCGGCCGCAGACGGTGGAGCCTTCCAGTTCCGAGATGTAGTCGGGGTGGACCGGGCGGGCGCGGTATTTGACCTCGGAATTCGCCTCGATCACCTCCACCGCCTTCGGCCCGGCCTCCAGGAAGGCGCGGCGCAGGGCGGACGAGGAATGGTTGCCCACCGCCAGATCCAGGAAGCGGGCGGCCTTCTCCACGCTGTCCTTGGTGGGGGTGCTGGCCAGATGATGGGTGTTGGGCACCCAGGTGGTGGCGGCGGAATAGGCCGTCGTGCCACCGACGAAGGGGGTGCGCTCCACCAGCAGCACCTTCAGCCCTTCGATGGCGGCGAACAGGGCCGCGGACATCCCGGCCCCCCCGGCGCCGACGACAACCACGTCGTACACCGCCCCTTCGACGATCTTTTCCAGCTCTACGGTCATGGCACGGCTTCTCCGTTCCCGCCACACGAGGACGGCGGCGGGGTGTGTTCGACAAAGTGAGGAATGGTCTGTGAATCCCCCTCTCCCCGGGGGGAGAGGGGGGATTTCTTTAATCCGCCGGCTGGAGCAGGTGATCCACCATGCGGGCCAGCAGGGTTTGGAACATGTCCTTGCCCACCTGGGTGTTGCACCCCAGACGGCGCGCCGCTTCCACCAGCGGGCTGGCCGGGGGGGCGGTGATGACGCAGCCGACGAAGGTGGACGGCGACAGCCGCTCCACCATCACCGGCAGCGGGTCTTCCGGCTTCATGCCCATGGGCGTGGCGTTGGCCACCACATCGAAGCCCGCCGGGTCGGGTGATCCCACGCGCACCCGCCCCGGAAAACGCTCAGCCAGACGGCCCACCAGCGTGTCGAGACGGGCGGTGTCGGCGTCATAGATCGCCAGTTCGCCCGCCCCTTCCTCCAGGAACGACAGGGCGATGGCGGTGCCGGCGCCGCCGGCCCCCACCAGCAGCACCCGCTTGCCCGGCAGGTCCACGCCCTTGGCCTTCACGCTGCCGACGAAGCCCAGCCCGTCCACCATGTCGCCGTACCAGCCGTCGGACGTGCGGCGCATGACGTTGACGGCACCCAGGAATTGGGCGCGCTCGGTCAGGCGGCTGCAATGGCGCGCACAGGCGAACTTGTGCGGGACGGTGACGATCAGACCGTCCACGTTGCGGGCCAGCGCCACCCCCGCCATGAAGCCGTCGAGATCGGCGGGCGTGACGTTGATGGGGGCCAACAGGGCGTTCGCCCCCCGTTCGACGAAGGATTGGGTGACGAAGGCCGGCGACTGCACCTGGGCGATGGGATCGCCCAGGATGAAGTGCATCCGCGTCGCACCACTGAGGTTCGGTTGCATGGGACAGATTCTCCGGGTTCAGGACCGGGATGCGGCCACCGGGCCGGTCCCGTGGGAATGGGTGTTGTCATCGCCGTGGACGATGCCGAGCAGGCGCTGTTGCAAGGCAACGTCGCGCTCCAGCACCTCCGCCGCCCCTTCGAAGGCGACGCGGCCGTTGACCAGCACATAGGCGCGGTCCACCAGCGGCAGCACGGTTTCGGCGTGGTGTTCGACGATCACCATGCCGACGCGCCCGCGCAGCTTGGCCACCGCCTCCATCACCTCCTTCACCACCGCGGGCGCCAGCCCTTCGAACGGCTCATCCAGCAGCACCACGCGGGCCGGCACCATCAGGGCACGCGCGATGGCGACCATCTGGCGTTCGCCGCCCGACAGGTTTTCCGCCTTGGCCTTCTGCCGCGCCTCCAGCCGGGGGAACAGTTCGTACGCCTCGGCCACCGAGATGCCGCCGGGACGTTCGGCAAGGCGCAGGTTCTCATACACCGTCAGGTTGGGGAACAGGCGGCGCCCCTCCGGCACCATCGACACGCCCATGCGGTTGATCTCGTAGGGCTTGGCGCCGGTGATGTCGCGCCCGTCGAAATGCACCGTGCCGCCGCTGATCTGGCACGCCCCCATGATGGCGCGCAGGGTCGTGGTCTTGCCCACCCCGTTGCGGCCCAGGAGAGCCAGCGCCTCGCCCTCGTTGACGACCATGGACAGGCCGTCGAGGATGCGGCTGCCGGCATAGCCCGCCGACAGGTTGTCCAGCCGCAGCAGCGGGCGCGGAGCCACGGCAGGGGCCGCGGTGCGCTCGATGCGCGGGGCGGCGGCCACGGTGTCGTCGTCCTTGGACTTGCCGAGATAGGCGGCCACCACGTCGGGGTTGGCGGCCACGTCCGCCGGGCGCCCGTCGGCAATGAGGCGGCCCTGGTGCAGCACCGTCACCCGGTCGGACAGCGACAGCACGCGGTCGATGTCGTGCTCGATCAGCAGCACGGCGTGACGGCTGGCAAGCTGACGGATCAGGGTGGACACCACCACGCGGTCGGCCTCCGCCAGACCGGCCAGCGGCTCGTCGAGCAGCAGCAGCTTGGCGTCGGTGGCGAGCGTGATGGCGATTTCCAGCAGACGCT
Organism: Azospirillum fermentarium; assembly: GCF_025961205.1. Classification (NCBI taxonomy): domain Bacteria; kingdom Pseudomonadati; phylum Pseudomonadota; class Alphaproteobacteria; order Rhodospirillales; family Azospirillaceae; genus Azospirillum; species Azospirillum fermentarium. Next base: position 877,319 of record NZ_JAOQNH010000002.1, read on the forward strand.
GTTCACCGTGGGACAGGTTGGTGCAGGGTTCCGCCGCGCGGTCCTCCAGCCCCACCGCCGCCAGCAGCGACCATGTGCGGGCGTTCACGTCGTCCAGATCGTGGGCGTCGCGCCACAGGTTGAAACGCGCCGGGCTGCGGGCCTGCACCGCCACGCGCACGTTCTCGAACACCGTCAGATTGCGGAACACCGACAGGATCTGGAACGACCGGCCCATGCCCAGACGGATGCGGCGGTGCATGGGCAGGCGGGTGATGTCATGCCCGTCGAACACGATGCGTCCGGCATCCGACGGCAGCACGCCCGTCAGCATGTTGAAGAAGGTGGTCTTGCCCGCCCCGTTGGGGCCGATGAAGCTGTGAAGCTGGTTGGGCATCACCTCAAGGCTGATGTTGTTGGCGGTGACCAGCGAGCCGAAGCTCTTGCTCAGCCCCGTGATCGCCAGCAGCGGGCGGTTGGGGTCGGCGTGGGTCTCGGCACTGCGGTAGGGGGCGATCACGTCGGGGCGGCGCGGGATGCCGGCGCGGGTCAGCGTCCAGCGCTCCCGCCGCAGCACGCGCTGCGCCAGCCCGTGGATGCCCTCCGGCGACAGCAGGGCGAAGGCCATGACGATGGGGGCGAAGATCAGCCACCAATGCTCGGTCAGGCTGCTCAGCTTGTCTTCCAGCAGGATGAAGGCGATCGCACCCCACAGCGGCCCGAGGAAGTGATGCACGCCGCCCAGCACCGTCATCAGCAGGCTGTCGCCCGCGTGCTGCCAGCTCAGATTGTTGGCATAGGCACCCTGGAGCATGAAGGCCAGCAGGCCGCCGGCATAGCCGATCACGCCCGCGGAGATCACGAACACCACCAGCTTCAGCCGATAGGTGTCGTAGCCCAGGCTGATGACCCGCTGTTCGTTGTCGCGCATGGCCTGCAGCGTGCGCCCGAACGGCGCGTGGACCAGCCGCCACAGGAACCACACCGCCAGCGCCACCGTGACGATGGTGAAGACGTGGAACGCCGGCATGGCCGCCAGCATCGGGCGCGGCACGTTCTGCAGCCCGTTCTCGCCCCCCGTCACCGCGGTCCATTTGAAGGCGATCTCGAAGGCGATCTGCGAGCAGGCCAGCGTCAGCAGCGAAAAGTACAGGCCCCGCCGCTTCAGCACCACCAGCCCCAGCACCAGCGCCAGCACGCCGGAGAAGGCCACCGTCAGCGCCAGCCCCGTCACCTCGCCGCCGAAGGCGCCGAAACCGTGGATCATGGCCAGCGCCGCCACATAGCTGGCGGTGCCGAAGAACACCGACGCCCCGAACGGCACCAGCCCGGTGTAACCCAGCAGAAGGTTCACGCCCAGGCCATAGAGCGCGTAGATGGCGATCTGCGTCACGCGGCTGAGCGGGGTGCCGGTGAGTTCCACCGCCACCGACAGCCCGGCCAGCACCAGGACCAGAACGGTCAGAGGATGAGAGAGATACGTGCGCGCGGTCATTCGAAACGCTCCCAGCGCTCGCCGAACAGCCCGCGCGGGCGCACCAGCAGGATGACGGCCATCAGCACGTACATCGCGGCGGCCGAGGCTTCCGGCATGAACTGAATGGTCAGGGCGGTGACGATCCCCACCAGAAGGCCGGCGACGATGGCCCCCAGGTACGAACCCAGACCGCCGATGGTGACGATGACGAAGGCCGGCATGATGGCCCCCGCCGCCATGGACGGCGTGATGGTCCACAAGGGGGCGGCCAGCACCCCGGCGCAGCCGGCCAGGAAGCAGCCCAGCCCGAACACGCCCGTCAGCACCCGCGGCAGGTTGATGCCCAGCATCCCCACCATTTCCGCGTCACGGCTGCCGGCGCGCAGGATGCGCCCGAACGGCGTGTGGTTGAGGAACAGCCACAGCCCCACCAGCAGCGCCATGGTCACCACCAGCACCGCCAGACGGTATTTGGTGATGAGGATGGGGCCGTATTCGACGATGCCGGCCAGGAACGGCGGCGGGCTGAACGGGTGGCCGCCGGCCCCCCAGACCAGCCGCACCAGCGCCTCGATCAGCAGCGAGAGCGCGAAGGTGAGGATCAGGCCGATCAGCGGTTCCTTGCCGTACAGGCGGCGGATCAGCAGGAATTCCACCGCCATGCCCAGCCCCCCGACGATGAAGGGGGCCAGGATCACCGCCGGCCAGCCGAACCATTGATAAAGAGACAGCGCGAAATAGGCCCCCAGCGCAAAAAACGCGCCGTGGGCGAAATTCACCACGCCGAGAAGGCCGAAGATGATCGACAGACCGACGGCGATGAGCACGTAGAGAAAGCCCAGCACCAGACCGTTGGCGATCTGCGGCAACAGGATATCAAGCATCGTCCGTTCCTTTGAGGAACCGGCAGCCGCCGGCAAGAGTTGCGCGCACCCGTTCGCGGGTGCTGCGCAACGCTCCCGTCGTCAAAAGAGACCCGTGATGTCAGGCGGCTGTCCGCGGGCCGTCAGGCCCGGAGGGTGATCTTTACAGGGATTCCATCTGGCAGCCGATTTCCTCGCGGCTGCCGAACTGCGCCTCCAGGTCTTCCGCCCGCTCGGGCGACACCTTCAGCACGTCCATCCAATCCCACTTGTCGGTGATGGTGTCCTTCACCTTCACCACCAGCATCTTGCGCAGCATCTGGTGATCCCAGGTGCGGTAATGGGCGGGGATGCCGCCCTCGTCGATGCTGACGCTTTCCAGGCCACGGACGATGGACGCACCGTCCAGCCCCTTGGCCTGTTCCATCCCCAGCAGCAGCGAGCGCATGGAGAACCAGCCCAGCCACGCCTTGTCCGACGGCGGCTTGCCGTGGGCCTTGGCGTAATCGGCGGTAAAGGCGCGGTCTTCCTTGGTGTTGTTGGGGTCGCTGAAATGCCACGGCTTGCCGTAGATGCCGGTGGCCGCCGCCGGGCCGATGGACCACAGGTCGGAATCGCCGATGATCGGGCAGGCCACCGGGATCTTGCCCTTCATGCCCATGTCGGCGAACTGCTTGAGGAAGGCCGACAGGTCACCGCCCGGCAGGCCGGCCACGATCACGTCGGGCTTGGCCTGGCGGATCTTGAGCAGGAAGGAGCTGAAATCGGTGGTGCCCAGCGGCGTCATATCGACGCCGGCTTCCCGGCCGCCGAACTGGTCGAGCTGCGCCTTCATCTGTGCGTACACATCCTGGCCATAGGCGTAGGAGGCGCAGATGAAATACCACTTCTTGCCCACCGTGGCCAGATAGGGGGCCAGCGCCCGGCTCGCCACCGGGGTGGTGGTCAGCACGCGGAAGGTGAAGGGGTTGCATTCCTTGCCCGTGATCTCGCGGGCCGCGGCGTTGGGCGTGATGTAGGGCATGCGCAACCGCTTGGCGATGGCCGCCATGGCGAGCGACGTGCCGCTGTTGGTGCCGCCCAGAATGGCGGAGACCTTTTCCTCTTCCACCAGCTTCTGGAAATTCTGCTGGGCCGCCTGGGGGCTGGGTTCGTCGTACCACACCAGATCGACCGGGCGCCCCAGAACCTGCCCCTTGGCCTGGGCCAGCGCGATGCGGGCACCGTTGACCAGCATTTCGCCCTGTTCGGTCCAGGTGCCCTGCTTGGCAAAGACCATCCCCAGCTTCAGCGGGGTTTCCCCGCGCGCCGACAGGATGAAGGGGCCGCCCGCCGTCAGCGCCGCCGCACCCAGAGCCACCTTCCCGGTATCCGCCAGGAAATGCCGCCGGGTCCGGCCGGACCCGTTCGCATTCTCGGACATACGCATCTCCTCTCTCTCAAGACATTTTATTGCCGGGCGGCCGTAACCGCCTTTCTTGTTGGTGAGGAGGTTATAGCTTGAAACTGGAACGCCATTCCAGTATCAAATTTGAAAAATGAAACGGCGTTCCAGTTTTGCGCCGCACCAAACCATCCCAAGGAGGAAGCGCCGTCATGACGGACGCTGGAACCAACGCAACCACCGCCACCGCCGCCCCGGATGTGCGTCTGGCGCTGATCGGTGCCGGGGCCATTGGGCGCATGCACATGGATGTTCTGGCCCGCGGCGGGTGCGGCACCCTGTGCGGCATCGCCGATCCCAGCGACTCGGCCCGCGACCTGGCGGCGCAGGCCGGCGTGCCGTGGTTCGCCGATCACCGCGACCTGCTGGAGTCCGTGCGACCCGACGGCGCGATCGTCGCCACGCCCAACGATTCCCACGCGCCGGTGACGCTGGACTGCATCGCCCGCCGGGTGGCGGTGCTGGTGGAAAAGCCGGTGGCCGAAACGGTGGAGGCGGCGCGCACCATGGCCGCGGCGTCCAGTGCGGCGGGCGTGCCGGTGCTGGTCGGCCATCACCGCCGCCACAACCCGATCATCCGCCGCGCCCGCGCCGCCATTCAGGACGGGCTGCTGGGCCGCCCGGTCAGCGCCACCGTGATGGCGACCTTTCTGAAGGGCCAGTCCTATTTCTCCGCCGCGTGGCGGCGGCAGGCCGGCGGCGGGCCGGTGCTGATCAACATGATCCACGACATCGACCTGCTGCGCTTCCTGCTGGGCGAGATCGCCGAAGTCCACGCCATCCGCTCCAACGCCGTGCGCGGCTTCGACGTGGAGGACACGGCGGCGGTGGTGTTCCGCATGCGCTCGGGCGTGCTGGCCACCGTCACCCTGTCCGACACCGCGGCCTGTCCGTGGAACTGGGATCTGCTGTCGGGGGAATGGGATTCGCTGGTCAAGAGCGAGGGCGCCGATTCCCACTTCATCACCGGGACCGAGGGGTCGCTGACCCTGCCGCGCCTGACCTTCCACCATTACCGCGGGGTGACGGGGGAACCGGGGTGGCGCTCGCCGCTCAACACCGAAACCCTGCCGGTGGAGCACGGCAGCCCCTATTTCCTCCAGCTTCGCCATTTCGCCCGCGTGATCCGGGGAGAAGAGGCGCCGGTCATCACCGCCGCCGATGCCGCCCGCACGCTGGCCGCCGCCACCGCCGTGCTGACCGCGGCCGATTACGGGCCGCAGGTGTTCGCCGACGACGGGCTGTCCACCAGCCCCGCCGTGTTTGGAGAGCGGGTTTGCCTTTGACCGCCGCCTTGCGTTATCTGCCGGGAGCCCCCTTTCCGATCCCTCTGAACGAACAGGCAGGATTCAACCATGGCGCGCACCTCCACCGATTCGACCCAGCCGGCCGCCCGCGACCGCAGCGGCATCCTCGACCGCGTTCTGGCGATCATCGAACTGCTGGCCAGCAACACCCAGGGGCTGCCGCTGCATGAAATCGCCGCCCGGCTGGACATCCCGCGCAGCGCCGCCCACCGGCTGCTGAACGACCTGATCGAACAGGGGTACGTGTGCCAGGACGGCGACCGCGGCGATTACATGCTGACGGCCAAGCTGGTCTCGCTCAGCTTCACCTATCTGTCCGGGTGCGGGGTGGTCGATCTGGCCCAGCCGATCCTGGACCGGCTGGCGCTGAAGACGGGCGAACTGGTGCGGCTGTCGGTGGTGGACACCGACCGCCTGACCTGGGTCGCCAAGGCGCAAGGGGCGCGCACCGGCCTGCGCTATGACCCGGACATGGGGATGGAGGCGCCGCTCTACTGCACCGCGTCCGGCTTCGCATGGCTGTCGTGCCTGCCCGACGACGAGGCGATGGCGCTGATCGAGCGGCAGCGCGCCCGCATCCCCGACCATGACGAAGGCCCCAACCGCCCCCGCAGCGACGCCGAGATCCTGGAGCACCTGCACCAGACCCGGCAGCGCGGCTACAGCATGACCATCGAAACCTTCGCCGCCGGCATGAACGCCATGGCAGCACCCGTGCGCCGCCGTGACACCGGGCAGGTGAAGGGTGCCATCAGCGTTGCCGGCCCGCACGTGCGGGTCAGCGAACAGCGTCTCCACGACATGGCCCCCGACCTGCTGGCGGCGGCGGCGGAACTGGCCGCCACCGGCCTCGGTTCGCCGGCGTTCAGCCGTCCGCGGCGTGACCGCGACGGGGCCGACATCTTCATCGGACCAACCCCATGACCCTGCCCCCTGCTGTCTTAGCCTCTCTTCACGCCCCGCCCCCGCCCGACTGCGACGTTCTGGTGGTGGGGTCCGGGGCCGGCGGCCTGTCGGTCGCCGTCACCGCCGCGTGGCGCGGCCTGAACGTTCTGGTCGCCGAAAAGGAATCCGTGCTGGGCGGAACCACCGCCTGGTCCGGCGGCTGGCTGTGGATACCCCGAAACCCCCTGGCGGTTGAGGCCGGCATCCGCGAGGATGCGAGCGAACCGCGGCTCTACCTGCAATCCATCCTCGGCAACGCCTTCGACCCCGCCCGCATCGACGCCTTTCTCGAACACGGGCCAAGGATGGTGGCGTTCTTCCGCGAACACACGTCGGTGCAGTTCGTCGCCGGCAACGCCGTGCCCGATTTCGACGATTCCATGCCGGGCTCGGCGAACGGCGGCCGGTCGGTGTGCGGCGCCCCGTTCGACGGGCGCGACCTGGGGCCGATGGTCCACGCGCTGCGCCGCCCGCCCGAGGAGATGACGCTGCGCGGCATGGGGCTGGCGTCGGGGGCCGACCTCTGGCACTTCCTCAACGCCCGCCGGTCGCTGCGCTCGGCGCTCTACGCCGGCAAGCGGATCGGGCGCCACGCGCTCGACGTGGTGCGCCATGGCCGCGCCATGCAACTGGTGAACGGGGAGGCGCTGGCCGGACGCCTGCTGAAATCGGCCCTGGATCTCAAGGTATCGTTCCGCACCGACGCCCCCGTGGTGCGGTTGCTGACCAACGACGACGGGTCGGTGCGCGGTGCCGTGCTGCGCACCCCCGGCGGCGAGCGGGAGGTGGTGGCCCGGCGCGGCGTGGTGCTGGCCGCCGGCGGCTTCCCCCACGACGCCGAACGGCGCCGTGCGCTCTACCCCCACGCCCCCACCGGGCGGGAACACTGGTCCGCCGCCCCGCCGTCCAACACCGGCGACGGGCTGCGGCTGGGCGAGACCGCCGGTGCGGCGGTGGACGACACCCTGTTCGACGCCGGGGCGTGGGCGCCGGTGTCGCGGGTGCCACGGGCCGACGGCAGCGTGATGAACTTCCCCCACCTGGTGGACCGCGGCAAGCCGGGGCTGATCGCCGTCACCGCCGACGGACTCCGCTTCTCCAACGAAGCCAATTCCTACCACGCCTTCATGCGCGACTTCTTCCGCGCCGTCCGCCCGGAGCACGAGGCCGCGGCGTGGTTCATCTGCGACCATAAATTCCAGCGCCGCTACGGGCTGGGCGCCGCCAAGCCGTTCCCGGTGCCGCAGGGTCCGTTCCTGCGCTCAGGATACCTCAAGCGCGGGTCCACCATCACCGAACTGGCGGCGGCCTGCGGCATCGACCCGGTGGGGCTGGCCGCCACCGTGACCAGCTACAACCGCCACGCCCACGACGGGCACGATCCCGTGTTCCACCGCGGGGAATCGGCCTACAACCGCGCCCAGGGCGACCCGGCCAACCTGCCCAACCCCTGCGTGGCGCCCATCGAGACCGGCCCGTTCTACGCCGTGAAGATGGTGCCGGGCAGCCTGGGCACCTTCAGCGGCCTGCGCACCGACGAAAACGCCCGCGTGCTGGACGGGGCGGGGGCGCCGATCCCCGGCCTCTACGCCGCCGGCAACGACCTGTCCAGCATCATGGGCGGCCATTACCCCAGCGGCGGCATCACGCTCGGCCCCGCCATGACCTTCGGCTATCTGGCGGCCCTGCACATGAGCGGCACCGCCGCCGCCTGACCCACCCCGATTTCCTGAAAAAACGAGGATTCCCATGGAACGCTATGAATTGGCGACGCTCACCGTCAACCTCGGATCCGCAATCAAAGCTGGTGAAAATGCCGCAGAATTCTGCAAAAGCGGAGAGGCCGGCGGCAATTTCCTCGGTTGCTGGGTGACCGAGATCGGCAAGCTCAACCAGATTTTCGTGCTGCGCGGTTTCCAGACCGCCGCCGAGGCCGACGCCGAGCGCCGCCGCACGCTCTTGCACAGCAACCCGTTCCACAGCGCCGACCTCATGACCGGCCTGACCCTGGAAAGCATGATCCCCTTCCCCGATCTGCCGCCGGTGGAGCCGGGCGCCTTCGGCCCGATCTATGAGTTCCGCACCTATGTGCTGAAGCACGGCGGCATCGCGCCGACGCTGGAAGGCTGGGCGGAAAAGCTGCCGGCCCGCACCGCCATGTCCAAGCTGCTGCTGGCCATGTACCCGGTGGACGGTTCCCCCCGCATCACGCACATCTGGCCGTGGGCCAGCCTGGAAGAGCGGGCGCGCATCCGGGCGGAATCGGTGAAGGTCGGCGCATGGCCGCCCAAGAGTGCCGTGTGGGTCAGCCCGGACATGACCTCCACCATCGCCCTGCCCCACGCCGTGTCCCCCCTGACCTGAACGGAGCGCCGGCCATGGCCCCCATCTTTTCCCTGGCCCATCTGACGGTGCTGGATCTGGCCCCGCCGCAGATGGTCGCCCTTGCCGCCCGCGTCGGGTATCAGGCCATCGGCGTGCGCCTGCTGCCGGCCACGCCGGGCGGTGCCGCCTATCTGCTGGACGATCCCGCCATGCTGCGGGAGACGATCAAGGCGTCGGAGGACACCGGCGTCAAGATCTTCGATCTGGAGATCATCCGGCTGGAGCCGGCGACCGACGTGTCGTCCTTCGGGAAGTTCTTCGAGACCGGGGCGGCGCTGGGGGCCAAGGCCATCCTGACCGCCGGCAACGATCCCGATGAGGCGCGGCTGACCGACACCTACGCCGCCTTCTGCGATGCCGCCGCCCCCTATGGGCTGACGGCGGATCTGGAATTCATGCCGTGGACGGACGTGCGCGACCTCGCCACCGCCATCCGCATCGTCAAGGCCGCCGATCGGCCCAACGGCGGCATTCTGGTGGACGCCCTGCACTTCGACCGTTCCGACAGCCGGCTGGAGGATCTGACCGGCCTGCCGCGGTCCTGGCTGCACTACGCCCAGATGTGCGACGCCCCGGCGGAAAAGCCGGCGACGGTGGAACAGATGATCCACACCGCGCGGGCCGAGCGTCTGTTCCCCGGTGACGGCGGCATCGACCTGCCGGCCATCTGGGAACGGCTGCCGTCGGACCTGCCGGTCAGCCTGGAAATCCCCACCGACACCCTGGCCCGCACCGTCGGTCACGAGGAGCGCATCCGCCGCGCCCTGACCGCGGCGAAAGCGGTGCTGGCCCAAGTCCCGGAAAGGGTGTGAGGCCATGACCATCAAGACCCTGCTGGTCCATCTGGACCACGACGACCCGTCGGCGCGGCTGGATCTGGCCGTGTCGCTGGCCCGCCGGCACGACGCCCGCCTGATCGGCCTGTTCGCCGAACGGGCCAAGGCCCACACGGTGGGGGTGGTGGCCCATTGGCCCACCCCCGCCTACCGCGCCGCCTCCGCCGACAGCCGCGCCCGGTTCGAGGCCGCCACCGCGGGCCTCCGCGCCCAATGGCGGGACGCCGACCGCGGCGGTGCGGCGGAGGTGATCCGCGCCGTCAGCGCCGCCGCCCACACCGCCGATCTGGTGATCCTGGCCCAGGACGCCGGCGATGGGCAGCACCACGCCGCCGCCCCCACCGGCATGGCGGAACAGGTGGTGCTGAACGCCGGGCGCCCGGCGCTGGTGATCCCCGGCTCGGGCCGCTTCACCGAGGTGGGCCGCCGCCCGCTCATCGCCTGGAACAACAGCCGCGAGGCGGCGCGGGCGGTGCGCGATTCCCTGCCCCTGCTCCGCGGTGCGGACGAGGTGGTGGTGGTGTCGTTCGCCGGCAAGGACGGCGGGGAGGACGACGGCGGGTCCGCCGACTGCCTGGCCTATCTCGCCGACCACGGCATCGCCGCCCGCGCCGAACGGCTGGTGGTCGAGGGGGTGGGCGTGATGGACATGCTGCTGAGCCGGGTGTCCGACTGCGGTGCCGACCTCTTGGTGATGGGCGGGCACGGGCATTACGCCTTCCCCCACCTGCCGCGTGGCAACGGCGCGCGCCATGTGCTGACCCACATGACCGTACCCGTCCTGATGTCCAACTGAGGGAGGGAATCCCGTGCGCGTTCTCGTCACCGGCGGCAACGGCTTCATGGGCGCGTGGATCATCCGCCGCCTGCTGGCCCGCGGCTGCCACGTCCGGGTGTTCGACCAGACCGAAGACCGCCGGCTGGTGGACGCCGTGGCCGGCCACGGCGCCGCCCACGGCGTCACCCATGGGGTCTCATGGCACACGGGCGACATCGCCCGAAGCGCCGACGTGGCCGCCGCCATGGACGGCTGCGGCGGGGTGGTCCATCTGGCCGGGGTGCTGACGCCGTTCTGCGCCGCCGACCCGGTGCGGGGAGCGGAAATCAACCTGATCGGCACGCTGAACGTGTTCGACGCCGCCATCGCCCACGGGCTGGACCGGGTGATCTACACCAGCAGCGCCGGGGTGTTCGGCCCCGACGATCCGGTCAACCCGGCACCGGCCAGCCACTACGGCGCCTTCAAGCTGGCGTGCGAGGGCAGCGCACGCGCCTATTGGACCGGGCGGGGGATGCCCAGCGTCGGCTTCCGCCCCTTCATCGTCTATGGGCCGGGGCGGGAAACCGGGGTCAGCGCCGGCCCGACGCTCGCCTGCCGCGCCGCGGCACAGGGGGAGAGTTATACCATCCCCTTCACCGGCACCGTCGGCATGGTCTATGTGGAGGATGTGGCCGCGGCCTATGAATCCGCCCTGTTCGGCCCCTGCACCGGCGCCCGCGTGGTCAATCTGGCGGGCGAACCGGCCTCCATGGACACCATCGTCGCCCTGATCCGGGACCAGATCCCGGACGCCGCCCTTTCCTGCGCCGGGCCGCCGCTGCCCATCACCCCCGGCGTGGTCTCCGACCCGATGGATGCACCCGCGACCCCGCTTGCCGAGGGTCTGGCCCGCACCATCGCCTTCTACCGACAGGTGGCTGCGCACTGACGTCCACGCGCCACCAACCTTGCCCCCGTCCCGGCGCGGTTCCCCGGCTGCCCCGTCTCCTCCCTGGGGACAGCCTGGGCCCTCCCCGCGCGCTACCGGGACGGGGGCATTTTTCTGTGATGGCATTGCTGCATTCAAATGAATGAAAGAGACTGCATAGCTCACGAAAGCAATACGACAGATCATGCTCCTGTAGCATTACTATGATAAATGCATAGATCATCAATCGAAAGATTGATAAGGATCTCTATGACTTGAGAATCGTCTAGACTCTCAAGCCACATCGATATATAAACGGCATTATAAAATAAAAATTCATAGATAGCACATAATGGGTAATGCCCATTATTTTTGCGATGTGGCTGAAGTCCACTCTTGATCGACTTTTAAACGTGCCTTCTCCACCGCAGAAATCAGGAGCCTGACAATGGAAACCTTCAAGAATTGGCCGCTTCCCAAGAAGCTCCTTGTCGTGTTTTCATTTTTGGTTTCAATATCGCTGGCTGTTTCTCTGACAACTTACGCCAATTTATCAAGTATTGAGAAATCAAATAATTGGAATAGCCACAGCCATGAAGTCTTGGAAACAAGCGAGAAAGCCATTTCCTTCATAATAGACCAGGAAACTGGCCTTCGTGGATACATCATAGCAGGAAACGAAAAATTTCTTGATCCGTATTTGTCTGGGCGTCAGAATTTCTCGAAATCTTTTGAACGTTTGAAAGACCTGACATCCGACAACCCCCTTCAGCAGCAACGGCTGAACGACATCCGCGGTCATGTCGAAAAATGGTGGTCCGATATTGCGGAGCGGGAAATATCGCTGATGGCGAAGCCCGAAACCCGCCCGCAGGCCAGCGCGCTGGAGGCGTCGGGCGCCGGCAAGGCATACATGGATTCCATCCGTGAAATCTTGAACACCTTCGACGATGCCGAGCGGGCCTTGCTCCAGAAACGGGCCGAGGAACAAGCCCGTGCCTTTTCGCTGTGCTACACGTTCAATCTGCTTGGCGGCGGCATCCTGCTCGTCATGGCCGCCGGCATGGGCTTCCTGCTCACGCGCAGCATTGCCACACCGATCCGCACCATGACGGCGATCATGAAGGAATTGGCCGCCGGCAACGACAACGTGGATGTTCCCGGCCTGGGCCGCCGCGACGAGGTGGGCACCATGGCGCAGGCGGTCGAGGTCTTCAAAAGAAACGCCATCGAACGCAGCGCCCTGGAGGAACGGGAAAGGCAGGAACAGGCCCGGCGTGCGGAACGGGCCCGGACCATCGAAACCCTGACGGCGCGCTTCGACAAGACCGTGACGGAAACCCTGGGCGTCGTGGCCGGGGCCAGCACCGAGCTTGAGGCGACGGCCACATCCCTGTCCTCCACGGCGGGGCATTCCACCGCGCAGGCCACCGCCGTGGCCGCCGCCGCCGAACAGACGTCGGCGAATGTTCAGACCGTCGCCACCGCAACCGAAGAGCTGTCCTCGTCCATCCGGGAAATTGCCCGCCAGATCGCCGAAGCCGCCTCAATCTCCGAGGAGGCATCGAGCAAGGCCGCCGTCACCAACCAGCTGGTGACCAGCCTGGCGGCCGCCGCCGACCGGATCGGCGAGGTGGTCCGGCTGATCAACGACATCGCCAGCCAGACCAACCTGTTGGCGCTGAACGCCACCATCGAGGCCGCCCGCGCCGGCGAGGCCGGAAAGGGGTTCGCCGTGGTGGCCAACGAGGTGAAGAATCTGGCCAACCAGACGGCACGGGCCACCGACGACATCAGCCAGCAGGTGACGGCGGTGCAGGAGGAAACCCGCAACACCGTTGCCGCCATTCAGGACATCTCCACCACCATCGAGCAGATCCGGCGGATCTCCACCGGCATTTCCTCGGCCATCGAGGAACAGGGGGCCGCCACCGCCGAAATCGCCCGCAACGTGCAGCAGGCGGCCCAGGGAACCCAGCAGGTGAGCAGCAACATCGACGGCGTTTCGCAAAGCGCCGCCGCCACCGGCACGGCGGCCCAGCAGGTTCTGTCCTCCGCCGGCCAATTGTCCAAGAACGCCGACCACCTGCAGCGCGAGGTCGAGGAATTCCTCACATCGGTGCGGGCGGTCTGAGGCGGCTTCTTCGGGGCGCCCGTCACGGCACCCCGAAGAAGCCGCATGCCTCAGCCGGCGGCGTCTCCGGCATCGCCGAACGCCTGCCACCCGCCATCGACGGTGAGCGTGGTGCCGGTGATGTAGCCGGCCTGGGGCGAGGCCAGGAACCACGCCGCCTCGGCGATGTCCATGGGATCGGCCACCCGGCCCAGCGGAATGCGGCGCTTCAGCCGGGCCATGTCGATCTTGCCCGTCTGCTCCAACCGGCGCACCAGATCGGTGCCCACGTACCCCGGTGCGACCGCGTTGACCCGGATGCCGGCCCCCGCCCATTCGCACGCCATGGAGCGGGTCATGGACAGGATCCCCGCCTTGGCCGCGCCATAGGCATTGCGCCGCGGCAGCCCCACCAGCCCGGCGATGGAGCCGATGTTCACGATGGCCCCGCCGCCGTGGCCCATCATCACCCGCACCGCTTCCCGCGAAGCCAGGAAGGTGCCGGTCAGGTGAATGTGCAGGATGCGTTCGAACGTGCCCACCGTCTGCTCCAGCGTCGGCAGCAGGCTGTCGCCGATGCCGGCGTTGTTGATCAGCGCGTCGATACGACCGTAACGTTCGGCCACCGTTGCCACCATGGCCGTCACATCCTCCTCCCGCGCCATGTCGGCGGTGACGGCCATGTGACCGCCGGGGGAGAGGTCTTCCAGTTCGCCGGCCCGCTCGATGGCGCGGTCATGGTCGATATCGACGATGGCGATGCGGTGGCCCCCGGCGGCGAAGCGCCGGGCCATGGCCCAGCCGATACCGTCGGCGGCACCGGTGATCAGCGTGACGGGGGTCATCGGGCGGCTCCTTCATAACCGGGGCGGGGGATCAGGTTCATCAGGCCGCGGGTGAAGCCGCCGTCCACGGTGACCGCCTCCCCGTTGACGTAGCTTGAGCGCGGGCTGGCCAGAAAGGCGACGGCATCGGCGATGTCCTGCGGCTGGCCGATGCGGCGGGTGGGCACCACGGCACAGCGCGCCGCCATCACGCCCGGCGCCTCGTAGAAGCTGCGGGTCATGGGGGTCTGGATCATGCCGGGAGCCACCACGTTGCTGCGCACCCCCTGCGGCCCCCATTCCAGCGCCAGTTGCCGCGACAGCATCGCCACCCCGGCCTTGCTGACGCTGTAGGCGCCGCTGAACCCCTGGGGGTGGTCGGCGGCGATGGAGGCGATGTGGACGATGCTGCCCCGCCCCATCGCCCGCATTCCCGCCCCGAACACCTGTGCAGCGAGGAAACAGCCGGTCAGGTTCACCGCCAGAAGCGCGTTCCATTCCTCCAGCGGCAGGTCCGCCAGCGGCCCCGGACGCAGCAATGCGGCGTTGTTCACCAGCACCCCGCACGGCCCCAGCGTGTCCGCGATGCGCGCCGCCGCGGTCTCCAGGCTGCCGCGGTCCGACACGTCGCAGGCCAGCGCCAGGGCGGAGCCGCCCGACGCGATGATCTCCCCCGCCGTCTCGTGCGCCGGGCCTTCGGAACGGTCGAGCACCGCCACGCGGGCACCGGCGGCCGCCAACGTCACCGCCACCGCCCGCCCGATGCCGCCGCCCCCGCCGGTCACGGCGCACACCGTGCCGGACAGACCCAGCCAATCCTGTTGCTCGGCCATGGCTTACCCCTCCCGCCCGGTGACAGAGGGCAGCAGCGCCCGCCGGACGATGCGGTTTTCCTGCGCCACGATCAGCGAGCCGGACGCCTTCAGATACGCCGGCCAGTCGGGGTCGGCATTGCGCGCCTCGCACCGCCGCTCCATGTCGGCCAGGCTGTCGTATTCCCACAGATGGACCACCTGGTTGAGCGGCCCGAGGTCGCTGACATAGAAGCCGATGGGCGGGTTCAGGTGGCGGAGCTGCACCGGCATCGCCAGCCGGTCGAAGATCTCCAGGAATTCCGGGATGCGCCGCAGGGCGATGGTGTAGGTTCGCAGATCGACAACGGGCTTCATGCGGTGATCTCCGCAGAGGTGGGGGCGGCGGCGGGGGTGGTGTCGGGCAGTGTGATGGCGTCGCCGGCCAGATGCCGGCCCAGCACATAGCCGAAGGTCATGATCGGCCCCAGCGTGATGCCGGCGCCGGGGTAGTTGCCGCCCATGATGCTGGCGGCGTCGTTGCCCACGGCGTACAGCCCGGCCACCGGCGCCCCGTCCTGCCCGATCACCCGCCCGCAGCGGTCGGTGCGCACCCCGGCGAAGGTGCCGAGGTCGCCCATCAGCAGCTTGACCGCGTAGAACGGCCCCTGCCGGATCGGCCCGACGCACGGGTTGGGATGGTGGTCGGGATCGCCGAGATAGCGGTTGTAGGCGGTGGTGCCACGCCCGAAATCCGGGTCGCTGCCCTGGCCGGCGGTGCGGTTGTAACGCTCCACCGTGCGTTCCAGCCCGGCGGCGTCGATGCCGGTGGCGCGCGCCAGATCGGCCAGCGTCCGCCCCCGCACCAGATAGCCCGACCGCAGATAGAGGCTGAGCGGCAGCGGGAACGGCTTGGCGAAACCGATGCCGTATTTGCGCACCGTGGGATGGTCGCAGATCAGCCACGCCGCGGTTTCCCGCTCGCCCGCGCAGGTGCGGATCATCGCCTCGCCCACGTCGTGGTACGAATGGCTTTCGTTGACGAAACGCTCGCCCCGGCGGTTGACGGCGATGACGCCGGGCTTGAAGCGGTCGATCAGGTGGGGGAATACCCCGGTCGTGGTGGCCGACAGCCGCACCTTCGACACCGGAATCCACGCCGCCGGGTTGGACAGCCGCTCCACGAACGCCGCCCCGGCCCCCAGCGCCATGCGCACCCCGTCGCCGGTGTTGGCGGCGGGGGCCGGCGACACATGCTCGCCGCCGCGCTGCACATGGGGGAAGTGCTTGGCCCGCAGCGCCGCGTCCTGGGGGAAGCCGCCGCAGGCCAGCACCACGGCACGGTCGGCGGTAATGCGCACGTTGCGGCCCTGGTGCTCCACCACCGCCCCGGTCACGCGGCCATCGGTGCGGATCAACTCGCGGGCCGGCGCCTCGGTCCAGATGGGAATGCCGAGGTCCAGCGTCGATTTCGCCAGCCGGGCGGCCAGCGCGTTGCCGCTGGTCAGCCGCATCCCCCGCCGGTGCAGCAGCAGGTCGCGCCCGTGCCCGGCCAGCCGGCGGATGACGTACAGCAGCGACGTCAGCGACTTGGTGGCGTTGAAGAAGTGCTTCACCTCGTTGCCGGAATTGAACATCATGCCGACGAAGGTGATGGTGCGCAGCGGCGGGCGCAGCCGTTTCAGCTCATCCCCCAACTGGCGGGCGTCGAACGGCTTGGCCAGCACCGACCGGCCCCCCGCCACCCCGCCCGGCGCGTCGGGGTGATAGTCGGGAAAGGTCTCGGCGGCGGTGAACGACACGTCGGTTTCCCGCTCGAAGAACTCCAGCATCTGCGGGCCGTAGGTGAGGAAGGTTTCCACCCCCTCGGCGTCGTAATGGGCACCGGCCTCGTGGCGCAGATAGGTGCGGGCGGCGTCCGGCGTGTCCTTCACGCCCGCGGCCTTGCATTGGGGGTTGCCCGGCACCCACAGGAAGCCGCCGGAAAACGCCATGGTGCCGCCGAAATAACGGTCCTTTTCAATGACGATGACGTTCAGGCCGCGTTTGCGCGCGGTGATGGCGGTGGACAGGCCACCCGCGCCGGCCCCGATGACGAGCACGTCGCAACGCGCCTCGTCCTGGCACTTTTGCGTGGACATGGTTTGGGGTTTCCTCTTGGAAAACGGCGGCGTGGCCGGTGTGTCCGGGCGGCACCGCTCGCATTTTTTCCAAGGATAGCGATGAGGGATGGACGAGGGCCATGCACGGAACCCAGAATCTCTGGTACTTTTTCCCGTCACCCACTTTTTTGCTCGGATACCCATGGCCCGCCCAGCCGGCATCGAACGCACGGGGATCGAACGCTACGGCCTCTACGGCGAACCCGCGCGGGAGGCGGAGGTGCGCTTCATGCACGTGGAGCGCATCGCCAAGCGCAGCGGCGCCCATCAGTGGTCGATCCGCCCCCACGCCCACGCCGATCTGCACCAGATCCTGCTGCTGACCGGCGGCGGCGGGGCCATGCCGGCGGAAGCGGCGGTCCACCGTTTCACCGCCCCGGCCCTGGTGACGGTGCCGGCGGGGATGGTCCACGGCTTTGAATTTTTCCCCGGCACCGACGGGCTGGTGGCGACGGTGGCGGAAACCTTCGTCACCGACGCCACCCGCGGCGACCCGCTGATCGCCGATTTCCTGAAAGCGCCCTTCGCCCTTGGCCCCGCCGGCCCCGAACTGGCCGCCCACGCCATCCCCGATGCGTTCGAGGCGCTGGCGGCGGAATTCACCTGGGCCGCCCCCGCGCGCATGGTGATCGTGGAGGCGCACCTGATCCGCATCCTGGTCGGCGCCGCCCGGCTGGCGCTGAACCACGGCCCGGTGGAACGGCAGGAACCGTCACCGGACACGGTGCTGGTGGAACGGTTCCGCCGGCTGATCGAGCAGCATTACCGCGACTCCCTGTCCCTGCCCGATTACGCCGCCCGGCTGGGGGTGACCGACAGCCGCCTGACCGCCGCCTGCCGCCGGGTGCATGGGGAACCGGCGGTCAAGCTGATCCTGCGCCGCCGGCTGGTGGAGGCGCAGCGGTCGCTGCTCTACACCAACCTGACGGTCAGCGAGATCGGCTTTTTCCTGGGCTTCCAGGATCCGTCCTATTTCTCCCGCTTCTTCCTGAAGCTGACCGGCGAATCCCCCTCGCAGTACCGCGCGCGGCGGCGGACGGAAGGGGGGTGAGCGGTCCCTAACGGGCACCGCAAACGGGCAAGGGCCGCGCCACCAGCATGGGCCACGCCGCGGCCCAGCCGCCGGTGTGGCCCGCCTCCACCCGTTCCAGGGCGATGCAGGACGGGGAACCGCCCGCGGCCCCCAGCGCACCGGCAAAATCCACGGCGATACCCGGCGGCACCACCCGGTCGCGGAGGCCGGAGAAATGGATCTGCGGCACCCGCGCCAACCGCCCCGCCTGGGCCGCCGGCGACAGGGTGCCGGGGGGTGTTTCCACCCCATGCAGCCGGTTCACCCACGCCGGCTCCAGATTGCCGGCCACCGTGCGCAGGCTGGCCACGTCGTCCCGGCGGGCGGCCAGCAGGGCGGCCAGGGCGCCGCCGCCGGAAAACCCGACGAGGTGCAGATGTCCGGCCCCTGCCCGCTCCTTCAGGATACTGGCCGCCTGATCCACGGCGGCCAGGGTGGCGGCGGTGAAGCGGCGCTCGGTCCACCAGCGGGGATCACCGCACAGGGGCTGCGGCTGCACCGCCGCCCCGCGGTACTGGCAGGGGCGGGCCAGCACCGCCACAGCCGGGGCCGGATCCAGCGCCGCCAGACGCAGCGCCACCGGCTCCACCGGCGTGGGATCGGGGGAGGGATGCGCGCGGTCCAGCCACGCCAGCCCGTCCCCCTCGATGTAAAGGGTCAGCGCCGGCGCACGCACCGGCCGCTGCCAGACGGCCAGTTCGAACGGCCCGGCGGGGACCGATCCAGGCATCAGCCCCGCCGCCGCCGCCAGGGCGTCGGCGCTGTCCCGCCGGGCTGCCGGCCCGGCGCAGGACGCCACGGCCAGGACCATCGGCAGCACCGCCCCCCACCCGCTCCGCGGAGAGGAACGGCCCCCATGCCGCCGCCGTCCGGCCATGGCGCCCGTCTCCCGGTCAATACTGGATGCGCACGCGCACCCCGCCGCCGTGGGCCTGGAAATCCTCCCTCAGCCCATAGGTGTAGGCCAGATTGACCGTGACGTTGCTGGCGGTGGCGAGATCCAGACCCAGGGTGACATCACCGCCGAAACGGGCGGGATCGGCCCCGCGGGTGACGAACGCCGCGCTGCCCGCCGGCAGGAACCGGGCCGTGGTCTCGGGCCGCTTGCCGATGACATCATAACTGGCGACGGCCTGGAGATAGGGGGTCCAGGTCAGCCCATCGCCGGTGTGGTCATAGGACACCCGCCCGCCCAGGCTGCCGGTCAGGGCGTTGTTGCGGGTGTCGTCCACCGACAGGTTCAGCGCCCCGGCCCCGGTTTCGGTGTAGCCGTTGACCCGGCTGTGGACATAGGCAAGCCCGGCCATGGGCGTGGCCTGCCACCCGCCGCCCAGCGCCAGCGGCACGCCGCCGTCCACCCGCACGCCCACCTGCCAGCCGCGGTAATCGGCGTCGGCGGCCTGTCCGGTCAAGGGGATGGAGCGGCGGCTGTCGTAGCCGCTGATGCCGGCGCTGACCTGCCCCACCACATAAAAGGATGGGGCCTCGTACTGGGCGTAGAGGCTGGCGTTGCCGCCCTTCACGCTGGTGCGGTCACCGCTGGATCCGCCCCGCCCGTCGATGGCCGAGGCGAGATAGGTCAGGGCCAGCCCCACGCGGGTCTGGTCGGCCACCCGCACGTCGGCGCCCACCGCCACGCCCAGCGTGCGGTCGAGGTAACCGTCCTGCCCGTCGCGGTGATCCTGGCGGGCGCCATAGCCGAACGGCTGCACCCACAGCCCCAGCCCGTCCGTCAGGTCGCCGGTGGACACCCCGGCCCCGCCGCGCACCGACAGCGCCCGGCCCAGAACCGTGGTGGCGACCGCCTTGGCGGTGGCGACGGCGTTGGTGGCGGTGGCCGACGGGGTGGCCGGCTGAAGCTGGCGGGCCGCCGCGGCGCGGTCGGCGTCGCTGGCCAGCGCCGACAGCGCCAGGAACACCGGCTCCAGCCCGGCGGCGGGGTTGCCGGCCAGCCCCTGAAGCGCCAGCGCCACGCCGTCGCCCGGCATCAGCGCCGACAGCGCCCCGGACTGAACCCACGCCCGCGTCTGCTCCGCCGCCGTCCGCGGCGTGACGGTCACGCTGGTCACCGTGTTGTCCGGCAAGGTGGCCGTCTGGGTGACCGTGGTGCCGGTCGTGGTGCCGGTCGTGGTGGTGGTGGTGGCCGTCGTCGTCGTGCCGGTGGTGGTGCCGGTCGTCGTGGAACTGGACGACGAGGAGCCGCCCAGCGCGTTCTGGCAGGCGCCGGACCCGGTGACCGCCTGGGTCGCGGTGTTGACGCGGCAGGTCACCGCCTCCGTCACGCCCTTGTAGGTGTAGGTGCCCTGATACACGATCTCCGACGCGGAATAGGAGATGTTGGTGTAGTTGACCACCATCGGCTGCGTGAAATCCGGTCCGCCGCTGACCGTGACGCGGATCGAGGTGGGGCTGAGGACCGCCGTCTCGATCGTCGTGCCGTCGGGACGGGTGACGGTGGCGGTGGCCTGCGCCAGCGCGTCCGGCCCGTTCGCCGCCGCGGTCAGCAACACACCCGCCATCAGACCGCTGCGCACCAGTGATGCCATGCCCATTACTCCCCCAAGCCCGGCGGCGGTAAGGCCGTCCGTCTCCGTTAATCCGATTGGGCCGGGCTTATCATGGCAACCGCCGGCGGCTGTATCCCCGGAACAGGGGATGTCCCAAGCGTCAAAGCGGCAAGATGTAGCAATCAAAAGAGAAATTTTATGATGGTCGGCGGGTGCGATGCGGTATCCTGGGCTTACCGTTCCTTAACCAATCCACCCTTGGACCGGATATCCTTAACCAAGAACGAGGGGGACATGACGGTCCGCCGTTGGGGCAGCCCGGTCGGCAGCCCGGTCGCGATGATGGTCGCGGCGACGCTGTTCGCCCTGTTGTGCGCCGCTGCGGCCACGGGGCTGGCGGTCCTTCAGCCATCGCTGGGGCTGTGGCTGCAGGCCGGCGACGGCGAGGACGGGAGCGTGATCGTGGATGTGGAACACAGCCGCAACGGGGCGGCGGTGGCCGCGGCCTTCGGCGGGCGCCCGGCAGCCCCGGTGCGGCTGGCGGCCATCGGGCCGGCGGGCGGTGACGGCGGGCCGTTGCACCCGCTGACCGCCGAGGATGTGATCCCGGAGCCGGACGTGCTGCCCACTTACGCGGTTCTGGCGGATTTCTTCGGGCGGCAGAGCCTGTACGCCGGCCTGCTGCGCCGGGGGCCGGTGATCCTGCTGCTGCGCGACGGCACGGGCGCCGAGCGGCGGGTGACGGTCACGCCGGACGAGCGGCGGGACGTGGGCTCCCTGCCGCCGGTGTTCTGGTTCCAGGTGGCGGTGGGCGTCGTCGGGCTGCTGATGAGCCTTTGGGTGTGGGCCTTGCGCCCCGGTGACCGGGGGGCGCGGCTGTTCGCGCTGGTGGGGCTGTCCATGCCGGGATTCACCCTGCCCGCCGCGGTCTACAGCACGCGGGAACTGGCCCTGGACGGCACCCTGTTCCGCGTGCTGTCGGATATGAACGCTGCGGGCGCCATGACCTTCGGCGCGGCGATGATCGGGGTGTTCCTCAGCTACCCCCGGCGCATCGCCGGGCCGGTGGCGCTGGCGGCGCCGTTCGCCGTGTTCGGGGCGTGGCTGCTGGCCCATCTGCTGCGGCTGCCCGAAGGGCACGGCGACGGCGCCCATCTGCCCACCCTGCTGGAGATGCTGTGCATCGTCGGCGCCATCGCGGCGCAATGGTGGGCCACCCGCCGCGACCCGGTGGGGCGGGCGGCGCTGTCGTGGCTGGGGCTGTCGGTGGTGGTGGGGGCCGGGGCCTTCGTCACGCTGATGTCGGTGCCGATGCTGACCGGGACCGAGGCGCCGATCCCCCAGGGCTATGCCTTCGGTTTCTTCCTGCTGATCCACGCCGGGCTGACGCTGGGGCTGCGGCGGTACCGGCTGTTCGAACTGGGGGACTGGGCGTTCCGGGTGATGCTGGCGGCGCTGGGGCTGGTGGCGCTGCTGCTGCTGGACATGGTGCTGGTGGCGGCCCTGCGGTTCGACCAGAATCTGGCGCTCGGCCTGTCACTGCTGGCGGTGGGGTTCCTGTACCTGCCGCTGCGCGACGTGCTGATGCGCCGCCTGGTGGGCACGCGCACCATCCCCGACCACGAGCTGTTCGCCGCGGTGATCGCGGTAGCCTTCACCGCCACCCCCGAACGGCGGGTGGCGGCGTGGAGCGGGCTGTTGCGCCGCCTGTTCGATCCGCTGGAGATGGAGCCGGCGGCGGCGCCCGTCCCCCGCCCGGTGGTGGCCGGCGACGGGGTGGTGCTGGAAATGCCGCCCACCGCCGGGGCGCCGGGCCTGCGGCTGCGCTATCCGTGGGGCGGGCGCGGGCTGTTCACCCCGGCGCAGCTTTCCATGGCCACGCGCCTGTGCGAACTGATGGCCCGCGCGGAAAGCGGGCGCGAGGCGTACGTCCGCGGGGCCGCCGCCGAGCGGCAGCGGATCGCCCGCGACCTGCACGACGATCTGGGCGCCCGGCTGCTGTCGGCCCTGCACCAGCCCGACCTGGACCGGTCCCGCGGCATGGTGCGGGAGGCGATGGCCGATGTCCGTACCATCGTCCGGGGCCTGAGCGGGGAGCGGCAGCCGCTGGGCCAGGTGCTGGGCGACCTGCGCCACGAAACCGTCCAGAGGCTGGAGGGCTCCGGCATCACGCTCCGCTGGCCGGTGGCCGCCGAGCCGGACCCGGCGGAAGACCTGCCGCTGGATTACGCCACCTGCCGCACCTTGACCGCCACGGTGCGGGAGGCGGTGAGCAACGCCATCCGCCACGCCGGCGCCACGGCGCTGGACGTGTCGGTGGACGTGAGCGGCGGGCGGGTGACGGTGGCGGTGACCGACGACGGAACCGGATTCGGCCCGTCCCGTCCCATCGGCACCGCCGCGGCGGGGAGCGGGTTCGGGCTGGGCAACATGGCCGTCCGCGCCGCCGAACTGGGGGGCCGGCTGGACATCACGGCAACGGAAAGGGGGACGCGCATGGAACTGTCGCTCGCACTCCCGGGGACGGCCCCGTGACGGCGCCCCTGTTTTCCGCCAACGGACCGCCGCTGGCCGGGCTGGTGGTGGAGGACGATCCCGGTGCCCGGCCGTGGCTGGCCGATTGCCTGCGCAGCGCCTTCGGCGGCATCCCCGTGGCGACCGCCGGAGGGGTGGCGGCGGCCAAGGCGTGGCTGGCCGGCCGGGCGGCGGACGGAACGGGCGGCAACCTGATCGCGCTGATCGACCTGGGCCTGCCCGACGGGTCGGGGATCGAGGTCATCCGGCTGCTGGCCGACGAAAAAAACGCCGGCGGCGGCACCGCGGTGCCGGTGGTGACCACCATCTACGACGACGATGCCCACCTGTTCGAAGCCATAGCCGCCGGTGCCGCCGGCTATCTTCTGAAGGACCGCAACACCGCGGTGATGGTCGATTATCTGCGCCGGATCCAGGCGGGGGAGCCGCCGCTGTCCCCATCGCTGTCCCGCCGGATTCTGGAACATTTCCGCCACCAGCCCCCCGCGGCGCCCTCCGTCCCGGCGGACACGCTGACCCCGCGGGAACGGGACGTGCTGGCCCTGCTGGGCCGCGGCCTGCGCTCCGCCGAGGTGGCGGGGGTGCTGAAGCTCAGCGAACACACGGTCGCCAGCCATGTGAAGGCCATTTACAGCAAGCTCAACATCTCCTCCCGCGCCGAAGCCGCGCTGGAGGCGCGCAACCGCGGGCTGGCGTAAGCGCCGGTGCGTGCCCGGGTACGGCATCACATTATATCTTATTAAATATAACGAGAATCCGTTTGACGATTTTTCGGAGATGGATCACTTTTTCCATCATTGCCCAGCTATACAATCGGTCTGCCCATAATGCCGTTTGACGGAAGCAATGCCTGCGGAAAGGGTTATGTCCCTTATCCCCGGATCGCCCATCGGCCGTCCCGGAAACACCCCTGGCAGCCAGCCTAGCGTTTAAGGGGCGCACTAAAAAAATTGGTGGGGAAGCGACGGTTCCCCGGTGGTCCCCATGGGCCTGCCGGCTGGCGTTGGCGTGTATCGAAACGACGAAAGGAAGGCCCTCATGGCCAATTCGACGGCAGAGCTTGAGGCTCTCCTCATGCAACGGTCGCTGACCGACGCCCAGCTTCTGGCGGCGGCGGAAGCGGCGGCGGATTTCCGCATCCTGCCCGACGCCACCGTGATCAAGATCGGCGGCCAGAGCGTGATCGACCGCGGCCGCGCCGCCCTCTATCCGCTGGTGGACGAAATCGTCGCCGCCCGCAAGGAACACAAGCTGCTGATCGGCACGGGTGCCGGCACCCGCGCCCGCCATCTCTATTCCATCGCCGCCGGGCTGAACCTGCCGGCGGGCGTGCTGTCGCAGCTCGGCGCCTCGGTCGCCGACCAGAACGCCATCATGCTGGGGCAGTTGCTGGCCAAGCACGGCATCTCCACCGTGGGCGGGGCCGGGTTGTCGGCGGTTCCGCTGTTCCTGGAACAGGTGAACGCCGTGGTGTTCAGCGGCATGCCGCCCTACGCCCTGTGGATGCGCCCGGCGGCGGAAGGGGTGATCCCGCCCTACCGCACGGACGCCGGCTGCTTCCTGCTGGCCGAACAGTTCGGCGTCAGGTCGATGATCTATGTGAAGGACGAGAACGGCCTTTATACCGCCAACCCCAAGACCTCCCCCGATGCCACCTTCATCCCCCGGATCTCGGTGGATGAGATGAAGGCGGCGGGCCTGCAGGACTCGATCCTGGAATTCCCGGTGCTCGACCTGCTGAAGCAGGCGCGCCATGTGCGCGAGGTTCAGGTGGTGAACGGCCTCGTGCCCGGCAACCTGACCCGTGCGCTGGCCGGCGAACACGTCGGCACCATCATCACCGCGAGCTGACCAGGATCACCGCCATGTCCGAACAGACCAACAGCATCAAGCACGTGGCCTCCCCGCTCGCGCGCCAGACCCTTCTCGACGGCTCGCTCACCGGCCCGGTGGCCGGCGTGCGCCCGATCCGCCTTCTGCCCTGGCTGCAGGTGGTGAAGATCGGCGGCCGCTCGATCATGGACCGCGGGGCCGCGGCGATCCTGCCCATCGTGGACGAGATCCGCACGCTGCTGCCCGAACACCGGCTGCTGATCCTGACCGGGGCCGGGGTCCGCGCCCGCCATCTCTACGGCGTCGGCCTGGACCTGGGCCTGCCGGTGGGGTCGCTGGCGCCGCTGGCGGCCAGCGAAGCCGGGCAGAACGGCCACATCCTGGCCTCGCTGCTTGCACCCGAGGGTGTTTCGTATGTCGAGCATCCGACCATCGCCAGCCAGTTGGCGATCCACCTGTCCGCCGCCCGCGCGGTGGTGGGCAGCGCCTTCCCGCCGTACCACCACCATGAATTCCCGGCCTCGCGCATTCCGACGCACCGGGCCGACACGGGCGCCTTCCTGCTGGCCGACGCGCTGGGGGCCGCCGGGCTGACCATCGTGGAGGATGTGGACGGCGTTTACACCGCCGATCCCAACGGTCCCGAGGGGGAGAAGGCAACGCTGCTGAGCGACACCTCCGCCACCGAGCTTGCCACGCACGGCGGCACGCTGCCGTTCGACCCCGCCCTGCTGGAGGTGATGGCCAACGCCCGCCATCTGGAACGGGTGCAGGTGGTCAACGGTCTGGTTCCGGGCCGGCTGACCGCCGCGCTGCGCGGCGAACATGTGGGCACGGTGATCCGTACCGGCACCCGCCCCGCCTGACGGGAAAACCGGGCCGGAGCCTTCCCGCTCCGGCCCGCCGCGCTTCGGTGACGCCCCGGCGGCGGCTGTCACTGAACATTAACGCAAGCGGCAGCCGGACCGGCGGTACAAGACGGGCACCCAACAACCGCCCTTCACACCGCACTCTGGGAGCACCGGGCCGCCATGACCGTCCGTCTTGCCCTTGCCGCCGCCGCCGCGGTCCTTGCCGCCGCCGGCGCCAACGCCGCCACCAAGCTCACCGTCTACACAGCGCTGGAACCCGAACAGCTCGGCCCCTACAAAAAGGCGTTCGAGACCGACAACCCCGGCATCACCATCCAGTGGGTGCGCGATTCCACCGGCGTGGTCACCGCCAAGCTGCTGGCGGAAAAGGCCAACCCCCAGGCCGACGTGGTGTGGGGCCTGGCCGCGTCCAGCCTGATGATCCTGGACCAGCAGGGGATGCTGGACGGCTACGCCCCCGCCGGCCTTGCCGGCATCAAGCCGGAATTCCGCGATGCCAAGGCCCAGCCCACCTGGGTCGGCATGGATGCCTGGATGGCTGCCCTGTGCTTCAACACCGTCGAAGCGGCCAAGAAAAACCTGCCCAAACCCGAATCGTGGGCCGATCTGGCCAAGCCGGTCTACAAGGGGCAGGTGGTGATGCCGAATCCGGCGTCGTCGGGCACCGGCTTCCTGGCCGTGTCGGGCTGGCTGCAGATCATGGGCGAGAAGCCGGCGTGGGACTACATGGACAAGCTCCACGACAACATCGCCGTCTACACCCATTCCGGCTCCAAGCCGTGCAAGATGGCGGCGGCGGGTGAATACCCCATCGGCCTGTCCATCGAATACACCGGCGCCCAGCAGAAGACCAAGGGTGCGCCCATCGACGTGATCCTGGCCAAGGAGGGCACCGGCTGGGACATGGAGGCCACCGCCATCGTCAAGGGCACCAGGAACCCGGACGCCGCCCGCGCCCTGGCCGATTGGGCCTCCACCGCCAAGGCCGCCGCCCTCTACACCCAGTATTACGCCGTGGCGGCGGTGACGGGGGTGGCGAATTATCCCGCCAATTACCCGGCCGACGCCGAAGCGGCGATGATCAAGAAGAACGACTTCACCTGGGCCGCCAGCCACCGCGACGCCATCCTGGCGGAGTGGAGCGCGCGCTACAACGCCAAGTCCGAGCCGAAATAACTCCCCCAGCCCGCCCCGCCGCGGTTCCCGCCCACGGGGGCCGCGGCGACGGCCGTTTTTGCGTGTATGAGGGTGCCATGACCGCGACGCCGTACCTGCGCCTGTCCAACGTCGTCAAAAGCTTCGGCGCCTTTCAGGCGCTGAAGGGTGTTTCGCTCGACGTCGGGCGGGGCGAATTCGTCTGTTTCCTGGGGCCGTCCGGCTGCGGCAAGACCACCTTGCTGCGCATCATCGCCGGGCTGGATCCGCAGACGGCGGGAACGGTGGAAATCGCCGGGCGCGACGTGTCGCGGCTGCCGCCGTCGGCGCGCGATTACGGCATCGTGTTCCAGTCCTACGCCCTGTTCCCCAACCTGACCGTCGCCCGCAACATCGCCTATGGCCTGAAGCTCAAGCGCAAGGCCGAGGAGGAGCGGGTGCGGGAGCTGCTGGCCCTGATCGGGCTGCCCGACATCGGCGCGAAATTCCCCGCCCAGCTTTCGGGCGGGCAGCAGCAGCGGGTGGCGCTGGCCCGCGCGCTGGCACCGTCCCCGGGCCTGCTGCTGCTGGACGAGCCGCTGTCGGCGCTGGACGCCCAGGTGCGGCTGCACCTGCGCCGGCAGATCCGCGAGCTTCATGGACGGCTGGGCATCACCACCATCATGGTCACCCACGACCAGGAAGAGGCGCTGACCATGGCCGACCGCATCGTGGTGATGAACCATGGTGCGATCGTCCAGACCGGCACGCCGGGCGCCATCTACCGCGAGCCGGCCACCCCCTTCATCGCCGATTTCGTCGGTACCATGAATTTCCTCAACGGCACCGTGGATGACGCCGGGCGCATCCGGCTGGGGTCGGTGCATCTGGACAGCGGCCAGCCGCTGACGCCGGGGGCCGAGGTCACCGTGTGCGTGCGGCCCGAGGATGTGGTGATCCACCGCCCCGGCCCGGTCAACACCATCGACATGCGCATCGAATCCATGGAATTCCTCGGCCCCTCCCACCGGGTGCGGCTGGCCGCCGACGGGTTCGGGGTGCCGCCGCTGACCGCCGATTTCTCGGCCAACCTCGTGCGCGACCACCGGCTTAGCCCCGGCGACCGGCTGCCGGTGACCCTGCCGGCGGAACATCTGCGCGTCTATCCGGCGGCGTGATCCCATGACGGCGAACGCACACCCCATACGGATGAAACGCACCGGCGATGCCCTGGTCCTGGATGGGGCGCTGGTGCTGCTGGGCCTGTTCCTGGCCGCCTTCATCGTGCTGCCGCTGACGATGGTGGCGCTTCGCAGCGTGCACGACCGCAGCGACGTCTTCGTCGGGCTGGCAAATTACGCTGCCTTTCTCCACACGCCGTCGCTGGCGCAGTCCATCGGCAACAGCGTGACCATGGCGCTGGTGTCCACTGCCATCACCACGGTTCTGGCCTTTGCCTATGCCTTTGCCATCACCCGCACGGCCATGCCGGGCAAGGGGGTGTTCAAGGCGCTGGCGCAGATCCCCATCCTGGCGCCGTCGCTGCTGCCCGGCATCTCGCTGGTCTATCTGTTCGGCAATCAGGGGCCGCTGCGCTTCCTTTTGATGGGGGAGAGCATCTACGGCCCCATCGGCATCGTGCTGGGGGAGGTGTTCTACACCTTTCCCCACGCGGTGATGATCCTGACCGTGGCCCTGTCCACCGCCGACGCCCGGCTGTACGAGGCGGCGGAATCCCTGGGCGCCGGGCCGCTGCGGCGGTTCCTCACCATCACCGTGCCGGGCGCGCGCTATGGGCTGATTTCGGCGGTGTTTGTGGTGTTCACCCTGGTCATCACCGATTTCGGCGTGCCCAAGGTGGTGGGCGGCCAGTACAACGTGCTGGCGACCGACGTCTACAAACAGGTGGTCGGCCAGCAGAATTTCGGCATGGGGGCGGTGGTCGGCATGGTGCTGCTGCTGCCGGCGGTGCTGGCCTTCGCCGCCGACTGGATCGGCCAGCGCCGGCAGACCGCCCTGCTGTCGGCCCGCTCCGTCCCCTATGTGCCGCCGCGCCGCCCGTGGTGCGACGGGGCGATGTTCGCGCTGTGCGTGGTCATCGCCGGGCTTTTGGCGGGGATTCTGGGCACGGCGGCCTTTGCCTCCCTGATCCGGTACTGGCCGTACGACCTGACGCCGACGCTGGCCCATTACGCCTTCGGCGACGTGGACGAGACGGGGTGGCTGTCCTATGGCAACAGCCTGATCCTGGCCGGGCTGACGGCGGTGACCGGCACCATGACCGTGTTCGCCGGGGCCTATCTGGTGGAACGCGGGCCGGCGCACACAGGCATCAAGGCAGTGGTGCGGCTGCTGGCGATCGTGCCGCTGGCGGTGCCGGGAATGGTGCTGGGGCTGGCCTATATCTTCTTCTTCAACCACCCCGCCAACCCGCTGAACGCGCTCTATGGCACCATGGGGATCCTGGTGCTGTCCACGGTGGTGCATTTCTACACCGTCAGCCACCTGACCGCCGCCACCGCGCTGAAGCAGTTGGATGCGGAGTTCGAATCCGTCTCGGCCAGCCTGAAGGTGCCGGTGTGGCGGACCTTCTTCCGGGTGACGGTGCCGCTGTGCCTGCCGGCCATTCTCGACATCGCGCTCTATTTCTTCGTGAACGCCATGACCACGGTGTCGGCGGTGGTGTTCCTCTACGCCCCCGACACCAAGACCGCCTCGGTCGCGGTGCTGAACATGGACGACGCGGGCGAAATCGCCGGGGCGGCGGCCATGGCGATGATGATCGTCGTCACCTCCGCCGCCGTGCGTCTGCTGCACACCGCCCTGACCCACGGGCTGTCCCAGCGCACCCAGACGTGGCGCAAACGCTGAAAAAGCCCTTATCCCGGCGGTGAGGAGGGAACGGCAGCCCCCGTCCTCTCCCGCGCGATGTCCAGAAAGGCGCGCACCACCGCCAGCCGGCGGCGTTCGCGCAGGCAGATCACGTATTCGTCCATCTCCAGCGCCGCACCGGCCACCGGCACCAGCGCCAGCCGCGGGTCGCCGGTGAATTCCGCCGCCGAGATGAAGCCCACGCCCAGGCCCGCGGCCACCGCCTCCACCACCGCTTCGCGGCTTTCGATGTCCAGGGTGTCACCCATGGGCAAGGCCGCATCCTCGAACGCCCGTTCGATCAGGCGGCGGGTGACCGATCCCGGTTCGCGCAGAATCAGCCGCTGCCCCCCCAGATCCTTCAGCGACACCCCCCGCCGCCGGGCCAGCGCATGGGCACGGGGCAACAGCGCCTGCACCGGGTCGCGGCGCAGCGGCAGCACGTGCAGCCGCGAATCGCCGGGGGCGTCGGCCAGCACCGCCACGTCGATGCGCGTGTCGAGCAGCCCCGCCAACAGGGTTTGCGTGTTGCCGACGGTCAGGGAGATCCGCGGCCCCGGATGCCGCTGGGTGAAGGCGGCGATCAGGGGCATGGCGTGCACCGGCCCGTCCGCCCCCACCGTCAGCGACCCCGCCTCCAGCAGCCGCGCGCCGGCCAGCAGTTCCAGCGCCTCCTGCTCGGCGGCGAACAGGCGGCGGGTGACGGCGAACAGCGCCTCCCCGATGGCGGTGGGGGTGACGGTGCGGCGCGAACGGTCCAGCAGCAGAACACCGTGCGCCTCCTCCAGCGCCTTCACCTCTTGCGACAGGGTGGGCTGGGTGACGTTCAGCAGCCGGGCCGCCTTGGTGAATCCCCCCTCCGCCGCCACCGTGTGGAAGGCGCGGAGCTGGGCGATGTTCATGGATTTCATCTATGGGACCATAGGCAGAATGGATTGGAGTTATGATGCCCGCCGACGGCAGAAAGGTCCACCCCACCGCCCCCCATAAGGAGGAGAGGCGCGATGCCCGCTCCCTTGCTGCTCACCCCCGGCCCCCTGACCACCACGCGCACCGTGAAGGAGGCGATGCTGCGCGACTATGGTTCGCGGGACGGGGAATTCATCGCCATCAACACCCGCATGCGCGCCCGTCTGGCCGAACTGGTGGACGCCGCCGGCACCCATGTGGCGGTTCCGGTCCAGGGGTCCGGCACCTTTGCCGTGGAGGCCATGATCGGCACGCTGGTGCCGCGCACGGGCCGGCTGCTGGTTCTGGTCAATGGCGCCTATGGCACGCGCATGGTGCGCATCGCCGAGGTGGCGGGCCGTTCCGTCACCAGCATCGAAACGGCGGAGAATGTGCCGGTGTCCCCCGCGGCCCTGGATGCAGCCCTGGCCGCCGACCCGGACGTGACCCATGTGGCCGTCGTCCAGTGCGAAACCACCGCCGGCCTGCTGAACCCGGTGGACGAGGTGGCGCGGGTGACCGCCCGCCATGGCCGCCGGCTGCTGATCGACGCTATGAGTTCGTTCGGCGCCCTGCCCCTGTCGCGCGCCGCCGTGCCGTTCGAGGCGGTGGCCGCCTCGTCCAACAAGTGCCTGCAGGGCGCCCCCGGCTTCGGCTTCGTGATCGTGGACCGCGATGCGCTGGCCGCCGCCGCCGGCAACGCCCACGCCCTGACGCTGGACCTGCACGACCAGTGGCGCGGGTTCGAGACGAACGCCCAATGGCGCTTCACCCCGCCCACCCACGTCATCGCCGCCTTTGGCCAAGCCCTGGCCGAGCACGAGGCCGAAGGCGGGGTGGAGGGGCGTGGCCGCCGCTACGCCGCCAACTGCCGCGTGCTGGTGGACGGGATGCGCGCACTGGGGTTCGAAACCCTGCTGCCCGACGCGGTGCAGGCACCAATTATCGTCACCTTCCGCATGCCCGCCGACCCGGCGTTCGCGTTCGACCGCTTCTACGACGGGCTGCGGGACCGGGGCTTCGTGATCTACCCCGGCAAGCTGACGGTGGCCGACAGCTTCCGCATGGGCTGCATCGGCGACCTCGGCCCCGCCCACATGAGCGCAGCACTGGACGCGGTGAAAGCAACGCTGTCCGCGATGGGCGTGGCCTCGGGCCGCCCGTGAGGAGATCTGTGATGACTTATACCTACAGCCGCCGCTACACCGGCCCCCTGCGCGCCGTGATCCTGGACTGGGCCGGCACCACCGTGGATTTCGGCTGCCAAGCCCCCACCGCGGCTTTCACCGCCGCGTTCGCCGGCTTCGGCGTGCTGATCACGCTGGCCCAGGCCCGCGCGCCCATGGGGATGCCCAAGTGGAACCACATCCGCACCATCCTCGGCATGGGGCCGGTGGCCGCCGCCTGGACCGAGCGTCATGGGGCGGCCCCCACCGACGCCGATGCCGACGCCATCTATGACCGCTTCCTGCCGCTGCAGGTGGATGTGGTCGCCAACCACGCCGACGTCATCCCCGGCGTGATCGAGACCGTGGCGGCCCTGCGCGCCCGCGGTCTGGCCATCGGTTCCACCACCGGCTACCCCCGCCCGGTGATGGATGTGGTGATGAAAGCCGCCGCCGACCAAGGCTACGCCCCCGACGTGACGGTGTGCGCCGGCGAAACCCCCAGCGGGCGCCCCGGCCCGTCCATGGCGCTGAAGTGCCTGATCGACCTCGACGTCTCCCCGGTGGAGGCGTGCGTGAAGATCGGCGACACCGTGGTGGATGTGGAAGAGGGCCTCAACGCCGGCCTGTGGACCATTGCCGTCACTGAAACCGGCAACGAGGTGGGTCTCCCCCTTGCGGACCTCGCCGCCCTGCCGGCGGCGGAGCGGGCGCGGCTGGCCGGGGCCGCCGCCGATAAGCTGGCCCGTGCCGGCGCCCATTACGTGGTGCCCAGTCTGGCCGACGCCCTGCCGCTGCTGGACGTGATCGAGGCGCGCCTGCGCCGCGGGGAGACGCCGTGACCCTGCGGCCCGAGACCGTCGGCGCCGTGATCGTCGGCGGCGGCATCCTGGGTCTGTCGGCGGCGTGGCACCTGACCCGTTCCCACACCGGGATGTCACACGCCGGGATGCGGGTTCTGGTGCTGGAACGCAACGGGCTGACCACCGCCGCCACGGCGCAGGCCGCCGCCCGTTCGGGCAAGACCTCCGGCTGAAGGAGCCATCCCCATGACCATCGACCAAAGCGAAGGCGACAGCAACACCTCCACCCGCCGCGCCCGCTGGGCCGCCGAAACCGTGGGGCCGCGGTCGCGGGATCTGGTGGCGCGGGACGCCGGGGTGTACCTGCGCCAAGCCCTGTCCACCCCCTGCCTGTCGGCGGTGCGCAAGGCGGAAGGCATCTGGATCGAGGATGCCGACGGGCGCCGGTTCATGGATTTCCACGGCAACAGCGCCCACCACATCGGCTATGCCCACCCGCGGCTGGTGGCGGCGCTGAAGCGGCAGATGGACGATCTGAGCTTCGCACCACGCCGCTTCACCTGCGAGCCGGCGGTGGAACTGGCCGAACGGCTGGCGGCCCGCGCGCCCATGGGGCCGGGGTCACGGGTGCTGCTGGCGCCCGGCGGGTCGGAAGCCATCGAGATCGCGCTGAAGATCGCCCGCCTCGCCACCGGGCGGCACAAAACCATGTCGTTCTGGGATGCCTTCCACGGCGCCGGCTTCGGTGCCGCCAGCGTCGGGGGGGAGGCGCTGTTCCGCTCCCACGGGATCGGGCCGCTGCTGCCGGGGACCGAGCATGTGGCGCCGTTCGCCTGTTTCCGCTGCCCCTACGGCTTTCCCAGCGCCAGCGCGCGGCCCGATCTCGACGCCTGCCGCATGGCGTGCGCGCGGATGCTGCGCTACGCGCTGGACAAGGAGGGCGACGTGGCGGCGGTGATCGCCGAGCCGGTGCGCGCCGTGCCCTACCTGCCGCCGCCGGGATTCTGGGCGGCGGTGCGCGCCGCCTGCGATGCGGCGGGGGCGTTGCTGATCTTCGACGAGATTCCCACCGGGCTGGGCAAGACCGGCACCTTCTTCAGCCATGAACCCTATGGGGCCGTGCCCGACATGGTGGTGCTGGGCAAGGCGCTGGGCGGGGCCATGCTGCCGGTTGCCGCGGTGATCGCCCGCGGCGGGCTGGATGTCGCCGCCGACCGCGCCATCGGCCACTACACCCACGAAAAGAACCCGCTGCTGGCCCGCGCCGCCCTGACCACCCTGTCCATCATCGACGACGACGGGCTGACCGAACGTGCCGCGGACCTGGGCCGCCACGCGCAGGAAAGGCTGCGGGATCTCGCCGCCCGCCACCGCGGCATCGCCGAGGTCCGGGGGGCTGGCCTGCTGCTGGGGGTGGACCTGGTGGACAGCGACGGCGCCCCCGATCCCGACCGGGCCGACGCCGTGCTGTATGCGTGTCTGGAAGCGGGGCTGAGCTTCAAGGTGACCATGGGCAACGTGCTTACCCTGTCGTCGCCGCTGACCATCGGGCGTGACGATCTGGACCGGGCCATCGGCATCATCGGCGATGCCCTGGACCGGACGGCGTGGGGGGAGGCCGCTCCTGGGCATCCACCGGGCCCCTACCCCTCCCAGCGGTGGGACAGCACGAAGCTGTAGCGTTCGGAGCGGACGTGAAAGACCGAACGGTCGGCACAGCCACCGTCGGCGAAGACCGAGCGCCGGCCCATCACCAGAACCGGCGCCCCCACCGCCAGACCGAGCGGCACCGCCACCGCCTCGCCCGCCGCGTCGGCCTTCAGCTCGATGTCGGCGCCGCCCACCGGCTTGCCCAGCACCTCCTGTAGAATTGCATAGATCGGCTTCTGCCCGGCGGCCTGCCAATCGACGGCCTCCAGCGCCGGGGGCAGCAGGCTGCGGCCCAGCGCCACCGGCTCGCCGTCCACCCGGTGCAGGCGGCACACCTCCAGACAACGGGGGCCGAAATCACCGCGCAGATCCGGCGGCGTGGGCACCATCACCGCCGACAGCAGCCGCATGTCCGCATCCAGCCCCTGCAAGCGCAGCGATTCGTGAAAGCTGCGCAACCGGTCCAGCGGATGCTGGACGCGCTTGCCCACCGTGAAGGTGCCCTTGCCCTTGCGGCGTTCGATCAGCCCTTCCGCCTCCAGCCGGTCGAGCGCCAGCCGGACCGTGACCCGGCTGACGGCGAAACGGGCGCCGATGGCACTTTCCGTCGGCAGCCGCCCCGACGGCTCGAACCGGCGGGCGGCGATTTCGTCGCGCAGCCGGCCGGCGATCTGGCGGTACAGCGCCGTCGCATTGTCTCGCACCAGGGCCACCCTGCCCCTCCCCCCGATTGACCGATGAACGCCGTCTTGATGCCACCGGCACGGGGCCGGCTCAAGCCCGCACGGGCCGCCAC
This sequence comes from Azospirillum fermentarium, assembly GCF_025961205.1. Classification (NCBI taxonomy): domain Bacteria; kingdom Pseudomonadati; phylum Pseudomonadota; class Alphaproteobacteria; order Rhodospirillales; family Azospirillaceae; genus Azospirillum; species Azospirillum fermentarium. Next base: position 912,320 of record NZ_JAOQNH010000002.1, read on the forward strand.
GGCCCGGTGTGGGATGGGTGATGATTCCCTAGTTATCCCATATTGTATTATATGTATTATATTGTATTATCTCTTAGAGATGGTTGAACGAAGGGGAAGCACGCGAATGGACCGTGAAATACACGCCATCCCGTCCGCCGGCGCCGCCTTCCATGTGGAGGGGGTGGATTTCGCCTATGACGACGGTCACCCGGTGTTCCGTTCGCTGTCGCTTTCGGCCCGTCCGGGGGAATTCGTGGCGCTGCTGGGGCCGTCGGGCTGCGGCAAGACCACGCTGCTTAACCTGCTGTCCGGGTTCCTGCCGCCCAGCGCCGGGCGGATCACCATCGACGGCGAAACGGTGACGCCGGAAATGCCGGCGCTGGGGTACGTCTTCCAGTCGCCCCAGCTTTTTCCCTGGCTCGACGTGCTGGGCAACGTGCGCTTCGGCCTGCGCATGGCCGGGCGGCTGTCCGACGCCGAACAGAACGGCAAGGCCATGGCGGCGCTGTCGCTGGTGGGGCTGGAGGCCGCCGCGCACAAATTCCCCCACCAGCTTTCCGGCGGCATGCAGCAGCGGGTGGCGCTGGCCCGCGCGCTGGTGCTGGAACCGCGCCTGCTGCTGATGGACGAACCCTTTGCCGCGCTGGACGCCATCACCCGCGCCACCCTGAACGACGAGTTGCTGCGGCTGTGCGGCCAGTTGGGCCAGACCGTGCTGTTCATCACCCACGACGTGGAAGAGGCCGCGTTCCTGGCCGACCGCGTGGTGGTGCTGGGCATCGCCCCGGCGGGCATTCACAGCGAGCTGACCATCGGCCTGCCCCGCCCGCGCCGGCTGCGCGACACCCGCCGGCTGGACCGCTTCACCACCCTGACCGACACGCTGCTGGACCGGATTTCCGCCATCGCCGCCGCGTGACCCGCCCCCCGGCACAAGAGGCCGCAAACGATGAAGGGATCACAGATGAAACGGACGATCATCACGGCATGCGCCGCCGTCACGGCCCTGCTGACCGGCTTCGGCCCAGCGGACGCCGCCGAAAACCGCCCGCTGCGGGTCGGCTGGGTCTTTGCCATGGCCAACGCCCCGGCCCTGGTCGCCGACCGCAAGGGTTTTTATGCCGAAGAGGGGCTGACGGTGGACGCCAAGCCCTTCGGCGACGGGCCGGTGATTCAGCAGGCGCTGGCCGCGGGCGAACTGGACGCCGCCTACATCGGCGCGCCGCCGGTCTATCAATGGGCGGCCCGCGGCCTGGACAGCCGCATCCTCGCCAAGGTGAATTACGGGCAGGCCGCCGTGATCGCCGCCGCCCCCGGCATCCGCACCCTGGCCGACCTGCGCGGCCGCCGGCTGGCCGGGGTGGCGCGCGGCAGCGGGATGGACGTGCTGCTGCGCGGCTTCGTGCTGAAGGACGCCGCGGGCCTCGACCCCGACCGCGACCTGTCGGTGACCGCCATGCCGGTGGGCACCATGAACGCGGCCCTGGACGGCGGCACCGCCGACGCCGCCTTTGCGTGGGAGCCGTTCATCAGCCAGCAGGTTCTGCGCGGCGGTGCCCATGTGGTGTTCGACGTCAATCAGGCGCTGCCCGGCTATCCCTGGTACGTGGTGATGGCGCCGGTGAAGACCCTGGCCGAGCGGCCCGACGATGTGGTGCGGCTGCTGCGCGCCCACGCCAAGGCCATCGCGTGGCTGTCCGATCACCCGGCGGAAGCCGACGCCCTGATCGCCGATGCCTTCAAGTTGGAGCCGGTCAAGCGCGCCGACGGCACCGGGATTCCTGCCACCGCCGTCGCCGCCGAGGCGCGCAAGCGGCTGGGCTGGTCGGACCGGCTGGAGGACAGCGACCTCGCCTTCATCCAGCGGCTGATGGATTACTCCCTGGCGCTCGGCTTCATCCCCGGCCCCATGAAGGCGGCGGATATCGTCGATACCTCCTATCTGCGCCGGGCGGGGCGCTGATGGGCGCGCAAACCTCCCGCGGGCCGGGCTGGAATTACGGGTGGGCGGCCTTTCCGGCGCTGCTGCTGGTGTGGAGTGCCGCCGCCTGGAACCTGCCGCCCTATGTGCTGCCCCAGCCCTGGGCGGTGGCGGCGGAGGCGGTGCGCTGGTTGGACAGCGGCCAACTCGCCGCCCATGTGGGCGCCAGTCTGGTGCGCGAGGCCGGCGGCTTCGCCGCCGCCGTGCTGGGTGCCCTGGCCCTGGGGCTGGCCGGTGCCCTGTCGCCGGGGTTCCGCGCCTTCGCCGCCCCCCTGACCGGGCTGTTCATGGCGATCCCCCCCATCGCCTGGGCGCCGCTGTCGATGATCGTCTTCGGGCTGGGCTACACCGCCATCACCATGGTGATCGTGGTGGCCGCCCTGTTCCCCATGGCGGTGACCGTGCAGGAGGGCTTTCTCGCCATCCGCAACGGCAACCTGCGCGCCGCCCGCGTGCTGGGCGCCCGACGATGGCAATTGCTCCGCCATGTCTATCTGCCGGCTTCGCTGCCCTTTCTGACGGCGGCCCTGCGCATCGGCTTCAGCCAGGCGTGGCGGGCGCTGGTGGCCGCCGAGATGCTGGGCGCGTCCCAGGGGATCGGCTGGATGGTCGCCATGGGCGGCCAGATCGGCAACGCCACCCAGGTGCTGCTGGGCGTCGTCATCATCGGCCTGACCGCCTGGATCACCGAAAGCCTGGTCTTCCGCCGCATCGAACGGCGCTACCGCCACTGGCACCACGCCTGACCCCGCCCCCTCCCTCCCCGCGCATAAGGAACCATCACCGTGACCACCCCCCGTCACACCGCCCCCGCCGGGCTGTACGAACGCAACAAGGCCCGCCCCTTCCTCGGCTCCACCCGCTGTTCACACAGCCGGCTGGTTGCCGGGGAATGGACGGAACTGACGCTCGTCTACGAGGTGGGCGCCTCGGGCCTTGCCGATGGCGCCGGCATCAAGCTGGCGATGAAGTTCTATTCCGACTGGGCGCTGTTCCAGACCAGCGACCCGCAAGCCGCCAACTATGTCTCGGCGGAGTACGAGGCGGGGCCCCTGGTGCCGGGGCAAAGCCCGGCCACCGTCCAGGCGCTGAAGGTGCGTTTCGACCAGAAGGGTCACGAGCGCCCCTATCAGAAGGCCATCGTCATCGACGTGATCGACGGCTATCTCAACCCCGGCGACCGCATCGTGATCCGGCTGGGCGACCGGCGCCGGGGCGGACCGGGCACGCGGGTGCAGAGCTTCGTCGAGCAGGGGTTCCGCTTCCGCGTGTTCATCGACCCGCTGGGCAGCCAGAAATACGCCGAGGTGCCGGGCGACTGCGTGCTCGACATCGTGGCCGGCGCGCCCGCCGTCCTGCGTCTGGTGGCGCCGCGCCTGACCGCGCCGGGGCCGGTGACGGTGCGGCTGCGGGCCGAGGACGTGTGGGGCAACTGCTGCACCGCCGTGAGCCGGCCCATTGCCGCGACCCTGACCCTGACCGGCCCCCAGGGTGAAAGCACGCAGGCGCTGACGCTCGCCCCCGATCCCCAGGCCAACGGCTGGGTGGTCCACCGCCAGGACATGGATCTCGCGGAGGGAGAATGGCGGATCGCCGCCACCGCCGACGGGCTGGTCCCCGCCGACGCCTTCGTCACCGCCGAAGCGGGGGCGCCGCGGGTCTTCTATGCCGACCTGCACGTTCATTCCAACGATACGGTCGGCACCAACGACACCGCCTACAACCTGTCCTATGGCCGCGACGTCGCCGGGCTGGACGTGCTGGGCTACACCGCCAACGACTTCAACGTCACCGAACGCGCCTGGACCGAAGCGGTCGGGCTGATCGACCGCTTCAACGAGGCGGGCCGCTTCGTCTGCTACCCCGGAACCGAATGGTGCGGCAACTCGGCGGCGGGCGGCGACCACAACGTCATCTTCCTGCGCGACGGCCAGCCGCGTTTTCCCGCCGGCGCGGCGGGGCAACCGGTGCGGTCGTTCGAATGGAACGAATCCACCCGCGGCGCCCTGCGCCCCGGCGCGTGGCCGCTGGACGATCTCTACGCGGCTTATGAGGACGACCCGGAAGGCCATCTGCTGATCCCCCACGTGGGGGGCCGGCGCTGCAATCTCGATTGGCATCACCCCGAACTGGAGCGGCTGATCGAGATCGGGTCCGCCTGGGGGCAGTTCCACTGGGTCTATGCCGAGGCGCTGGCGCGTGGCTACCGGCTCGGCGCCTCGGCCAGCAGCGACGAGCATCAGGGCCGCTGCGGCGGCGGGGCGCCGGCAACGGCGGTGTTCGGCGCCCGCGGCGGGCTGACCGGCGTGCTGGCCGAGCGGCTTGACCGCGCCACCATCGGCCGGGCACTGCGGGCGCGCCACACCTTTGCCACCACCGGGGAACGCAGCGTCGCCACCCTGCGGCTTGGCGGCCAGGGGATGGGCGACGTGGTGCGGGCGCCGGTGGACGGGGCGCTCGACTACCGGCTTCTGGGCGACCACGGGTGGGAAAACCTGCGGCTCTACGACGGCGAACGGCTGGTGTGGGAACGCGACCTGCACCGCGAACTGGGGCTGTCGGAGCGGCGCATCCGCCTGCGGCTGGGCGGTGCCCGCATCAAGGACCGCTACCGCGGCGCCTATTGGAACGGCGGAATCACCATCACCGGGGCGGCGGTGCAGCGGGTCGATCCTTTCGGCTTCGACCACCCGGAACAGGGGTTCTGGCGCCAGGACGCCACGACGGTGGCGCTGCGCACGGTGACCCACGGCGACACCGACGGGATCGAACTCACCCTGTCGCGGCTGGCCGGCACCCGCATCCGGGTGCACCTGGATATCGGCACCTATGTGAAGGTCGGCAACCCGCTGACACCGCCGCCAAACCCGCACGCACCGGAAGCGGTGCTGGAGATCGACGGCGACACCCTGCTGGACGGCGGCCTGTGCCCCACGGGCGGGGTCACCCGCGTGCTGCCCGGCACCGAGCTGGAGGTGACGGTGGAGCGGGTCACCGAAGCCCCGCTGCCCCGCGGCCTGGCCGGGCGGATTCCGCTCACCGGTCTGGGGCTTGAGGCGGACCGGGAGCACCCGCTGTTCCTCACCGCCCGCCAGCGCGACCAGTCGCGGGTGTGGACATCGGCCCTGTTCGTCACCCCCTGATTTCCAGAGGCGGGGGCGGAGACCGGCCCCCGCCGTCCCCCAAGGACCAGTTTTCATGTAATTTTATGCGACCGG
>NZ_JAOQNH010000003.1:300000-385000 GCF_025961205.1 Azospirillum fermentarium
CACCGCGGCCTTGACCCGCGGCTCGATCGCCGCCGGGTGTGTTCCGATTGCACCGGGGGATGACCGGCCGCCTGAGCCCGGCCCTTTTTCGAAAGCGCCGCGTTTTTGAAAACGCCACTCTTTCAAACCATCATTCTTTAAAAGATCCCTCCTGAGCACCGGCAGTTGCCCGATCCCATGATCGGAGCCGCTGCCGGTTTTTTCGTGTCCGGTGGTTTCTTTCCTTGCGGCTGCTGCGGGGCTGGCCCGTGGCCCGGATGCGTCACCAAAGCTGAGCCCAGGGTGGCGGACTTGAGGTTGGGTCACTGAATTTGAGGATGATTCTGGTCTGAGGCTGTCTCGCCGCGGATCAACGGGATTTACGCCAGCCATGACCGAGGGTTCCGGGGGCTGCCCGGCTCGTCATCGCGGTCCTTGCGTCTCTGCGGCAAGCCAATCGACGAAACCGGCAACCAAGTTTCCGGCATCGGCCTGACGTGGAATGAGCGCCACGTAACCCGTCCTCGGAACCCGGATCTCCGGCAGCGGTGTCATCAGCCTTCCGCTGGCAACGTCGATCTCCAGCATCGGCAATGGGCCGATCCCAATGCCAAGCCCATCTTCCACCGCCTGGCGGGTCACGAAAAAGTGATCAAATATCTGGCGGGGATGCCCGGCAAGGTGCTGGAGCCCTGCCGCCTCAAGCCAGTTCGCCCAATCGCCGGCACGGGTTTCGCTTGCAAGCAGGGTATGTCCCTCGATGTCGGCGGGCTTCAGAATCGGCCGTTGTGCGAACAGCGCCGGGCTCATGATCAGCGTATCCACATCATCCAGCACCGGGACGACGTGATGCTGAGGCCACACATGCTCCCGGGCAACGCCGCGCCGGATCGCCACATCGACGCCGCCGCGTAATTCCTCAAGCACGGTCGAAACCGTCGTAACCGCGACTTCGACGTGCGGATGGTCGGCGTGGTACCGATTGAGACGCGGGATCAGCCAGCGCATCGCGAAGCTGGTCGGGGCGCTTACACGCAAGATGCGGCGCGCGGTTGGCCGGCCACACGCTTCCGCCGCAACAGCCAAGCGATCGAAGGAAAGGCCGACCTCGGCGGCGAAGATTCTCGCCATCGGCGTCGCGACCATGCGACGTCCGTCCTTCATGAAGAGCCGTTGCCCGAGCCAGCTTTCGAGCGCGGCGATCTGGCGGCTGACCGCGCCATGGGTGAGGCCGAGTTCGGCTCCGGCTTCGGCATAGCTGCCGGTCCGAGCCGCGACCTCGAAGATGCGCAAGGCGTTCAAGGGGGGAAGGCGGCGCATAGGCAATCCGTGAGAAAAACAAACGGCATCCGTGATGCAAAGCATACTAGTCGCTGAAATCTCACACGTATACCATGCCTTTGGGATGGGGCGAGCCGAACAATGCCTGTTATCTCTCCAAGGATCCATCAAGAATGAAGTTGATACATTGGTGGAGCAAGAAAAAGAAAAGCCTGATGAGTGCATGTCTTGCTCATGCACTCCATGACGGCTACACTGATGGCCTCTATGCCTTTCTGCCGGTGTGGCAGGCAGAGTTTGGCCTTTCCTATGCCGCGCTTGCCATTGTCCGCGCCCTCTATTACGGGACGATGGGGGGGCTGCAAATTCCGGCCGACCGGGCCCTCCGCGGCTTGTCACCGCGAGCGGCGCTGATCCTGTCGACCGCTCTCGCCTCGGCGGGCTTGCTGATCATGGCATCGCCGTTTGGCTTTGCGGGTCTTTGTGTCGGCCTCGTCGTGGCCGGCATCGGATCGAGCATCCAGCACCCATGTGGCTCGATGCTCGTCACCGTAAGTTATGGCTCGGCGTCGCGGCATCCACTCGGCATCTACAACTTTTCGGGTGATCTCGGAAAAGCGGCGTTGCCGGCACTCGTCGCGGTGCTGTTGCCGAGTCTCGGCTGGCAGTTCGTGCTGGGGCTGATGGCGGTGCTCGGAATCGCCCTGTCGGCCGCCCTGGTGCCGCTGGCGCCGGCAGCTCCCATCCGCAGAGCCGCGACGACGGGGGTGGCTTCGGGCCAAGGCCGCGGCGGCTTCGCCATTCTGACGACGGTCGGCGCGCTCGATACGGCGACCCGCATGGGCTACCTTCTCTTCCTGCCCTTCCTCATCCATGGGCAGGGCGGGGACACGGCGACGGTCGGACTAGCCCTCGCCCTGCTGTTCATCGGCGGCGCGTTCGGAAAGGCGACGTGCAGTTGGCTTGGGGAGCGGCTGGGTGTTGTCGGCAGCGTCATGGTGACCGAAACCGCAACAGCCTTGCTGATCGCAGCAACGCTGTTCACGTCGCTGACGCCAACGCTCATCCTGCTGCCGTTGCTCGGCATCGTGCTCAATGGCACCTCTTCGGTGCTCTACGGCACCGTGCCGGAGCTTTCCGACGGCGATATGGGCCGGGCCTTCGCGGTCTTTTACACGAGCGTGATCGGTTCCGGGGGCTTGGCACCGATCCTCTACGGTGCGATTGCCGATCACAGCACCCAGACGATCGGCGTGCTGGCCTCGGCGGCGACCGCCGCCCTGATCGTTCCGCTTGTCCTGACGTTGAAGCCCCATCTGAGCACCTCCGGCGCGGGACCGTATGGAAAAGCCGGCTTCTCCCGGCGCTGGATGTCGAGGTGGATCGGACAAGGCCGGCAATGAGCCGCCGTCCTTCCGCCGTTCCCGAACCCGCATGAACGTCTTGCCACCATAGGAAGATTCCTCCAATGAACACCGTCCCTCAAGCGCCGCTGATCCTGATAACGGGTGGAGGGCGTGGCATGGGCGCGGCGACTGCACGGCTTGCCGCCGCACAGGGCTACGATGTCGCGATCAGCTTCATCGCCAACGAGTCCGCCGCCCATGCGGTCGCGGCGGATGTGGAGGCTCTGGGACGCCGGGCTTTGCCCGTGCGCGCCGACAGCGCGGATCCGGCGCAGGTCGCCCAACTGTTCGCCGCGATCGACCGGGAGTTCGGCCGGATCGACGTCCTGGTCAACAACGCCGCGGTGCTTGCGCGGCAGTCCCGGACCGAGGATCTCGACTTCGAGCGGATGCAGCGCATCTTCGCGGTCAACGCGATTGGCCCGATCCTCTGCGCACAGCAGGCAGCGAAGCGCATGTCGTATCGCCACAACGGGCGGGGCGGCGTGGTGATCAACATCTCGTCGGCATCGGCCCGGCTCGGCAGTCCAAACGAGTATGTCGACTACGCCGCCTCGAAGGGGGCCCTTGAAACCTTCACGACCGGCTTCGCCAAGGAGGTCGCGCGGGACGGCATCCGCGTCAACTGCATCCGCCCCGGGCACATCTACACGGATATGCATGCGAGCGGCGGAGAGCCGGGGCGGGTGGATCGCGTCAAGGATTCGATCCCCATGGGACGAGGCGGCCAGCCTGAGGAGGTCGCGCGGGCGATCCTATGGCTGGCAAGCGCCGAGGCTTCCTTCATCACCGGCACGTTCCTCGATGTCACGGGCGGCAAGTGAGCAACGGGACCGGCGTTGGACCCTTCCCTTGACGAACCGTGCCCGCCCAGGTCACTCGCTGGCGCGACGGGCGTGAGGGTAAGCCGCCGAATGCGCGTATGATTCTGGTTCTGCTGCACTCTCACCACGGGTCAACGGAGTTGACGCCCGCGATGGCCGAGAGTTCCGGGGTTCCGCCCGGCTTGTCACCGGTTGTCGGGCAAGCCGGTTCACGCCGCCTTCGATAGCGGCCATCTCACCTCGACGCCGGCATCCTGCTGTTGGTCGATCTCGGCCGGCGGCTTGGGATCTGTGAACGCCCAGCGGCCAGCATCACGGACGCACGTGCTCCCGAGCGTATCCATCACACGCTGGCAGCAATGATCCGCGTCCGTGCCCTGTTCATCGTCGCCGGATGCGCCGATGGCATGGCATGCCGTCTCGGCGCCACCGATCGACGCGCCCGCGGGCAGCCGCTCCCAAGCGTTGATGTGTGATCCGGGCCAGGCTTTCGGTACCGGCCGGGAAGGGGATCATCCTGTTTTCCTTCCGCGCGTCCCCCTCCCATGTTTCCGCCGGGTTTCCCTGTGGCCGCTATGCCTGAAACGCTTCAGGCGTACCCCATCGGGCGGAATCCCTATGGTTCGGACATGCCCGACGCTGCCCCAGCACACAGCGCTGCACGGCCCGCCCCCCGCCACCGGCCCTTTCCGGCCACCGGCGGGGGGCGGGCAGGGGGGTGAGGCTGATGCCGTCCACGCCGCTGTCCGGCGTGCCGGGATTGGGAGATGCCGAATGATCATGGACCTCGAAACCGCTCTGGTGAACCGGCTTGCCGCCGCCCTGCCGATGGCCGAGGTGCTGGCTTACCCGGCGCCGGCGGAACAGTACACGCTGACTCATCCCTGCGGGGCTGTGCTGGTCGGTTACAGCAAATCCACGTATGGCGCCCCGGAACCGACGGATCTGCTCGTTCAGACCCGCAAGATGACGTTCAAGATCACGGTCCTTGCACGGGAACTGCATTCGGACACCGGGGCCTACCGTTTCCTGGAAGCGGCCCGGACGGTGCTGGCTGGATGGAAACCGGGGAACGCGCACAAGGTGGTGCCGGTGCGGGACCGCTTTGTGAGCCTCGACGACGGGGTATGGCGGTACGCGCTCACCGTCTCCCTGACCACGATCGCGCTGGAAACGGCCGAACCCGAGCCGTTCGTGACCCTTCAGCGGATCACTCTTACTGAACACCTGACCATGGAGAATGGGACGTGAAGCGATATCGCTACACCGGGCCGCTGTCCGGTGCCACGGCCGGCGGCCGGGAGGTGCTGTTGCATCCCGGCAGTGTTGTGGAGCTGGACCCCGCCGCCGACTACACCGCCACGCTGCTGGCGCTGGGCTATCTCGCCGAAGAGCCCGGACAGGCCCCGGCACCGCATGACAACCAGATCGAGGGGGGCGCCTGATGGCTGCCAATTTCCTGCACGGCGTCGAAACGGTCGAGGTGACCAAGGGCCCGCGCCCGATCCGTGCCGTCAAGACCGCCGTCGTCGGTCTGGTCGGCACCACGCCGGTCCATCACCTCGACGCCGACAACCGCAAGGTCAACGCCCCCTATCTGGTCCTGTCCGACGTTGACGCCGGCAAGCTGGCCGGCCCGGCCCTGAGCGGGTACACCATCCCGCAGGCGCTGGACGCGATCTTCGACCAGGGCCGCGGCACCGTCATCGTCATCAACGTCTTCGACCCGGCCGTCCACAAGACGGCGGTGACGGGCGAGGCGGTGACGCTCGGCACCGACGGCACGGCCAAGCTGGCCCACGGCGACATCATCGCCGCCGTGGTGAAAAGCGCGGACAGCGCCGTCACCTATGCCGCCGGCACCGATTATGCCCTGGACCGCGTGACCGGCCTGCTGAAGCGGGCGGCGGGCGGCACCATCCCCGCCGGTGCGCCGCTGACCGTCAGCTACGACCGCGCCGACCCGTCCAAGGTGACCGCCGCCGACATCATCGGCTCCGTCGATGTGGCCGGCCGCCGGCTGGGCATGCAGGGGTTGCTGAACAGCTACAACCTGTTCGGCATGTACCCCAAGATCCTGATCGCCCCCGTCTACTGCACCCAGACGTCGGTGGCGGTGGAGATGGAAGCGCTGGCATCGGCGTCCAAGTGCCGCGGCATCGCCCTGGTGGACGCCCCCATCGGCGTCACGCGGGATCAGGCCATCAGCGGCCGCGGCCCCAGCGGGTCCATCAACTTCGGCTTCAGCAGCGAACGCGTGGTGCTGTGCTACCCGCACCTGAAGGTCTACGACCTCGCCACCGACAGCACCCGGCTGGAACCGTACAGCCAGCGTCTGGCCGGCGTGATCGCCGCCACCGACGACGAGTTCGGCTACTGGTACAGCCCGTCGAACAAGGTCATCAAGGGCATCGTCGGGGCGGAACGCGACCTGTCCGCCATGATCAACGACCCCACCAGCGACGTGAACCTGCTGAACGAGGCCGGCATCGTCACCGTGCTCAACAGCTTCGGCACGGGTCTGCGCAGCTGGGGCAACCGGTCCAGCGCCTGGCCGGCCTCCACCGCGCAGGGCAATTTCGTCCAGACCCGCCGCGTGGCGGACATGGTTCACGAAAGCCTGGAGTACGCCATGCTCCAGTTCCTCGACCTGCCCATCAACGATGCGCTGATCGATTCCGTGCTGGAAAGCTGCAACGGCTTCATCCGCGTCCTGATCGGCCGCGGCGCCCTGACCATCGGGTCGCGCGCCGAGTTCAACAAGGCCAAGAACCCGGCGGTCGAGCTGGCGGCGGGGCACCTGACCTTCGACCTGATCATGTGCCCGCCGCCGCCGGCGGAGCGGATCACGTTCGAAAGCTTCATCGACATCACTCTGCTGTCGAACCTGGGGGGCTGATGCCATGTCGGTTCAAGTGAACAAGGTCTACAACGCCAACGTCTACCTCGACGGCACGCTCAACCTGATCGGGCGCGCCAGCGAAGTGGCCCTGCCGGATCTGGCCCTCAATCTGGAAGGCCACAAGGCTCTGGGTATGTTCGGCGAAATTCAGATCCCCACCCGTCTGAACGCCATGAAATGCACGATCAAGTGGACCGGCTTCTACGCCGAACACCTGCGTGCCGGGGCCAACCCGTTCAAGGCGCACAACCTCCAGGTCCGCAGCTCGCTGGAAACCTGGACGGCTCAGGGCCGCACCCGCGAGGTGCCGGTGGTCTGGCACATGACGGCGTCGTGGAACACCGTCAAGCTCGGCACCCTCAAGGCGGGCGACGTGGCCGACTTCGGCGGCGACGAACTGCGCGTCACCCAGGTCAAGGTTCTGCACGACGGCGCCACCGTCTGCGAAATCGACGTTTTCAACAACATCTGGAACGTGAACGGCGAGGACATCCTGGCCCGCTCGCGCGCCAACATGGGGATCTGATCCATGTCCATCACCACCGAAGCGAAGACCGTCGTTCTTGCCGACGGCAAGAAGGCCAGCATCCGCCGGGGCAAGGGCCGCGACCTTCTTCAGGCCGCCCGCATGGCCGGCGGCGCCCAGGACACCATCCGTCTGGCGTTCGGCATCATCGCCGTTCTGACCCTGATCGACGGCCTGCCCATCACCCTCGAAGACGTCGAGGACATGGGCATGGGCGATGTTCAGACGCTGATGGCAGCGACCATGGGAAACGACAGCTCCTCTGCGAGCAGCACTTTGTCCAGCTCCGGCTCGACGGAGGATTCTCCCACGGCGAGTTGATGGCGATGGACTGGGACGATCTGATCCGGGAGGTGGGGGCGCTGGCGGAATACGCCAGACGCCAGCGGGCGGCGCAAGAGGCCCGCTACCCATCCGGCGGATAGGGCTCGGTCATCCCATCGGCGGCCCCCGGCTGAGCTGGACAGCCGGGGGCCGCATCTGGGCCGGTGTCGTCGGTGAAGCCGGCGCTGCACCGACGTTTTCGGCAAAACGCCATCTTCCCACCGGGGAAGCGGCAAGCCTCTGCGGACCTGGAAAGCATGGCCGACCTTATCCCGTTCACCTCAAATCTTCCAATCGTCCCGAATAACAATCTCCCAATTGTCCCGAAAGATATAGTGCCGCCCAAGCCCGGCATCATCGATGTGGAATTCAAGGTTATCGACGAGGTGACCGCACCGCTTCGGGCGGCGACCAATGGTCTTCGCGAGCTGGACAATGTTGCGAAAACGATGTCGGTCGCGCAGCGGTTCCAATCCATCGGGCAAGAGGCCATGAAGGCGGCAGCCGCCGTCAACAGCGCCGCCGGCTCGATGCGGTCGGCGATGATCGATATGGTGAAGCCGGCCCAGGATTTTGAAAAATCCATGTCCCACCTTTCCGCCGTTGCCGGCGCCGATCCGGCGGGACTGGATGCCATGCGCAAAAAGGCGCTGGAACTGGGCCGTGACGGCCGGGCATCCGCATCACAGGTCTCTGCGGCCATGGCCGAGATGTCCGGATACGGGTTCGACCCCAGTGAGATCGTCGCGGCCACCGATCCCCTGGTCAATTTCGGGCGGGCCGCCGGCATGGGGCTTTCGGAAACCGCCGCTTTGGCGGGGGCTACGCTGCGTCAGTTCGGCCTGAACGCCAGCGACACCGCCCGTGTCGCCGACGTACTGACAGCCGCTTCGAAAAATTCGTCGATGTCGGTGAGCGCCCTGGGGGACGCGCTGAAGGCCGCCGGTCCGGCGGCCAGCGCTGCCGGGCTGTCGCTCGAACAGACGAGCGCCATGATCGCGTTTCTGGGAAAGAGCGGTGTTGCCGCATCCGAAACCGGGACGGTCCTGATCGGCATGATCAACCGGCTCACAGCGCTGCCCAAGGCGGCGCGGGAGGAGCTGGAAACGCTGCAGGTGCAGACCAACGACCCTGCTACCGGCAAGCTGCTTCCGGTCACCGAGATCATGAAGGCCATCGACAAGGCCATGGACGCCAAGAATTACGACGGCGCCCAACGTCTGGAGACGATGACCAAGATCTTCGGTCCACAGCCAGGCAACTCCAGTCAGCAGAACATCGCCGCAAGCGACAAGCTGATCAACGGCATGTCCACGAGCGGGTTCTCCAGCCTGGAAAGCGCCGTTTCCAACAGCGCCGGCCAGGCCGTTCAAATGGCGGGCACGAAGACCGACAACCTGGACGGCCGTCTCCAGCAGTGGGCCATCGCGCTCGAAACCCTGAAGATCACGCTCAGCACCACGCTCCTTCCGGTCCTGACCCAGGCGATTCAGTCTGTGACCGACTTCGTCAAACGCCTGACCGGCTTTGCCGAAGCGAACCCGGAAATCGCCCGGATCGGCATGATCCTGGCGATGGTGGCGACGGCAGCGTTAACGGCGGTCGGTCCGCTGATGATGCTTTTCGGGATGCTGGCGTCCGGTGCCGCGACGGCCATGGGCGTGCTGGCGGCGATGGCCGGACCGATCGGGCTGGTGGCTGCGGCAGCTGTCGCGGCGGCGGTGCTGATCTATCAGAACTGGGACAGCGTTGCAGCCTTCTTCCAAGGCCTGTGGAGCGGAATCGTGGACGGGGTGGCGCCCCTTCAGCCGGCCTTCGACGCCCTGTCGGCGGCGATGGCGCCCATCCTCAGCGCCGGGGGCCGTCTGGTGGAATGGGTCAAATCATTGTTCTCCCCGGTGGAGGGGCTGAGCACCGCTGCCGGGGCGCTGGGGGAAAGCTGGGGCCACACCATCGGCGTGATGGCGACCACTATGGCATCCCCCTGGCTGACCGATGCGGCAGGGATGATCGCGTCATCGTGGGGCCTGCTGACGGGCGTGTTCGGTCAGGTAGGGGCCGCGATAAGCTGGCTATGGAATATCTACCAGACATTCTTCAGTGGTTTTGCGTCTGGTTTCGCTTCGGCCTTCGAACCCAGCCGTTTCGCCGCCCTGGGCCAGCTTTTCGGTCCGTTGGTGGAGGCGAGCGAAAAGGTCATCTCGGCTTTTAACAACCTGTTGCCGTCGATTGGTGAATCCACCGTATCGGTCGAGCAATTCGGCCACATTGTCGGGGTGGTGATCGCCGGGGCCTTGAACACGGTGGCCGACTTCATCGCCATGATGATTACCGTCAGTACCGGCATGGCGCAAGCCATGGCAGGTCTGTTGTCCGGCGACTTCGGGGCATATTTGGAAGGGGTGAAGACCGGGTTGGGCGGCGTCCTGACGTTCTTCAACAGCCTCTTCGAACGCCTGTTTGGCATTAACCTCGGTGAAGCCGCCGTCAATATGTTTAACGGGCTGGTCGACGGGATAAGCAACGGTATCGAAGGCGCAAAGCAGGTAATGGGCGATATCGCCTTTGGAATAGTTCTGGGGTTGCAGGCCGGGCTGGACAGCAAGATCAAGGATGTAGCGACGTTCGTCGCCACCATCTACACGACGATCACCAGCCATTTCAAAAAGATGTTCGGCATCAACAGCCCGTCCACGGTCTTTGCCGAGTTCGGTTCCTGGTTGATGGAGGGGCTTGCCGCCGGCCTTCTCGCGAAGGTGCAGAGCGTCCTGGCCACCTTGTCCAACGTGGGCCGCGCCATGCTCGGCAGCATCAAATCGATCTTTGGTTTTGATGCCGGCCCCGCCGACACCGTTCTGGATGTGGCGAACACCGTGGCCGGTGCGGCCAACACTGTGCCCGGTGCGGCCAACGACAATGCCAAGGGCGCTCTTGCCGCCTCAGGACAGATAGCACGGATGCCGGCCCCGGCGATGGCCGAACTGGCCCAGGGGCCCGGTACGGCCACCGGTGGCGCCGGGGGCGGTGGTTTCGGGGGGGCCGCACCGGTGACGGTCAACCTGTCGGTCAGCATCGCCGGCAGCACCGACGAAGACATCGTGCGGCGGCTGGAGCTCTGGGTCCGCAACGACGGCAGCCGTCTGATCGCCGATGCGGTGAGCCGTGAAACCGAGCGTCGTGAACGCGCTCAATTTGCATCGCGAGGTGGGTGATGGGCATCGTTCTTCTGGTCGGGACCATCCCGTTCGATACGCCGTCCGTGCTCGACATGAGCGTCTCGGATGCTTGGACATACGCCAGCCACGACGTGTTCCGGGCCAAACCGAAACTGCAATGGACCAAGAACGAGGCCCGTGCCATCACGGTCAACCTCCGCTTTCATGCCGACTGGTCGGACCCCGAACTGCGGATGCAAGCGCTCCGGACCATGAGTCGGAGCAACCGGTGGTGGCCCGTGGTGCGCGGGTGCGGCTTGTGGCTCGGACGCTTCGTGGTCAGCAAGGTGGATGAAAAGGTCCGCGTCACCACGTCCGCCGGCCATGCCCTGATGATCGATGCGGCGGTCACCCTGACCGAATGGGGTGAGGGGGGGGAGGCCAGTTACGAGCCCGCCCGGATCGGTGCCGTCACATCCGCCCTCCTGCGGAGGACACGATGAGCAAAACCTATATCGAACACATCACGGTCGCCGGTGACCGCTGGGATCTTCTGGCCTGGGATTACTACGGTGATGCCTGCGGCTATGCCCGGATCGTGTTGAGCAATCCCCATGTGGCGCGGACCCCGGAACTGCCGGCGGGCATTCGGCTGGCGGTTCCCGTGATCGAACAGCCGCTGTACGCCTATGGCTTGCCGCCCTGGAAGCGGGGGGCGCGATGAACACGGTCGATACCCCGGACTGGACCCTGCTGTGGTCCGGCACCGACGTGACGGCCAGCATCCGCGATATGGTCACCGGCTTGGCCTATACCGATAAGAAGATCGGCGAAAGCGACGACCTGGACATCCAGCTCGAAGACCGGGACGGCCGCTGGCGCAACGATTGGATACCGTCCAAGGGCGACGTGCTGGAGCTGTTCATCGGCTACAAGGACCATCTGGTCGATGCCGGCAGCTACGAGATCGACCAGATCGAGCACAGCGGGCCGCCCGACAGGCTGAAGGTCACCGCCCTGGCCGCCGGCGTGACCACCGCCTTGCGGACGAAAAAGAGCCGGGGATTTGAAAAGAAAACCCTGTCGCAGATCGCCCGGCAAATTGCGGACGAGCACGGCATGACGGTGATCGGCGATCCCGACACCGAGGTGAAGGACCGCATCACTCAGGCCGATCAGACCGATCTGGAGTTCTTGTCCAAGACGGCCGCCGAGTTCGGGTACGTCTTCAGCGTCCGTGGCCAGTCGCTGGTGTTCATGTCCGATGACGAGCTGATGGCAGGGCCGGTGGTCTTCACCCTGCCGCGCGGGGGCAGCAACATCATGAACTGGCGCTTCAGCAAGAAAGGCAAGGTCTACAAGGCGTGCGAGGTCTCCTATTACGACCCCGCCACCAAGAAGACGCAGAAGGTCACCGTCGAGCCCGAGGTCAAGAAAGAGGCGGGCGACACGCTGAAGAAGCGGGTGCGGGTGGAAAACGAAGAGCAGGCGAGGCGGAAGGCCAAGGCTCTGCTCGACAGCGCCAACACCGGGGAGATCACCGCCTCCCTGGATCTGACCGGGCGGCCCGATCTGGTGTCCGGCATCAACATCCGGCTGGACGGCTTCGGGACGGCCTGGGACGGCACCTACCATGTGCAGAAGTCCGGCCATCGGTTCGACCCCAAACGGGGATACACCACCACAATCGAGGTGCAGCGTGTATAGGCGAGGCATCGTATCCGCCGTCGATCCGGCGACGGCCCGCGTCCGGGTGATCTTTCCCGACGCCGACGACATGGAATCCTACTGGCTGGAAGTGATGCAGCCGCGCACGCTGGCCACCGGCGACCGGTCCTACTGGCTGCCGGACGAAGGCGAGGCCGTCGCCGTCCTGATGGACGAAAAGGACGAAGCCGGCGTGGTCCTGGGCGCCATCTATTCCACCGCCGATCCGCCGCCGGTCATCAGCCGCGACAAGCACCATGTCGCCCACAAGGACGGCGCCGTCATCGAATACGACCGGGCGGCCCATGTGTACCGCGTGTCGGTGCCGGCGGGCGGGCGGCTGGAGCTGTCGGCGGGGGCGACGTCGATCGTCCTGGACGATACCGGGGCGAGCCTGAAGGGCCCCCGCATCAACCTGAACTGAAGGAGGGGGCGATGCCGGCCATCACCCGCCTTGGCGATATGTGCACCGGGCACGGCTGCTGGCCGCCGCGTCCCAGCAGCGGGGCATCGCCCGACGTGTTCGTGGACGGCATCCCCGTTCACCGCGTGGGCGATGCCTGGGCGGCGCACACCTGCCCGTCGATCCCGGAAACCCATGCCAGCGTGTTGGCCGGCGGCAGCCCCACCGTGTCCGTGAACGGCCGGGCCGTGGGCCGGATCGGCGACGGGGTTGCCTGCGGATCGTCCGTTGCCAGCGGCAGCGCCACCGTGTTTGCCGACGAGGGGGCTTGATATGGGTATCTCGTTACAGGCGGTTGACTGGTCCCTGGCGCTTGGCCGCTGGGGCGAGGTGGCCGAGGGGATCGAAGACGTCTCCCAGTGCGTGGCGGTGATCCTGAAGACACCGCTGCGCAGCGATCCGCACCGCCCGGATTTCGGGTGCGATCTCCAGCCGTGGATCGACATGCCGGTCTCCACCGCCGCTCCCGGCATGGCCGCGGCGGTCCGCATGGCCCTGGAACGCTGGGAACCCCGGCTGACCATCCTCGACGTCGCGGTCAGCCCCGCCGGCGGTGCCGCGCAAAAGGCGTCGTCGCTTCCCGATGCCGGCAAGGCCGGTTTTTTCATCACCGTGCGGTGGCAGTTGGCCGGTTCGATCGCGGTCCCCGGAACGACCACCGTCAACATTGGCGAGATCCTGTCATGACGGTTGATCCGGCGGCTCTGCCGCACCCGACATTCATCGACCACGACCCGGCCGCGGTCGGCAGCCGGCTCATCGAAGGGTTCGAAGCCGCGATGGGACGGACGCTGCAGCCGGCGCAGCCGGAGCGGCTGTTCATCGACTGGCTGGCCTATCAGTTCTCGCTCCTGCGCATCGAGGTGCAGGAAACGGGCGAACAGATGCTGCTGGCCTTTGCCCGCGGTGCCGTGCTGGACCATCTGGGCGCCTTTCTCGGCATCGCCCGCCTTCCCGGCGAAACCGACGACCGCCTGCGGGAACGCATCCGGGAAGCGCCGGAAACCTTCAGCGTCGCCGGGCCGGTTCTGGCGTACCGTGCGCTGGTGTTCGGCGCGGCGGCGGGGATCGTGGATGTAGCGATCACCCAGCCGCGCGCCGGCACGGTCCGGGTCGCGGTGCTGACCGCCGGCGGCATGCCGTCGGCGGAGGTGCTGGCGGCGGTGCGCGCCGTCCTGTCGTCGGCCAAGGCCCGCCCCTTGAGCGACACGGTGGAGGTGGTGCCGCCGGAGCGGGTGGCCTGGACCCTGGCGGCGACCGTCATCCTGGCGCCGGGGGTGGACCAGCCGACCGTCAAGGCAGCGGTGGAAAAGGCCGCGGCGGAGTATGTGGCCCAGCAGCGCCGGGGGTTGGGCCGCACGCTGGTGCCCAGCCAGGCCATCGCCGCCATGCAGGCGGTTGCCGGAGTCTACCGCGTTGACCTGTCCTCGCCGTCGCTGACGGTGCTGGAGGGGCACCAGTGGGCCGACGGCACCGTCGGCACCATCCATATCGTGACGGAGGGGGGCGCCGGTGGCTGACCTTCGCTTTCCCCTGCCGCCGCCGTTCGTCGGCGACCGGCGTTTTCAGTCCCTGGCGCTGGCGGTCGAGGACGAGATCGGCCGCATCCGCGCCCGGTTGCCGGCCCTGCGCGTCCGGGTGATCGACGAAGTGTCCGACCCCGGTATCCTGGCGCATCTGGCGTGGCAGTTCCACGTCATGGGTGTCGAGGGGTGGGATTTCGTCCCCGATACGGTCGAGGCCAAGCGTGACCTGATCAAGGACGCCATCGAGCTTCACCGGTACAAGGGCACCCGCTGGGCCGTGGAAACCGCGCTGTCGCGGGTGCTGAAACTGGATGCCGTGGTGGAGGAGGCCGACGTCTTCCGGCGCACCGACGGCCACTGGGCGGAATATCAAATCGATTCCGGCCGTGTGCTCGGCAATGCCGAAGAGCGCGCCCTGATGCGGGTGGCGCCGGCCTGGGCGCCGGCACGGTCGCGGCTGGTCCGCGTGTATCACGGTTACGATCTGCGCGCCGCCCGTTACGACCTGCCGTCCGGCGGCAACACGCTGATGCTGGACGATTGGTCCGGCATCGATGTGGACGGCGTGAGGTTCAGCTTCTCGACGCCGTTCGGGGGAGAAATGCCGGCCGCGGACACCCGGCCGGTGCCGGGCTGGGGGCACGTACCGGGCTTCGGCGCCGCTTATGTGATCCGTTCCGGCCTGCGCTACGACGACAACGCGGTCGATGGCGAAAACGATCCGGCGCTGGTGCGTCCCGGCATCGTCGTGGTGAGCGCCTGGCCGGTTCCCGACCGCACCGGACACCCGCCGGCGTTCCGGGACCGCGCCAGCCTGGCTGCGGGCGTCAAGGACGGCATGGCCCATGGCGACGTCAACGCCGTCTGGGACATTCCCACCGTATGGCGGATGACGGGGGATCCCCCCTGTTACGACCAGGGCCCCGGCACCGTGCCGGCGGCATGGCACCTGGATGTTCTGGCCACGCTGCATGCCCCGGTGACGGGGGATGTGCTGGCAGCCCCGCCCCGTCCCGTCCTGCCGGCCTTTGGCGTGGCGGTATCGGTCGGGGTCGCGGCAGGGCGCGTGCCCGCATGTTTCGATGCGCCGCTGGATGACCGGCATCCGCCGGTGTGGGGCCAACCCCAGATCCTCGGCGCGGTTCTCGCACGTTCGTTCGTGAGCTGGGGCACCGGCCCATGGACGGAGCAGCCCTGGGGGGCTGCGACAGCCGATTTCATGATGGAGGTGGTGGAGTGAGTGTGCCCAATGGACACTACGTCCCGGTAGGGGGACGGGAAGGGCTGGCCGCGGCGGCCAAGCTGATGCCGTGGTCGGTGGCTCTTGGCCGGGGCGACCCGGCGTGGGACGGCGTGGACCGGACCAACGCGGCCTGGCAATCGTCCCTGCAGCCCGACGCGGCGCAGGCGCGGGCGCTGGTGGCGGAATACGGCCGGCGTCTGGCCGACGAGGTGGCGTTCGTGGTTCCCGACCCGGACGGCGAGATCACCGAGGTGCCCGGCGGCCGCTGGCGGCGCACCGGGACGGAGGTGAGCGCGTTCCTCTATGTCCGCGCCTTTCTGGATTTCAACGACGCGACCGACATCGTGCGTGAGATCGGCCTGTTCGCGGACGGTTCGGCGGTGGCCGGCACCCCGCCGGGCCTGCGCTGGTGGGGTCCGGCGGAGCTGGACCGGCCCGGCCACCTGATGCAGCTCGTCCGGCTGGCGGTGCCGCGCACCTACGACGCCGGCGACCGGCCCCAGTTCCATTTCGTCATGCCTTTCTAAAGGTGGATTATGCAGCAGCTCGATAATTATTTCGAACGCCCCTCCGGCGATTACGAACGGGTTCTCTTCCTGGCCGGCCAGCGGCACATCCAGTCCGCCGAATGGAACGAGATGCAGACCATCGAGGCGAACCGCCACCGGCGCCTCGGCGATGCCCTGTTCAAGGAAGGGGCCGTGGTCAGCGGCGCCGACGTGATCATCGACGCCGACAGCGGCGCGGTGCACGTCACCGGCGGCGCCGTCTATGTGCGCGGCGACATCCGCGGCGTGCCGGCCGCCGACATGACCATCCCCACGCTGGGCGCGGTGGAACTGGGGCTGCGGCTGACCGAGACCGTGGTCACCGAACTGGATGAGCCCTCGCTGCTGAACCCGGCCCCCGGTTCGGGCTTTCACGCACCGGGCGCGGCACGCCTGACGGTGCACGCCGTGTGGGGCTGGCGTGCCGGCACCCAGGGCGACGGCGCCGCAGGCCAGTTCTATCCCGTGTTCAGCGTGACCAACGGCGTGCTGGACACCCGCGACCCGCCCCCGCAGGTCAGCGGCGTCACCGGCGCGCTGGCCCGCTACGACCGGGCGGTGACCGGCAGCGGCAGCTATGTGGTCAGCGGGCTGGGCGTCACCGGCCTGTCGATCCAGGACGGGCAGCAGGTGTTCAGCCTTCAGGAAGGCCGCGGCCATGTGGACGGCTATGAGGTGGAAAAGACCACCGCCCTTCGTCTGGCCTTTCCCGACGATCCCGACACCCAGTTGATCGAAGCGGAACCGCACACCTTCCTGCCGGTCAGCGGCTCCATGCGCCTTGATCTGGTGAACGCACCGCTGGCGTCGGTGGTCAAGGTGAAGGTGACCGCGGAGCGCACGGGCGTGCAGATCGTCCACGGCGCCTTCACCGGTGCCGCCGACGCCCTGCCGGACCTGTCGGTTCTGCAGATCATGTCGGTGACCCAGGGGGCGACCACCTATGTCCAGGGCACCGACTACAAGCTGACCGGCAACACGGTGGACTGGTCGCCGGCGGGCGCCGAACCCGCGCCGGGGTCCACCTACACCGTCACCTACCGCCATTACACCGACGGCACGGTGACGGCGAAGGATGCGCGCGGCTTCACCGTGGCCGGTGCGGTGCCGGGCAGCGTGGTGCTGGTCGATTACCAGACCAAGCTGCCCCGCCGCGACCGTCTGGTGATGAACCGCGACGGCCAGGTGGTGCGGGTGCGCGGCGTGGCCGACCTGCGCGCCCCGGCGTTGCCCGCGGCGCCGTCGGGCACGCTGCCCCTGGCGACCCTGGACCAGTCCTGGTTCGGGCTGCCGGCGGTCACCGCGGATGCGCCGCGGGTGATGTCGGTGTCCGATGTCCAGGCCCTGTCGGGGCGCGTGGACGCGCTGTTCGATCTGGTGGCCACCGAGCGCCTGAAGACCGACGCCACCGCCCGCGAACCCGCAGGCGCCAAGGGGCTGTTCGTCGATCCGCTGTTCGACAACGACATGCGCGACGAAGGCATCACCCAGAGCGCCGCGGTGATCGGCGGCGAGCTGGTCCTGCCGGTCAAGCCGGTGTTCCCCAACCCGCTGATGCCGTCCGGCGATGCCAGCATGCTGGCCTATGCGCTGGAGCCGGTGGTCAAGCAGGAGCTGGCGACCGGGGCCATCAAGGTCAACCCCTACGACAGCTTCTCCCCGATCCCGTGCAAGGTCAGCGTGACGGTTCCGGTGGACCGCTGGACCCAGCAGGATGAGAGCTGGGACAGCGCCAGCGTCCGTTTCCTGCGCACCGGCCATTTCGTGGAGGGTATCAGCCGGGTGACCAGCACCACCACCGTCGCGCAGTCGGTGGAAACGGTGCGCCAGACCACCACCGCCGCGCAGTACCTGCGCCAGATCCCGCTGACCGTGACGGTCGAGCACCTGGGGCCGGGCGAGATCGTGCAGGCGCTGCGTTTCGACGGCGTGACCGTCGCCACCAATCTGACCGCCAATGCCAGCGGCGTGGTTCAGCACACCTTCACCATCCCCGCCGGCGTGCCGTCGGGCGCCAAGCGGATCGAGGCGGTGGCCACCGCGTCGGGCACGGGTGTCACCACCTTCACCGGCGAAGGGCTGATCCAAACCACCGTCCGCCGCGTGGTGTCCACGGTCGAAGAGTTCCATGTGGACCCGGTGGCGCAGAGCATGACCTTGCGCGACGGCCGTCACGTCGGCGGCGTCGAACTGATGTTCCGGTCGAAGGGCGCATCGGACGTGGTGGTCCAGATCCGCGAGATGACCAACGGCTTCCCCGGCCGCCGCGTGCTGGCGGAAGGCCGGCGCGCCCCGTCCGCCATCCGCACCGACGGCCAGCCGACCCGGTTCGAATGGGCCCCGGTGTGGATGCCGGCGGACGAGGAATTCGCCATCGTCGTCCTGTGCGATGATGCCGACGCCTCGGTGGCCATTGCCAGCCTGGGCGAATTCGACGCCGCGGCCCAGAAATGGGTGACGGCGCAGCCGTACCAGATCGGCGTGATGTTCAGCAGCTCCAACGGCACCACCTGGACCGCGCATCAGGTGTCCGACCTGTGGTTCCGGCTGCTGGGCTGCCGCTTCACGGCGACCAGCCGCGTCGTGCCGCTGGGGTCGCTGACCGCTTCGCAGGTGTCGGATCTGGTGGGGCTGTTCAACGCCGAACGGCCGGATTCCGCCACCCGGATCGGCCTGCGCCTGATCGCCGCCGATGGGCGTGTCCTCACCCTGTCGGACGGGCAGCCGGTCAACCTGACCGAACGCCTGACCGGCAGCGTGGCGGTGCAATTGGTGCTGGAGGGAACCGACACCCGGTCGCCCGTGGTGTATCCCGGCGTGCAGGCGATCTTCGGCGTTCAGACCGACACCGCCACCTATGTCAGCCGCCAGTTCGCCTGCGGCGCGCCGTCCAAGCTGCGGGTGGTGCTCGACGCGGTTCTGCCCGGCACCGCGGGCGTGACCGTGGAGGCGCAGGCGGCCAACGGCACCTGGATCGCCGTGCCGTTCAGCACGGGGCAGTCCGTCGGCGACGGCTGGGAGGAGCGGGTGTTCCTGCTGACCACCTTCTCCGCCCCGTCCACCCGGCTGCGGATCACGATGACCGGCTCCGCCCTCTACCGCCCCCGCATCCGCCGCATCCGCGCCATCGCGGCGTAAGGAGGAAGTCCCATCATGGATACCGACTACACACCGCCGGTAACACCCCATCTGGGACTTCCTCTGCCCTCTCCCGCTGCGTCCTCGCAGCGGGAGGAGGTCCGCCGGATCGCCGCGTCGCTGACCGGCCTGGACCGTGCGGTGGATGACCTGGAACTTCTGATACTCGCCTTGGGGGAGTAAGCCATGCTGAACCTGACCAACCTCACCACGGTTCTGCAAACCAAGATCGACGCTCTCACCGGCACGGCGGAATACAAGGAACTGCTGCTGCTGACCAAGGCTCTCGAGGCATCGGCCGGGCGGGCGAGCGTATCGGACGTGCTGACGGCCGGCGCTGAGCAAATGGTCGAAATCGATTTGTGCAGCGCCGCCAACATCGATGCGATCAACACCGCGGGTGCCGTGAAGGTCAATGCGATCAATCAGGCTGGTGCGACGAAAATTGCTGAAATCGGGGCAATGAATGTTGTCCAGAAGACGGGCGGCGTCATGACGGGCGGGCTTGACACCCCGGTCCTGACCGTTACGGGGAACGCCCCGCGCACAAGCCATGTCGAAACCGATGGGGCCGCGGACTCAAAGCGGTACGACGTGGTGGCGGACGGCGGGAAGCTGTGGCACCGCGCCGTCAACGACGCCGGGAATTCCAGCAAAACCTGGCTGGAAATCAACCGCACAGGCGTTGCGTCGGTGTGGTCCCGCTACACCGCCGCCGTCCGCACCCAAATCGTCGCCTTGACCGATGGTGCAACCATCACGCCCGATTTTGCGGACGGCAACGTGTTTGCCGTTACGCTGGCCGGCAATCGCGCGCTGGCAAATCCGGTGAACGTTCCGTCGGACCATCAGGGCGGCTCCATCATCATCCGCCAGGACGCCACCGGCAGCCGCACGCTGTCGTTCGGGTCCGCCTGGAAATTCGTGGGCGGCATCGTACCGGCGCTCTCGATCGCCGCCAATGCGGTGGACCGGCTGTTCTTCACCGTCGTGTCCCCGACCGAAATTCACGCCGCTTTGCAGAGGGATTTCCGCTGATGTCCGGCTGGAAACGTCACACGACGGGACTGTTCCTCCCGCACCGCGGCGACCCCGAAGGGCGCCATTGCAGCCTGATCGGCCTGGACGACGGCATGCTCGGAGCCGGGATCTTCGGAGCCGGGATCTTCATCGATATTCTGGCGTGGGGGGCGGGCGGCGGTTCCATTATGACATGCGAGGGCGGGGGTGGGGCTTTCGCATCGTTTAGCGGATACATACCCTTCGGCTACCGGCTGACCGTCGTCGTCGGCGCGGCAGGTCAGGGCGGCGGTGGGCCTCTGGTGGCCTCTGGCGGCGGCTTCAGCGGCGCATTCGAGGGCGGCACGGTGAGCCAAGCATCGGCTTTGGTGGTGGCCGGTGCCGGCGGTGGGGCCGCAGGCCTGAACGTGGGGTTCTCGGGCGGCCCCTTCATGGGTATTGGCCCGACTGGGGAGGTCTACAGTGGCGGGCCTCTTCAGGGCGGCTCCAGTTTCATGGGGAGCTTGGCCAAGCGTGGCGGCTCTCCCGGCGGGGGTGATGCCTACGCGACGTCCGACGACCGCAAAAGCGGCGGCGGTGGCGGCGGTTACCTGGGCGGGGCCGCCGGGCCCAACCTGGGCGGGGCCGACGTGTCCAGCGGTGCCCGCGATGCAAGCGGTCGGGGCGGAAGCTGTTACACAAAAGGTGGAGTCATACTTTCCGGCTATTGGCAACGAGCCGGGAATTATGAGCATCCGGATCGCGGAGCATCCGGTAATCCGAATACCGATGGACGGGTAATAGTCCGCGTCAACGGAAAGAATTTCCTGAACCTTTCCACCCCGCAGACACAGACAATCTCTATAACGGGAGCATAGCCTTAATGGCCACCACCTTCCCCGCTGCCGTTGTTGCAAACGGACAAATCGTTAAGATCGCCCACGGTCCAGAGTCATTTATCTATGGGGACTTCCAGCATCCGGCAGCGGCGTGGGAGTTCTGGGAACCCGATGACTGGCTGACCCACTGCCCTGATTGGACGGTTCTCCCGGTGCATGACGAGCCGCCGCCCGACGACCCGGCCAAGGTCGTCACCCGTCTCCCCGAAACGTCGTGGGTGATAACGCCTGACGGTGTGCGGGTGCTGTACTCCGCTGCCGACACGCCGGCCGCCGACATGGCCGCAGCACTCGCCGGACTGAGGGCAGCAGCGGTGGAGCGGGTCAACCGCGAAGCCGGCGAAGCCCGTGCCCGGCACATCACCGTCGCGGTCGGGCAGGGCGGGACGTACCTGGAAAAAGCCCGGGAGGCGCGGGCCTATCTGTCGGACACGGCTCCCGACCCGATTCATTACCCGTACCTGTCCGCCGAAGCCGAACACACCAGTCAGACCATGGACACGGTTGCGCGTTCGGTCGCCGCCGCCGCGGACGCCTGGACACCGGTCAACGCGCGGATCGAAGGTTTGCGGCAAGGGGCGCTGGCCAGCATTCGGGGGGCCGGTTCGCCGGTGGCGGTGGCGGCTGTTTTTCCCATCGACTGGCCGATCCCGGCGTGAGGCGCGCCCCTTTTTGATGCTGCGGTCAGCGGCACCGTCGTGATGCCAAAGGAGAAAGGCAAAACATCATGGGTTCCAACTATACTTCCCCGGTCACCCCCCACTTGGGGCTCCCTTTGCCATCTCCCGATGCCCCATCGCAGCGGGAGGACGTCGCTCGCATCACGGCGGCGCTGACGGGGGTGGACACGCACGCCGCGGCTGTGGACAGCCGGCTGTCGGCGGTCGATGCCGCATTGGCAGCCGCCGATGACCGTCTCGCCGCGGTTGACGGGGAACTGGCGGTCGTGGCGCATGATGTGGTGGAACAGGTTTCCACCCGGGCGGCGGTGGATCTTTCCAACGTGCCCCCCGCAGCGCTCAAGGCGGCGTCGCTGGCGGCGGGTGTCGGCCAGCCGCTGATCCTCACCCCGGTTGTCACGGCCCCGGCCGGGGAGGCGGTGGGGGTTTCCCGTCAGCCGGTCATCACCGTCACGCCGTACCGCTCGCTGTACGGCGTGTCCCACGCCGCCAGCCGGGTGCAGCTTTCGACGTCCGCCGATTTCGCCGCCACCGTGGTGGATGTGACTCTGGGGGCCGTCAGCACCCACACCGTTGCGGCCGTGCTGGCGGAATCGCAGCGGCATTACGTGCGCTGGCGCTATCAGGATGCCGATGGTGTCTGGTCGGACTGGTCCGGGACGATCGGTTTCACGACGGTGGCGACATCGATCACCACCCCGGCCATCACCAGCCCGCTGAATGGTGCCACGGGGGTGGGGAAGCGCCCGACCTTTGCCTGTTCGGCGTTCGCCATGAGCAGCGGGACCGACACCCACACGGCCAGCCGGTGGCAGGTGAGCACCGTGTCCACCTTCGCCACCACCGTTATCGACACGGGCGAGAACGGAACCAGCAAAACCACCTTCACCCCCGCAACGGACCTTGCCGGTGGTGTGCAATACTTCGTGCGCGTTCAGCACAAGGGTGCCCTGGGGAAATGGTCGGCCTGGTCGCCGACGGCATCGTTCACCACCCTGACGTTCTCTCAGTGGATGATGATTTGGGGGGCGGGGGCTCAGCGGGCGAACCCGGAATACATTATTGATGTGGCGAGCGATAGCGCCGGTAATATTTATGCTATTGGCCGAAATGCAGAATTTGAAGGAAAAGCATACCCATATATCATCAGCCTAACAAATAATGGTACTGTTCGCTGGGAATATAACGTTCCAAGCGAAAAGAACGAAGACTATCATACTTGGCTCTGGCGCATGGTATTTGATGATAGCGGTAATCTGATTGTTGCTGGAACATGGGGTACGCCGTCTACATACAATCTGTCTCTGACAAAATTCTCGCCATCTGGAACGATTTTGGCGCAGAAAATTTATACTGACGTGCGAATCGTTCAAACGTACGGCCTTAAACGTGACTCATCTGGGAATCTGTACGTAGCGGCCTGGTCTGAAGATAGTGGAAGTCGAGCGTTTGTCGGGAAATTCAATGCACAATTTGATTGCATCTGGATGAAATCATTGTCTGATTGGACAACTACTCTTTCTTGCTTGGACATTGATAAAAATAATAATATTTATATTTGCGGACATAGTAGTGAGAGTGCGTTAATAATAAAATTTTCCAGTTCTGGAAACTTGTTGTCTCAGGTAAAGATTGGGAGATTTGCCCCAAATGCCTTCAGGATTTACGCGATTTCCATTTCTGACAGCGGAAAGATATTGGTTGGCGGTCAAAATTATGAAGATTCCATATCATCTCCAATGATATTGGATATATCGCCATCTCTGACCATAAACAATCAGTATCATATATATAATGCAGGATATGGATCTGCCGTTACGTCCATTCGGCATATTGGGAAGACGGATAATTTCTGGGTTGGTGGAGTTTTGGGAAGTAATGGTGGTGATCTTTTCATTCGCTATGGTCTATCAGGGGGAGTTTCCCGAGTTCTGTCTCATCCAAGCAAATCCGATAGTCTTTACTGTATAACCACCGATATGGATGGAAACCCAATCTTCGGGGGAGCTCTTTGGGAAAATGCAGACTGGCCGAGTTCGTATTACGGTCACAGCGCGCTCGGAACCATGGCCGCCACTGGGGGCACCACGGGTCCGCTTCCGGGCGCCACGGCCTATAGCTGGAGCAGTACGCCAACGGACTTTGTTCCTACGAACCGGTGCGTTTTCTCTCCGGAGAACGCACCATTCGTATCCGTCGGGACGGCGACGGAAACCCGCAATCCGGTACCGGTGGCTTATACCCGGTCCAAGACATTGATCCCTTATTGAGAGGTTCGCCATGATCTATTGGGATTCGGTGAACGCGGTCCGTTTGAACGAGACCGTGTTGCGGCAGCGTGTGGTGCCCGAGGCGGTGGATCTTGGGGAACTGGGAATCCACCCGCTGGACATCAGCGAGCCGCGGTACGACCCCGTGGGCTACCGGCTTGAGGATGCCGGGACCATCGGTTCCGCGCAGCAGGGGTTCCGCATCGACTGGCGGCTGGTGGAACAGCCTGTCGCCACGGTGCGCAGCGCCTTGCGGAGCGCCGCCGCCGCCCAGCGGTGGAAGGCCGAGGTGGGCGGGTGCGTGGTGGACGGGGCGGTGATCCAAACCGACCGCGACACCCAGTCGAAGCTGACCGGGGCGGCGCTGGAGGCCGAACTGTCGGCCCGCGAAGGGCGGCCCTATGCCGTCCGGTGGCTGACGCCGGATGGGTTCACGGATCTGGACGGGGAAGGGGTCGTCGCTCTGGCCCGCGCGGTCCGCGCCCATGTGCAGGCCTGTTTCGACCGCCAGGCCGATCTGTGGGCCGAAATCGATGCCGCCCCCGCGGTCGCAGACCTGCTCGCCATCGGCATCGACACCGGATGGCCCGCCGGCGGGCAGGCCGATGCGGCCCCGGCGGTAAATCCCCCCTGGGCCATCTCCTGAAAAATCAGGCTCCCCGTCGCCGGGGAGCCTGTCGTCAGGTGTGGGAGGCGGGAGGAAAAGGGACGCGGTTACGGACCGCCGCGCACCGTCTTGATGGCGTCCGTCATCTGGCCGACCACATCGGGGCCGATCTCGGCCTTGTACTTCTCGGTCACCGGCTCGGTCTTGGCGCGGAAGCGGGCCAGTTCCTCCGGCGACAGTTCGGTCACCTGCATCCCCTTGGCCTTCAGCGAGGCGAGCGCCTCGGCGTCCTGGGCGCGGGAGATCTGGCGCTGGTAGGCGGTGGCCTCCGCCGCCGCCTCGCGGAACAGGGCCTGTTCGTCGGGCGTCAGCTTGTCCCAGAACGCCTTGCTCATCAGCAGGGATTGCGGGTTGTAGATGTGGCGGGTGACGGTCAGGTACTTCTGCACCTCGTAGAACTTGGTCAGCTCGATGGTCTTGGATGGGTTTTCCTGGCCGTCCACGGTGCGGGTTTCCAGGGCGGTGTACAGCTCGGTGAAGGACAGCGGCACCGGGTTGGCACCCAGCGCGCGGAACATGTCGATGTAGATGGGCGTCTGGATGACGCGGACCTTCAGCCCCGACACGTCCTCCACCTTCGTCACCGGGTGGCGGTTGTTGGTCAGGTTGCGGAAGCCCAGATCCCAATAGGCCAGACCGATCAGCCCCTTTTCCGGCAGCTTGCCGTACAGCATGGCGCCGAACGGCCCGTCCAGCAGGGCGTCGGCCTCCGCCGGGCTGTTGAACAGGAAGGGCATGTCCACCGCGGCGAATTCCTTGGCCAGACTGACCAGGATGCCGGTGTTCATCACCGTCATCTCCACCGTGCCGCCCTGGAGTGCGGAAAGCGTCTGCACGTCGCCGCCCAGCGTGCCGCCGGGGAACAGGCGCACCTTGATCTTGCCGCCGCTCTTGGCCGCCACGATGTCGGCGAACTTCTGCGCGCCCAGACCCTGGGGATGCTCCTTGGCGTTGAGGTAGGAGAACTTCAGGGTGCGTTCCTTGTAGTCCGCGGCCCAGGCCCCGCCGGCCAGCAGCAGCGCGCCCGACAGGGCCAGACCCGCGGCGATGTTTTTCATGATGGTCTTCACAGGGGTTTTCCTCCGGGAAAAGTGTCTTCTTGGTTGGGGATCAGTGCGCGAACCACGCGGCGGGCACGGTGACCAGGGCGGGGAACAGGATGAGCAGCAGCAGCACCAGAACCTGGGCCACCAGGAACGGCCAC
The DNA here is from genome assembly GCF_025961205.1 of Azospirillum fermentarium. Taxonomy (NCBI): domain Bacteria; kingdom Pseudomonadati; phylum Pseudomonadota; class Alphaproteobacteria; order Rhodospirillales; family Azospirillaceae; genus Azospirillum; species Azospirillum fermentarium. The sequence goes on from NZ_JAOQNH010000003.1 coordinate 325,742, forward strand.
ACGCCCTTGACGATCTCTTCCATCTTCAGGTGCGACACGCCGCACACCACGTTCAGCACCGTGCCCACCGGCGGCGTGATCAGGCCGATGGAGGTGTTCATGATGAACAGCACGCCGAAATAGACCGGGTCGATGCCCGCCTGCTGCACCACCGGCACCAGCACCGGCGTCAGGATCAGGATGATCGGCGTCATGTCCATGGACGTGCCGATCAGCACCACCAGCGCCATGATGGCAAAGGTCAGCAGCATGGGGCTGTCCATCAGCGGCGCCAGCATGTCGGCCAGCATGCCGGGCAGGTCGGCCACCGTGACCAGCCACGAGGTGACCATGGCCGCCGCCACCAGGAACATGATGACGCTGGTGGTCTTGGCCGCGGTGATGAACACCTCGTACAGATCGGCCAGCACCATTTCGCGGTACACCACGGTGGCGACGAACAGGGAATAGACCGCGGCCACCACCGCCGCCTCGGTCGGGGTGAACAGCCCGAATTTCAGCCCGACGATGATGATCGCCGGCAGCATCAGCGCCCACACCGCGTCCACCGCCGCCGCGCGGATCTGCGCCCAGCTCTGGCGCGGGGGCGGGGTCACGGTTTCCCGCCGCACCACCAGCCACCACGCCACGCACAGGGCCGTGGCCATCAGCAGACCCGGCACGATGCCGGCCAGGAACAGCTTGGTGATCGACACGTTGGCCGACACGCCGTAGAGGATGAAGCCGATGCTGGGCGGAATCACGGGCGCGATGATGCCCGCCGCGGCGATCAGCCCGCCCGACCGCGCCTTGTCATGGCCCGCCGACACCATCATCGGCACCAGCAGGGCGGCCAAGGCTGCGGCGTCGGCCACCGCCGATCCCGACAAACTGGCCAGGATGGCGGCGGCCAGGATGGCGACATAGCCCAGCCCGCCGGGGATGTGCCCCACCAGCGCCTTGGCCATGGTCACGATGCGGCGGGACAGACCGCCGGTGTTCATGATCTCGCCCGCCAGCATGAAGAACGGCACCGCCATCAGCGGAAAGCTGTCGGCCCCGTTGATGATGTTCTGCGCGATCACCTGGGCGTCGAACAGGTCCAGATGGACCATCAGCGCCACCGCGCACAGCAGCAGGGCATAGGCGACGGGGATGCCCAGGGCCATGGCCCCCAGGAGCGGCCCGAGAAAAACGGCAATGGTCATGATCGGGCGTCCTCAGGGCTTGGAACTCAGGGGGGAATTCAGCGGCGCGGGGGCGGTGCCCATCCGCTCCAGATGCAGGTCGTGGGCTTCCACCAGACCTTCGGATTCCGCGGTCATGGTCAGGTCGTCGCCGCTGAGCCGCCCCGTGACGATGCCGTGCAGTTCCGCCAGCAGCACCCCGGCCGACGTCACGCCGAACACCACGCCCGCGGCGTAGAACAGCCCCATGGGCAGGCCGGTGACCGGCGTCAGAACGGTCAGGTTGATGACCATCTGCGCCCAGCTTCCCTTGATCATCAGCAGCGTGATGCCCAGCATGATGATGTGCCCGGCGGCCAGCGCCCCCCGCCGGCCCGTGGGCGGCAGGCGGCGGATCAGCGTGTCCACGCCCAGATGCGCGTGTTCGCGCAAGCCCACCGCGGCCCCCAGAAAGGTCATCCACACGAACAGCATCCGCGACAGCTCCTCCGACACGGTGATGCCGCTGTTGAAGCCGTACCGCAGAACCACGTTCCCGAAGACCAGGGCCGCCATCAGCCCCAGGCAACAGACCAGCGCCAGCTTGAGCAGGCGGAAATAGAGGTTTACAAGCGCACTCATGTCGGTCTCTCCCGGTCCGGGAGCCGTGCCGTCCGTTGCCGGGCCCGGCCCCCGATTGTCGTTTTCCAGAACGTCGGTTCCAGCCGGCCTTCTTGTGATGGGCCGGGTCGGCACGGATGGCGGCGAAGCCCCCCTTGACTGTGCGGGAACGTGCGGGGCGTGGTGCCGGGGTGCGGCCGCCGGGAAATATGTACTAACTGGTCCGTCCATGTCAACGGCACGTTCTTGCGCGCAGTACCGTTATTGCGATGCAAACTTGCGGAAGGCCATGGTTGGACGCGATGTTCGTGATAGCGGTGGCCGTGACGGACCGGTTCGTTTATACCAGCCTCGCCCCGCTTGCAGGGCGGCCAGACTGACAGGACGAGCCGGCACCATGACGGATGACACCCCCAGCCCCCCGCAAACCGCCGCCCGCAAAGCCCCGGCGTCCGCCCGCAAGAACGACCCCGAGGCCACCAAGCGCGACATCCTGGCCGTCGCCACCGAGGAATTCGCCACCCATGGGCTGAGCGGGGCGCGCGTGGACGCCATCGCCGAACGCACCCGCACCACCAAGCGGATGATCTACTACTACTTCGGCAGCAAGGAAGGGCTGTACGCCGCCGTTCTGGAAAAGGCGTACGGCGACATCCGCCGCATCGAAGCGGACCTGCAGCTCACCGACCTCGATCCTGAGGTGGCGATCCGCCGGCTGGTGGAATTCACCTTCGACTATGAAGAGGCGCACCCCAACTTCATCCGTCTCGTGTCCATCGAGAACATCCACTGCGCCGCCCACATCGCCGGTTCCGACACCATCCGCAACCTGAACGTCCCCATCATCGACACCATCGCCGCGATCCTGGAGCGCGGGCGCGCCCAGGGCGTGTTCAGGACCGCGGTGACCCCGGTGGACCTGCACATGCTCATCAGCGCGTTCTGCTTCTTCCGGGTGTCGAACGGCTACACCTTCGGCACCATCTTCCGCCAGGATCTGGCCCAGCCCGACATCCGCGAGCGTCACCGCCGCATGATCGGCGATGCCGTGGTGCGGTATCTGAAGGGCGATTGACGGGCGATTAAGCGGCCCGCTGCGCCGTCAGTTCGGCGAAGTGGCGGCGCATCCGTTCCGCGTCCGGCTCGATCCCGGTGAACAGGCGGAAGGCGCCCACCGCCTGGAACACCGCCATGCCGCCGCCGTCCAGCGTGCGGCAGCCGCGCGCCCGCGCCGCGCGCAACAGCGCGGTTTCCAGGGGAAAATACACGATGTCGGTCACCCACAGCCGCGGGTGCAGCATGTCTTCGGGCAGGGGCAGGCCGGGATAGCCGGCCATGCCGGTGGGGGTGGCGTGGATCAGCCCGTCGGCCTCGGCCATGGCCGTGCCCAGATCGCTGCCGGCCACCGCGCGGCCCGCGCCGAACCGGGCCGACAGGGCGTCGGCCAGCGCCTCGGCCCGCCCCATGTCGCGGTCGAACAGCATCAGGTGCCGAGTGCCGAGCGTCAGGGCGGCGTGGGCCACCGCCGCCCCGGCGCCGCCGGCGCCAAGCTGCACCACCCGGTCCATGGCCACACCGGGCAGGCCGCGCTTCATGCTCTCGGCAAAGCCCCACCAGTCGGTGTTGTGGCCGGTCATCCGCCCGTCCTTCAGCACCACGGTGTTGACCGCCCCCAGCGCCTGGGCGTCGTCGGCCAGTTCGTCGAGCAGCGGGATCACCGCCTGCTTGCACGGGTGGGTGATGTTCAGCCCGTTGAAGCCCATGCGCCTGGCCGCGGCCAGCAACTCGGGCAGGGCGTCGGCGGACAGCCCCATCTCCGTGAGGTCGATCAGCTTGTAGACGGAGCGCAGGCCCTGTTCCGCCCCCTCCCGCTCGTGCATGGCGGGGGTGAGCGATGCCTGGATGCCCGACCCGATCAGGCCGGTCAGGACGGCGGGGCGGACGATGGCGGTGGTAGCGGTGGTGGGGATGCTCATCACGCCGCTCCTTCCGTGGCCGGGGCCAGGCGGCGGGCCAGATGCTCCAGCGCCAGCGTGTAGCCGTGGGTGCCGCAGCCGCAGATCACCCCCGCCGCCACCCGCGAGACATAGGAGAAATGCCGGAATTCCTCCCGCTTGTGGATGTTGGAGATGTGCACCTCCATGATCGGGAAGGCGCAGGCCGACAGCGCGTCCATCAGCGACACCGAGGTGTGGGTCAGGCCGGCGGGGTTGATGACGATGCCGGCGGCGGCCTCCCGCGCTTCGTGAATCCAGTCGATGAGCTGGTGCTCGGCGTTGGACTGGTGGAACACGATGGCAAGGCCCAGCGCGTCGGCGGTGCGGCGGCAGGCGGCCTCCACATCGGCCAGCGTCTCGTGGCCGTAGATGTGGGGTTCGCGCTTGCCCAGCAGATTGAGATTGGGTCCGTTCAGGACATAGATCGTTTGTGGCATGTCCACGACTCCAGGGGCATGACGGCAGCCCGACCCGGCGCGGAACGCGCGCGTTCCGCCGGATATCCTCCCCAGGCTGCGGTGGTGTTTGTTGTTGCCGCAAAATGAACTAACTGGTACGTTCAGGTCAAGACGTTCCGAAACCGGACCTGAAAATTTCCCGGAAGCCGCCCAAGACGGAACGGATGACCAGGAGGAAGCCCAGATGACCGAGCCGGTGCGCCATTCCGCCCCTCTGCCCGCCCGTGCCCCCTTCGCCAAATCCATCGCCACGGTGTCGCTCAGCGGCACGCTGCCGGAAAAGCTGGACGCGGCGGCGGCGGCGGGGTTCGACGGGGTGGAGATCTTTGAAAACGACCTGCTGACCTTCGACGGGTCGCCCGCCGACGTGCGCCGCATCGCCGAGGGGCTGGGGCTGTCCATCACCCTGTTTCAGCCGTTCCGCGATTTCGAAGCCATGCCGGAGCCGGTGCGCACCCGCAATCTGGACCGGGCCGAACGCAAGTTCGACATCATGGAGGCGCTGGGCACCGATCTCATCCTGGTGTGCAGCAACGTGCAGCCCCACGCCATCGGCGATCCCGCCCGTGCCGCCGCCGATCTGGCGGAGATGGCCGGGCGCGCCGCCGCCCGCGGCCTGCGCGTGGGGTACGAGGCGCTGGCCTGGGGCCGTCACGTCAACCGCTGGCGCCAGGCGTGGGACATCGTGCAGCGGGCGGACCATCCGGCGCTGGGGCTGATCGTGGACAGCTTCCACACCCTGTCGCTGGACGACGACCCGTCGGGCATCGCCCATGTGCCGGCGGACAGGCTGTTCTTCGTGCAATTGGCCGACGCGCCCAGGCTGTCCATGGACGTGCTGTCGTGGAGCCGCCATTTCCGCAATTTCCCCGGCCAGGGGCAGTTGGACGTGACCGGGTTCGTGCGGGCGGTGATCGCGTCGGGCTACCGCGGGCCGCTGTCGCTGGAGATCTTCAACGACGACTTCCGCGCCGCGCCGGCCCGTGCCACCGCCGCCGACGGGCTGCGCGCGCTGGTGCTGGCGGAAACGGAAGCCGCGGCCCCGCTGCCCCCGCCGCCGGCCTACGACGGTTTCGAATTCCTGGAATTCGCCGTCGATGACCGGGCGCGGCGGGCGCTGGCCGGGCATCTGGAAACCCTGGGCTTCCGCTGGGCGGGCATCCACAAATCCAAGGACGTGCACCTCTACCGCCAGGGGCGCACCCATCTGGTGCTGAACAGCGAACCCGACAGTGCGGCGGCGGAGCATTTCCAGATGCACGGCCCGTCGGTCTGCGCCATGGCCATCCGGGTGGACGACGCCGGCCCGGTGCTGGCGCGGGCCGAGGCGCTGCACTGTTCCACCTACCGCGAACGGACGGGGGAGGGGGAACGCGACATCCCGGCGGTGCGGGCACCCGACGGCACCCTGGTCTATCTGGTGGAAACCGGCGCCCCGTCGATCTGGGCCGACGATTTCCTGCTCGACGTGTCCGCCGGTGAAGGGGGCGGGGCGGATGACGGCGGCGGGCTGACCGGCATCGACCATGTGGCGCTGGCGCTGCCGCCGGGGCGGATGGACAGCTTCGTCCTGTTCTACCGCGCCGTGTTCGGATTCGCGCCGGAACAGCTCTGGGAACTGCCCGATCCCTATGGGCTGATTCGCAGCCGCGCCATGGTCAGCCCCGACCGCAGCGTCCGTTTGCCGCTGAATTACTCCGAAAGCCGCAAGACGGCCACCGGGCGGTTCCTGTCGGCGGTGGCCGGGGCGGGCGTCCACCATGTGGCCTTTGCCACCGACACCATCGAGGGAACCATCGGCTCCGCGCTCAAAGCGGGTGCGCCGATGCTGCCGGTGCCGGAAAACTATTACGACGATCTCGCCGCCCGTCTGGCGCTGGACGATGGGATTCTCGACATCCTGCACCGTCACGGGCTGATGTACGACCAGGACGGGCACGGCGACTTCACCCACGCCTACACCGACAGTTTCGAGGACCGGTTCTTCTTCGAGATCGTCCAGCGCCGCGGCTACCAGCAATTCGGGGCGGTCAACGCGTCCGTGCGCATGGCGATGCAGGCGCAGTTGCGCAGCGACACCCAATTGCGGACAATCGTAGGTGGGTGAGGGGCCAGCCCCCAACATCACCCGCCGTTCCCCCCCGCAAGACGGTTCTTCATGCTGACGATCCTGTCGATCACCGGCCCGATCTTTCTGCTGATCGCGCTGGGGTTCAACGCCGTGCGCTTCGGCGCCATGGACAAGGGCGAGATGCGCGCGCTGGGCAAGCTGGTCATCGGCTTCGCCCTGCCGGCCCTGCTGTTCCGCTCCCTGTCGCAACGCTCGCTGGCCGAAATCGCCAACCCCTCCTATATGCTGGCCTATGCCGCCGGGTCGCTGGCGGTGATGGCCGCCGCCACCCTGTTCGCCCGTCTGGTGCAGAAGAAACCGCTGCAGGTCAGCGCGCTCTATGCCGTGGGCATGTGCTGTTCCAACAGCGGCTTCGTCGGCTATCCCATCCTGCTCCAGACCCTGGGGCACGACGCGGCGGTGGCGCTGGCGCTCAACATGACGGTGGAGAACGTCGTTCTGCTGCCGGTCCTGCTGGTGCTGCTGGAGGGCGGGGCCAAGGGGGGTGAGTCCCTGGCATCGGTGCTGGCCAAGACCGCGCGGCGGCTGGCCACCAACCCGATGATTCTGGCGATCGCCGCGGGTCTGGGCTTTTCCCTGACCGGGCTGCGGCTGCCCGATCCGGTGTTCCGCGCCGTCGATATGCTGGCGATGGCGTCGGGGGCGGTGGCGCTGTTCGCCATCGGCGGCACGCTGGTGGGGCTGAAGGTGCGGGGCATGGTCGGCGACGTGGCCCAGATCGCCGCCGGCAAGCTGATCCTGCACCCGCTGGCGGTGGGGGTGGCGATGGCGCTGCTGCCACCCATGGAGCCGGCGTTCCAGGCGGGCCTGATCCTCAGCGCGTCGGTGCCGATGATGAGCATCTACCCCCTGTTCGGCCAGCGCTGCGGGCAGGAGGCGCTGTGCGCCGCCGCCCTGGTCACCGCCACCATCGCGTCGTTCGTCACCATCAGCCTGATCCTGTGGGGGCTGGGTGCGCGGGGGCTGCTGCCGCTGCCGTGACGGCGGCTTTCCGCGTCAGGCATCCGTTCCGGCACCGTACCGCGGGCACATCACCTTGTCGGCATAGGGAGGTGGAGCCGCAGGGGGGCGGGCGGGGGCCAGCAGCCGCTGCACCGCGCGCCGCACCGCGTCGGTCCGGCGTTCGGTGACGTGGGCGAAGGCGAAGGCCGACCCGATGCACAGAGCCATGGCCGCGAGGATAAGCACCCAGCTTTCCGCCCCCCGCGGCACCATCTGCCAACCCACGCCCAGCCAATGCATGGCCGCGGCGGCGAACAGGGTCAGGATCGGCGTGTGGATGCAGTAGAGGGAAAAGGAGACCCCGGCAAAGCGGGTGTTGAGCCGCCCCAGCGGCGGCGGCGGCAGGCCGGGCGCCGTCTTCAGGCACAGAAGCAGGTTGGCGAACAGCGCCATCACCACCAGATCGTAGCCCAGTGTGAACAGGGCGCTGCCCTCGAACACCTCCCGCCGGATGGCAAGGCGCGTCGCCACCAGAAAGGCCAGGAACACCACGCCCGCCGTCCAGGGGCGCAGGGGCACGGGCGGGCGGCGGGCCACCGCCACATACACCCCCGCCAGCCAGATGATGAAGTACGGGCCGATCCACGCCCCGGTGAACTGGAACGCCGTCAGCACCGCCAGCAGCCCGGCCATCAGGAGCAGCAGCGCGCGGTTCCGCCGCCCCGACCGTCCGGGCAGCACCCCCATCACCAGCATGGGGAAGGCCACGTAATACCAGAATTCATTGGACAGCGACCACAGCGCGGCGTTGCGCCCATATTCCCAGCAGGCCACCGTCTGCAAGAACAGCGCGTTGCAGGCAAAGGCCCCCGGCGCCATGCGGCCCAGCAGATCCTGGGTCTGGAAGATCCCGTAGCTCTGGGCGTCGAACAGCCACAGGGCGGCGGCGTTGGCCGCGATGACCAGCACCAGCGCCGGCAGCAGCACCACCCACAGCCGGACCAGCCGTTTCATCAGATAGAGGGGAAGGTTCACGGTGCCGGTGCGCTGCCATTCCCGCATCAGGCTTCCGCCCACCAGAAAGCCGCTGAGCACGAAGAACACCATCACCGCCTGATGCGCGAAGCCGGTCAGGAAGGTGAAACCGTAGTGGACCACCGTGCGCTGAGGCAGGTCGATGTCGTTGATGTTGGTCAGCAGCCGGTTGCCGGTATGGGTGATGACCACGCACAGGGCCGCCACCCAGCGGAAGGCATCGAGCCACAGGGAAAAGGATTCGTCCATCGCGGACGGCGCGGTTTCCCTCACGGCCAGTCCCTCCTTTTTATGGTTTCGTTTTCATGGTCGCGGTCAATAGGCGTTGTCGCCTTTCACAAGGCAGAGCGGCGTGAGCGCCAGAATCTTCACGTCCAGCCACCACGACAGGGTGTCGATGTAGAGCAGGTCATAGGCCACCCGCCGCCGGCCCTTTTCCACCGTATCGACCTCCCCCCGCAGCCCGTTGATCTGGGCCAGCCCGGTGATGCCGGGGCGCACCCGGTGGCGCGCGGCGTAATCGGCCACCGCCTGCTCATAGGGCATGTCGCCGGCCAGCATGCCCACCGGGTGCGCCCGCGGCCCCACCAGCGCCATCTCGCCACGCAGGACGTTGAACAGTTGGGGCAGTTCGTCCAGGCTGGTCCGGCGCAGGAAGCGGCCCAGCCGGGTCACCCGCGGATCGTTGCGGACCGTGCGCTGCGTTCCGCTGGCATCGCCGCGCTCCACATGCATGGTGCGGAACTTCAGCACCGCGAAGGGCCGGTTGTTGTAGCCGGTGCGCTGCTGGCGGAACAGCACCGGGCCGGCGCTGTCCAGCCGCACCGCCGCCGCGATCAGCGCCATCAGCGGACCCAGCAGCGCCAGCAGCAAGCCGGCCAGAACCACGTCCTGTCCCCGCTTGACCGCGGCGGTCCAGCCGCGGGCGGGGTTGCGCGCCACCTCCACCAGCATGGCGCCGCCACCGGGGGCCGGTCCCAGCAGCAGATGCACGTCCACCGGGGCCATGCCCGCCGCCCGCACCGTGCGCCATACGGCGGCGGCATCGCTCCACGGCGGCGCCACCACCACATCGGTCACCCCGTGGTCGCGGGCGATGCGCCACAGATCGTCCACGCCGCCCAGCACCGGAACCCCGCCCAGACGGGCCGGAGCCACCCCGGTCTTTCCATCGCCGGCCTTCCCGTCGCCGCACACCACCCCGACCAGGGTGACGCCGCCGTCCCCGTCCCCGGTCTGGGCGAAGGGGGCGAGGCCGTCGGGGCTGCCGGCCACCAGAACGTTGCGGCGGAAGCGCCCCGCCGCCGCCTGTCGCTGCAGCCACCCGGACAGGAGCCAGCGGTTGCCCAGCAGCAGCCCCATGCTGACCACGCACCACAGGGACAGCGGCACCGGGGCCAACGGCCCCCCGCCGCGCAGCAGGGTTCCGAACATCACCACCATGGTGGCCAGCGCCGCCGCCGCGGCCAGACGCCCCCGGCGGCGGCGGGCGTCGAACAGGACGGGACGGCTGTAAAGCCCGGCCATCCCGTTGGCGAAGACGATCACCAGCGCCCCCGACACCGCCGTCACCAGAAACGCCGCCGGCGGACGGCCCCCGTCGTCCGGGCCATCGCCGATGGCCTGGAACAGCAGGGCCACCAGAAGCAGAAGGGCGAATTCACCCGCCGCCGCCATCCCGGCCACCGAACCGGTGCGGGACGGGGCCAGGGCGTGCCCGGCGGTCGGGGCGGCGCGCGGGCCGCCGGCAAAGGCAAGACGCATGGCCCATCCCTCCTTCACGCATGCGGGCCCGTGCCTCTACCGCCCACCGGCCGCCACCATCCGCGGACGGTCGCGGAGCGTGGCCGGAGCGGCATTGCCGGTCATCTGGTCGTAAATCCAGCGGTAGGTCCGCTCCAGCCCGTCTTCCAGCCGGACCGACGGCGCCCAGCCGAACACGGTGCGGATCAGGGTGTTGTCGCTGTTCCGCCCGCGCACCCCCTTGGGCGCGTCCGGGTTGTAGCGGCGTTCCAGCCGGATGCCGGCGATCGCCTCGGCGATGTCCACCAACTGGTTGATGGTGACGAGCTGGTCGCTGCCCAGGTTGATGGGATCGGAAAAACCGCCGTCCATGATCATCCGCGTGCCGTGCAGGCAATCGTCGATGTACATGAAGCTGCGGGTCTGTTCGCCGTCGCCCCAGATCTCGATCGCGTGACGGCCCGACAGCTTGGCCTGGATCACCTTGCGGCAAATGGCGGCCGGCGCCTTTTCCCGGCCTCCGTCATAGGTTCCGATGGGGCCATAGACGTTGTGATAGCGCACGCAGCGCGTCTCCAGCCCGAAATCCTCGGAAAAGTGGCGGCACATCCGCTCGCTGAACAGCTTTTCCCAGCCGTACCCGTCCTCGGGCATGGCGGGATAGGCGTCGCTCTCCGTCAGCGCCGTCACATGGGCGTCGGTCTGCTTGTCGGCGGCATAGACGCAGGCCGAGGAGGTGTAGAGGAACCGTTTCACCCCGCAGTCCCGCGCCGCCAGCAGCATGTGCGTGCTGATGAGGACGGAGAGCATGCAATCGGCCTTGTGGGTTTCGATGAAGCCCATGCCGCCCATGTCGGCGGCCAGATTGAACACGTAGTCGGCTCCTTCGGTGACCTCGTGGCAGTTGCGGGCGTCCTTCAGGTCGCGCTGGTAGTTCTCCACGTCGGGAAAGAACTGGTACCAGTCGGCGATGTCCTTCCAGTCCACGGCGCGGATGCGGGTGAAGCCCCGGCGCCGCAGGTCGGCCACCAGGTGGCCGCCGATGAAGCCGCCGGCTCCGGTCACCAGAATCGTGTCGTTCGTGTTCATCGGTCCTCCGAAAAAGCCAGAAGGAAAGGGGGCGGTCACGCCGCGGGTGGGCGGGGCCGGCGCAGAAGCTGGCCCGCGATGCGCACCACGAAGCGCGGGTTGTTGGTGGCGTAGCGGCGCCACAGCCGCCGGGGTTCGGTCGCCAGCCGGAACAGCCATTCGAAGCCGCTGCGCTGGATGACGCGCGGCGCCTGCCGTTTCAGCCCGGCGTGGAAATCGAACGCCGCCCCCACCCCCACCAGAACCGGGGCGGTGAGGTGCGGCCGGTGCGCGGCCATCCAGCGCTCCTGCTTCGGTGTGCTGAGCCCGACCCACACGATGCCGGCGCCGCTGGCGTTGATGCGGGCGGCCACCTCCGCCTCCTCCGCGTCCGTCAGGGGGCGGAAGGGCGGGGAAAAGGTGCCGGCGATGCGGCAGCCGGGGAAGCGGGCCTGGAGATTGCGGGACAACCGCTCCAGAACCTCGGGCGTCGAGCCGTAGAGAAAATGGGCGGGGCCGTCCCCGGTGTCCGTATCGGCGAACACCGCCGCCATCAGGTCGGGGCCGTACACCCGGTCGGCCCCGCGGTGGCCGGCGTGCTTCAGCAGCCAGACCAGGGGCATTCCGTCGGGTGTCACCAGCCCGGCGCGGTTGTGGATGTCGCGCAGGGCCGGGTCGTCCTGGCTTTCCATCACCCCGTGGACGCCGGTGACGCAGACGTACGACCGCCGCCCCCCGGCGACCCAGGTGCGGATGGTGGACACGGCGTCGTCCAGATTGATGGCGCTGACGCCCACGCCCAGCACATCGACCCGTGGGATATCGGTCTTTGGCGGTGCGGAAAAAGAGGTGGGCCGGATGTCGGCAACGGTCATGCAGCCCCCTTTGCCATGCTGTCGGCGGGCGTGGGATGGGATAAGCCGGATTGAATGGGCTTTGATTGTCCGTAAATAAAACCAAGAAATACGAGTGAGATTTCCTGGTTCTATAAGGGTGTGTTTGCTGTTTTTGTTCGCGTTTGCGAAAGTGGCGCGGCCATCTCAGCACCGCTTGGGCGGTAAAGCCAGACGGGCTTTTGGTGTAGTGCCGCCGCGGGAAAATCCCCTGAAATAATGGATGTCAAAAGAAAAATTGGTTTTCTCTCAGTGGAGCTTAAGCATTTTTGGCTGGGTCATCTGAAATAAAGGGGGTTTCCCCCAAAATTTGTCGTGATATATCCCATTGATTTCGTTGGTTTTTCTCGTTTTCGCCATTCTTATTTCCGAAATCGGCCGCCACTCTCTTGGGGCTAACACGACGAATTCCCTGAATGGGAATGGGATAACCAGAGCGTAAGGGGGGTGACGGTGGTACCCCATGCGGCGTCCATCCCGGGCGCCGATGGCGCTTACCGTTCCTTGCGCTTTTTCAGCCGTGCTTATGTTTTGTCATGAGATTCTCTTTCGCCTGTAAGCGGAACGCTGTTTTCGGGGATGATGACTTGGGTGGATGATCCGCTTTACGGCATCGCTCCTGCTTCTTCTTAAAGAGCTGCGACTCAGCCGGACGGTGCGCACGCCACGGGGTTGACGGCGCGGGAATGAGGAAAAGGGAGCGGGAGCTCCAAAGGCGGAAGGAAAGCACAGGCGGAACCGTTTGAAAATTGGTTCCATTTCTTTGCCGGGCAAAGAGAAGTACCGCCTGTGCGTGCCCCTCATGCTTATTCGCACATGCAACATGGAGCGGTGTTTGCTACCAGTTTCGGGGTAGCGTCTTCCCGTCATCGTCCGGCGTGGCCCGGATCACTCCCCCTGTTCCCTGCTGGGGCCGGGCGTGGGAAGCCGCTTCCCCCTTTCCCCGCGACAGGCTTGGAGTTGTGCATGTTGCCGGCCCACCGACCGTCCGCGCCCCCATCCGTTTTCCGCCGCCGCCGCCCTGCCGCGGAGCCGGCGGGCGATGCCGCGGCGGCATCGTGGCTGCGCCGGCTGGCCCGGCTCTACTGGCGCCGCCGGCTGCTGCTGGGCGGGGCGATGGTGGCGGCGGTGGCGGCGGCCTTCGTCATCGTGCAGAAGGTACCGCCCCGCTTCCAGTCCTCGGCCACGGTGATGCTCGACCCGCGCCAGCACACCGTCATCGACATTCCCCAGGTGGTCACCCCGTTCCGTCCCGACGAACTGGCGGTGGAAAGCGAGATCCAGGTGATGCTGTCCCAGGATCTGGCCCGCACGGTGATCGCCGCCACCGGGGTTGACCGGTCCCCCGAATTCAACCCGGCGGTGGAACGGCAGCAGGATGCCGCCGGCCCGGATGACCCCGGCTCCCCCCTGACCCAACTGAAGGCTGGCATCGGTGCGGCGGCGGCGTGGGCGCGCAGCACGCTGGGCGGCGATGACCCGCCCTCGCCCGAGCGGGACAGCCGCCGGGACGAGCTGATCATGCTCCAGCGCTTCGCCAAGGCGCTGGAGGTGCGGCCCGTGGGCCGGTCGCGGGTGATCGGCGTCAGCTTCACCGCCCGCGACCCCGATCTGGCCGCCGCCGTCGCCAACGCGGTGGTCGATGCCTATCTGGCCCAGCAGAGCACGGGCCGCATCCGCGAGACCGAACGGGCCAACGGCTGGCTGCGCCAGCGCGCCCAGGAACTGCGCGCCGAAGCGGCCAAGGCCCAGAAAGCCTACACCGACCGCATGACCGCGGCCCAGAGCACCGCGGGCGTGGACCAGCAACTCCTGCGCGACCAGTTGCTGGACATCAACCGCACGCTGGCGGTGACCGAGGCCGACCTGACCGCCGCCCGCAGCCGCCGTGCCCAGCTTGAAACCCTGCTGGACGCCGGACGGCTGGAGCCGCTGGCCGACATGGCGCGGTCGGAGACCATGCAGGCGATCCGGCTGCGGCTGGTGGACCTTCAGCGCGACCTGGCCGACCGGTCGGGGCGCCTCGGGCCCCTGCACCCGTCGGTGACGGCCATCGCCGCACAGATCCGTTCCACCCGCGCGTCCCTGGCGGACGAGGCGCGGCGGCTGGTGGCCGATGCCCGCGCCGACGAGGCGGCGCTGGAAAACCGCGCCGGCTCGTTGCGCGCCTCGGCGGAGGATCACCAGCGCGAACTGCGCCAGCAGCAGGACGCCACCGCCGACGTCGCCACCCTGGAGCGGGAGGCCAAGAGCACCGAGGATCTCTACAACACCTTCCTGACGCGCTTTAAGGAAACCAGCGCCGGAACCCTGGCCCCGCCGGAGGCGTGGATGGTGTCGCGCGCCCAGCCCGCCGCCGATCCGGTGTTCCCCAACACAGCCCTGCTGCTGGGCTTCGCCGGCATCGCGGCGCTGGGGCTGGCCGGGGCCGGCGTCACCCTGCGGGAGATGCTGCACACCGGCCTGCGCAGTGCCGACGAGGTGGAGGCCAATTTCGGCCTGCGCGGCCTGGGGCTGTCGCCGGCCCTGCCGCGCCGTCTGTCGGGCCGCGCGGTGGTGGAGGATCTGTTGCGCCACCCGCGCTCGGCCTTCGCCGAATCCGTGCGCATCATCGTCAGCAACGCCATCGGCCCCCTGCGCCCCGACATGGGCGCGCAGGTGGTCAGCGTCTGCTCCGCCTGCCCGCACGAGGGCAAATCGACCCTGGTGGCGGCATCGGCCACCCTGCTGGCCATGAGCGGGTTCCGCGTGCTGGTGATCGACGCCGACATGCGCGGGCCGTCCCAGCACGGGCTGTTCGCCGTGCCCAACCGCTACGGCCTGTCCGACGACCTCCACGCCGCGGCGGAGGCCATGACCGGCAACGCGCTGGTGCTGGATGAGCTGATGCCGGAGCCGGCGGTGGACACGGTGACGGGGGTGCATGTGCTGACCGGCGGGCTGGCCGGGGCGGCGGACACGCGGGGGCCGATGTACCTGGGCCATGCGGAGCGGCTGGGGGATCTGATCGGCGGCTACCGCCGGTCCTACGACGTCATCCTCCTGGACATGCCGCCGTGCATGCCGGTGGCCGACGCCCGTGTCTTCGCGGGCCTGAGCGACCGCTGCCTGTTCGTCACCCGCTGGCTGTCCACCCCCGCCGGCACCGTGCGCACCGCACTGGGCGAGCTGCAGGCCGCGGGCGTGGACATCGCCGGGCTGGCGCTGCTGCAGGTCGATGTGCGCGAGCACGCGGCCTATGAGTACGGGGACAGCGGCCTCTATCACCGGCACAGCCGCTACTACTCCCATCCCTGACGCCGAAAGACCTTACTGGACAAGGAGTTGCCGATGGAACCGCAGACCGGGGCGCGGGCACGGGCCGCCATCGTCTACCGCATCGTTCCCCATTACCGCGTGGCCTTCTACAACGGGCTGTCCGGCTTCCTGGCCCGCCGCGGGGTGGACCTGACCGTCTTCGGCGGGCAGGCGCGGCCCGACGAGGCGTTCCAGGAAAGCGGGCACGAGGTGGCGGGCCATGTCTTTGCCCGCAACCTCTATCTCCACGGCATGATCTATTACCAGCCGCTGTTCCGCCGCCTGCGGGATTATGATCTGGTGGTGGTGGAGCAGGCCAATTCGGCCCTGCTCAACGCCCTGCTGTTCGCCCGCCGGGCGCTGGGCGGCGGGCCGCGGCTGGCGCTGTGGGGCCACGGGGACGATCTCCAGCAGCAGGCCCCGGCCCGCTGGCGCCGGGGGATGAAACGGTTCCTGTCCCGCCGCGCCGACCACTGGTTCGCCTACACCGATTCCGTCAAGGGCATCGTGGAGCGGATGGGCTATCCCGCCGACCGCATCACCGTGGTGCAGAACGCCATCGACGTGTCGGCGGTGACGGAGGTGTGCGCCGGCCTGGACGATGCGGGCCGGGCATCCGCCCGCCGCCGGCTGGGGCTGGACGACGCCCCCACCGCCGTGTTCTGCGCCCGCCTGACCGAGGGCAAGGGGCTGCCGTTCCTGGTCGAAGCCTGCGAGCGCGCCCGCAGCCGCGTGCCCGGCCTGCAGCTCGCCGTGGTGGGCAACGGCCCGCTGGAAGGCTGGCTGCGGGAGCAGGCGGCGACCCGCCCGTGGATCAGGATGCTGGGGGCACGCTATGGCCGGGACAAGGCCGAGGTGCTGGCGGTCAGCCACGTGTTCCTGCTGCCGTCCTTCGTCGGGCTGTCGATCCTGGATGCCTTCGCCGCCGGGCTGCCGGTGGTGACCGCCGATTTCCACAACCACAGCCCCGAGGTGGATTACCTGGAACACCGCCGCAACGGGCTGTTCGTGCCGGCGGACCCGGATTTCTACGCCGACGCGGTGGCGGCGGTTCTGGGCGATGCCGCCCTGCGCGCGGACCTTGGCCGCGGGGCGCTGGCGACGGCGCGGCTGCGCACGGTGGACGCCATGGCCGCCAACTTCGGCGGCGGCATCCTTCAGGCGCTGGAACGGGCGGGCCGTTTCAACCCCACCCCGGCGGCGGGCTGGCCGCTGCACGGCTGAGCCGGGAAGGACGGTCCCATCATGAGCGGCGATATCCGGGCGCTGATCGGGCATGGGCTGCGCGCCGTGTCGGTGCTGTCCATCCGGGCCGGGGGCACGGTGGCGGTGTTCCTGCTGCAGGTGCTGATGGCCCGCACCATGGGGGCGGCGGAAACCGGGCTGGCGTCGGCGGCCATGTCCGCCGTGCTGGTGGCCGGGCTGGCCGCCACCGCCGGCTATCAGGCCGGCTCCACCCGCTTCATCGTGCAGAACGAAACCCTGGGCCGGCGGGATCTGGCGCTGGGCTTCATCCGCCGGGGATGGGCGGTGGTGGCGGTGGCCGGGCCGCTGCTGGCCGCCGCCGGGCTGGCGCTGGCGTGGGCGTGGGGGGATGGTTTCGCCGTCTGGGGCTTCGCCGCGCTGACGGTGCCGTTCATGGCGCTGCTGCTGCTGGACAGCGGCTACGCCCATGGCTGCGCGCGCTTCACCCTGTCGTTCCTGCCGTCCGCCTTTCTGCGGCAGGTGCTGGTGCTGGCGGCGGTGGCCGGCGGGGTGGCGGTGGGGGTGGCGTGGGACGCCGCCGGGGTGATGGCGGTGTTCTTCGCCGTGGTGGCGGTGACGGCGCTCGGGCAATGGCTGGTGCTGCGCCGCCATGTGGCCCGCCGGCTGGCCGGGGTGGCGCCGGCCTACGACACCCGCCACTGGGTCGGGACGGGGGTGGAGCTGTCGATCCTGCTGCTGTTCTCCGGCCTGTACGGGGATCTGGTGGTGGTGCTGGCGGCGCTGGTGCTGCCGGCGGCGGATGTCGCCTACCTTAACGCCGCGGTGCGCTTTGCCGGCGTGCTGGGCTTCGTGGTCTATGCCGTCAACGCCACGCTGGAGCCGCGGCTGTCGGCCCTGGTGGCGCACGGGGATCATGGCGGGATGCAGGCGCTGCTGCGGCTGGGCGTGCATCTGCGGGTGTGGCCGGTGCTGGCGGCGGCCCTGCTGACGGTGCCGTTCGGGGGCATGCTGCTGGGGCTGTTCGGCGCGGATTTCCGCGCCGGCCACGGGGCGCTGGTGGTGCTGGCCCTGTCCCACGGGCTGATCGCCGCGACGGGGCCGGTGTTCATGCTGATCTCCATCACCCGGCAGCAGCGCGCGGTGTTCCCCCTGCTGGCCGGGCTGCTGGCGGCGACGCTGGTGCTGGTGCCGGCGGCGGCGCTGGCGGGGGTGACGGCGGTGGCGGGGGTGGTCCTGGCCGTCACGGCGGTGTGGTGCGTGGCGCTGCGCCGCCGCCTGCTGTCCAGCATCGGCGTCGATCCCTCGGTCCTGGCGGCGGGGCGGGCCGGCGGGCTTTCCCACCCCATCCTGGCAGGAGCGCCCGGCCATGACCGCTGAACCGACCGTTGATTCGTCCGGGCAAAGCCCCCTGACCCTGCTGTCCTGGCCCTACCGCCGCGGGGTGATGAACCCCTACACCGAGCGGATGGGGCGGGCGGTCGCCGAGCGGGGGATGGATGTCGCCGAATTCTCCCCCTGGCGGCTGCTGGCCGGGCGGGCCGACGTCTGGCACATGCATTGGCCCGAAGGGGCGGTGCGCAGCCGCAACCCGGCGGTGGCGGCCCTCCGCCTGGGGGCCTTCGCGCTGCTGGTGCTGGCGGCACGGGCGCGGGGGGTGGCGTGCGTGTGGACCGTCCACAACCTGCAAGGCCATGACCGCACCCACCCGCGGCTGGAGGAATGGCTGTGGCGGTTCCTGGTGCCGCGGCTGGACGGTGTGGTGCTGCTGTCCCAGGCGACGGAAGCGCCGCTGTGGCGCCGCCACCCGGCGTCCCGCCGGCTGCCGTCGCGGGTCGTGCCCCACGGGCATTTCCGCGGCGTCTATCCCAACACCATCGGGCGGGACGCGGCGCGCGCCCGCTACGGCTTCGGCCCGCGGGACCGGGTGGCGGCCTTCGTCGGGCGCATCCGGCCCTATAAGAACGTGGACCAGCTGATCGCCGCCGTGCGCGGGCTGGACGATCCCGACTTGCGGCTGGTGGTGGCGGGGCATGCCGACGACCCGGCGCTGGGGGACCGGCTGCGCGCCCTGGCCGGGGACGATCCGCGCATCCGCCTGGACCTCGGCTTCCTGCCCGACGACGCCATGCAGGTGCCGCTGAACGCCGCCGATCTGGTGGTCCTGCCCTATCAGGACATCCTGAATTCCGGGGCGGCCATCCTGGCGCTGTCCTTCGGGCGCCCGGTGCTGGTGCCCGGCCTCGGCGCCATGGGCGAGCTGCGGGCCATGGCCGGGCATCCGTGGGTGCAGTGCTTCGACGGCCCCCTGACCGCCGGAGCCCTGGAGCGCGCGCTGGCGGCGGTCCCGGCGCGGGGGGATCCCGACCTCACCCCCCTGGACTGGAGCGAGAGCGGGCGGCGGCTGGCGGACTTCTACGCCAGCCTGTGCCGCCGGGGGGCGGGGCGATGACGGCCCATGGGACGGCCCATGGGACGGTCCACGGGGGGGGCCGGGGCTGGGCGCTTCCCGCCGCCGCGGGGCCCGCCGTGCCCTCGACGGTGCCGTGGGGGCGGGTGCTGGTGGCGCTTGCCATCGGCTATTTCATCCTGCAGCACGGGCTGTTCGTTCCCGGCGGCCCGTTTTTGCGCGGCGGCGTGCAGGTGGGGGCGGAGGATGTCGCCAACGGTCCCCGTCAGGTGGTCTGGCCCCTGCTGCTGCTGGCGGCGGTGCCCCTGGGGGTGTGGGTGCACGGCCGGGTGCGGCGGCTGGCGCTGTCCATGCCGTTCGTGACCGCGGCGCTGGCGTGGTCGTGGGCCAGCGTCGGCTGGGCCGCCTTTCCCATGGTCAGCCTGAAGCGGGTGCTGCTGCTGACGGTGGTGACGCTGGTGTTCCTGATCGGTGCCGCCGCGGTGCGCCGGCCGGCGGAGCTGTGGCGCCCGGTGGCGCTGGTGCTGGCCGGCATCATCGCCATCGACCTTGTGTCGGCGGTGTTCGTTCCGTCCCTGGGGCGGGAGGATTCCGGCGCCTTCGTCGGCCTGCACGCGTCCAAGAACACCGCGGGCGCCATCAGCGCGCTGGCGATCCTGGTGTGGTTCTTCGCCGGGCGCTTTCTGCCCGAATGGCGGGGTCTGCGGGTGCTGGTGCTGCTGGCGGGGCTGGCTTTCCTGGCCGGCACCGACAGCAAGACCTCCATGGGCGCGCTGCTGGTCAGCGGCGGCACGGCGGTGGTGCTGACCGCCCTGGCGCGGGCCGGGCCGCTGACGGTGGCCGTGGGGCTGTGGCTGGCGCTGGTGCTGGCGGCCCTGGCCGGGTTCGCGGTTTATCTGGTCACACCGGCGGCGGTGCTGACCGCCCTGTTCGGCGACGCCACGCTGACCGGGCGCACCGACCTGTGGGGATTCCTCTGGCCCTTCGTCGGAGACCGCCCCTGGACCGGCATGGGGTATCAGTCCCTGTGGCTGACCGGCGGGGTGGGGGTGATCGAGCGCTGGTCGCCGTCCTTCCTGAACTGGGCGGTGCACCAGGCCCACAACGGCTATCTCGACCTGCTGCTGACCACCGGCGTCATCGGGTTGGGGCTGCTGCTGGCCGGGGTGGCGGCGGGCATGGTGCGGGCGCTGGCGCTGGAGGCGGCGGGCCGGTCCCCCGGCTGCGGCGCGCTGGCGGTGTCGGTGCTGGTCTTCGCCCTGATCCACAACGCCACCGAAAGCTCGCTGCTGCGCGGCGACCACACGGTGTGGGGCTTCACCTTCCTGGCGCTGGTGTCGGCGGCCCTGGGCCGGCGCGCATCCGGCAAAAAAACCTCTCTTCACCGAAACCCGTGACATTCGGGGGGAAGAAAAAATGACGACTTCCCAGCGTTTCCGTGTCGTTAATCTTTGCACCTCTTTCTATAGGGCAACGGTCAGCGCAATCTTGCTGACATTCTTGTCACTCTATGCCAGTCCCCTGGCATCAAAAGAGGTCAAAATGACGGCTGCTATGGAGGTTCGCTGGGCACCTCCGTCCTTGGCGCCCGGTTATACGGTGCTTGATCTTTCCAAGACGGGCACACAGACATGGTTTAAGTTTGGCGACAACGAAGATGTTCTGATTATTCCCCCGCCGGGAACCTACACTCTCGACCGTCTGGAAATCAGCGGCGGGCGGAACATCATCCTATCCGGCGGTGACTTCGTTCCCGCCGGCGGCACGGCCACCGCGACCTTGAAATTCACCAACATCCACGGTCAGGTGTGGGTGGAAGGGGTCCACGTCGATAACCGCAACGTGGGCGAACGCGACGCCATCGCCGCCTTCGCCGCCAAGGGGTCGGAAGGGACCTTCACGCTTCAGAACAGCTTCATCGACCATGTGACGGGATCGTACAACGGCGTCCACGGCGACGTCTTCCAGCCCCACGGGGATCTGCAGCACATCCGCATGTACAACGTGGTGGGGCGCAGCAACTTCCAGGGCCTGTTCCTCGATCCGCAGAACGAGATCAAATCGGTCGATCTGGTGAACGTGCAGATGCAGTATCTGCCGGGGGGCGACCCCATCACCTTCCTCTATAATTTCTGGATGAACGACGGCCGCCCGCCCTATCCCGTCACCCTGGACAACGTGTGGGTGGACCAGCGGCCGGGGCAGGACGCCGCCCAGCAATCGGTGTTTCCGCCCAAGGCGTGGGGCACGGTGCGCACCGGCGACGACATCACGTGGCCCACCATGCCGTTCACCGGCGACATGAAGGTCGGCACCCCGCCGCAGGGGTATTTCGTCACGCCCGAGCAGACCGGCACGTCCTATGCCCGCACGGCGGCGGAGCTTCAGGCCCTGTGGTCGGCCACCCTGCCGCCGGCCCCGGTGCCGCCGCACACGCTGCCCACCGCGCCGCCGGCGTCCGGTTCGCCCATCAACTACATCGACGGCACCGACGGCAACGACGTGCTGCACGGCAGCGCCATCAACGACCAGATCAACGGGCGCAACGGCGACGACACCATGGTCGGCGGGTCGGGTGACGACACCTACATCGTCAACCGCCTGCGCGACATGCCGCTGGAACTGGCGGGGGAGGGCACCGACACCGTTCTGACCTCGCTGGAAGGCTATCACCTGCCCAATCACGTGGAGAACCTGACCGGCACCTCGGCCACCGGGATGCTGCTGCTGGGCAACGCGCTTGCCAACCGGATCCTGGGCGGGGCCGGGGCCGACACCCTGGACGGCGGGGCCGGCAACGACCTGCTGGCCGGCGGGGCGGGCAACGACACCTTCGTCGTGCGCCACGGCGGCGGGCAGGACATCATCCAGGACTTCGCCCCCGGCGACATCCTGCGGCTGGAGGGGTACGGCTCCGTCACCGCCGATCAGGTGAAGGCCACGGCCTGGACCGCCGGAACCAGCCTCGTTCTGGAACTGGGCGGGGGCGAGCGGGTGATCCTGCAGAACCAGGATCCGTCGGCGCTGGCATGGATGGACATCCGCATGGTGTCCGACGATCTCAGCAGCCGCTCCGCCGCCACCCTGCCGCTGTCGCAGCCGTCCACGGTGTGGCTGAAGGGGACGGCGGGCGACGACGACATGACCGGCACCCCCGGACACGATTACCTGAACGGCCAGGGTGGCAACAACACTCTGCGCGGCGGGCTGGGCGACGACCGTTACAACGTCGGCGGCATGCAGGACACGGTGATCGAAAAGGCGGGCGAAGGCATCGACACCGTGCAGAACTGGGGGCGCTATTACCGCCTGCCCGACCATGTGGAGAATCTGGAGCTGATGCGCGCCGACGGGGCGGTCGGCGTCGGGAACGACATGGACAACGTGCTGACCGGCAGCGCCAGCGACGATGTGCTGTACGGCATGGGCGGCAACGACCTGCTGATCGGGGGGCCGGGCAATGATGTGCTGATCGGCGGGGCGGGCCGCGACGTGTTCCGCGTCACCTCGCTCGACCACGGCTGCGACGTGGTGGTGGATTTCCAGTCCGGCATCGACCGGCTGGACCTGCGCCCCCTCGTGGCGGAGATCTCGGGCGGCCTGCTGTCGCTGTTCGCCTACAACCTGCGCATCGTCAACAGCGACGACGGTGTGACGGTGGAGGTGATGCGGCAGGACGTGCCCCTGGACTTCGTGCCCATCTTCCATCTGGAAGGGGTGACGCACATCAACGCCGACACCGACATCATCCTGACCGACGCCATGGCGTGATGGAGGGGCCGGGAAGGGGGCGTACCGGCCGCTGCGGGGGCCGCGCGTCCCCCTCCTTTTCCCGGCATGCCGCCCTTGCGGTTCAGGCGGCCTTGATGCGGGTGATGAAGGCGGTGAGCTGCTCCTGAAGCGCGTCGGCCTGCCGGCACAGCGCGTCGGCGGCGGTGCCGATGTCGCCGGCCACCCCGTTGGTCTGTTCCGCCGCCTGCCGCACGGTGGTGATGGAGGCGGTGACCGCCCCGGTCCCGGCGGCGGCATCGGTGACGTTGCGGCTGATCTCCTCGGTCACCGCGTTCTGCTGCAGCACCGCCCCGGCGATGGTGGCCGAGGTTTCCTCGATATGGCCGATGGTGCCGGTGATCTCCTGCAAGGCCCGGCCCGCCCCTTCGGCCACCTGGCGGATGCGTTCCACCTGGGCGGCGATGTCGCCGGTGGCGCGCGCGGTCTGGTCGGCCAGGGATTTCACCTCGGTCGCCACCACGGCGAATCCCTTGCCGGCGGCCCCGGCGCGGGCGGCCTCGATGGTGGCGTTCAGCGCCAGCATGTTGGTCTTTGACGCGATGTCCTGAATGAGCGCCACCACGCTGCCGATCTGGGCCGTGGCCTCGGCCAGTTCATGCACGGCGCTGTTGGTGCGGCTGGCCATGGCCACCGCATCGGTGGCGATGGAGGTGGCGACCGAGGTCTGCTGCTTGATGGCGTCGAACGACGACATCAACTGGTCCGCGGCGGACGCCACCGCCTGCACGTTGACCGAGGCGCGCTCCGCCCCGCAGGCGGCCCCGTTGGCGTCCTCCACCGCACTGGCGGCGTTCCGGGTCAACTGGCGGGCGCTGGACTGAAGCTGTTCCACCGCCGCCTTCACGCTCAGCAGCACGTGATGGACGTTGTCCTCGGCAAAGCGGATGGCCTCGGCGTCGCGGTCCTTCATCTGGTCCAGCGAACGGTTGATGGTGGTGGCGTGGCGGGCGAAATCGCCGCGCAGGCCGGTTTGCAGGATCTTGCGGTAATACTGCCGG
This sequence comes from Azospirillum fermentarium, assembly GCF_025961205.1. Classification (NCBI taxonomy): domain Bacteria; kingdom Pseudomonadati; phylum Pseudomonadota; class Alphaproteobacteria; order Rhodospirillales; family Azospirillaceae; genus Azospirillum; species Azospirillum fermentarium. The sequence continues at coordinate 349,475 of NZ_JAOQNH010000003.1, forward strand.
GCGTTGGCGTGCTGCATGGCCGCGTCCGCCTCCTTGCAGAAGGCTTCCGTCAGGTCCAGCAGGCGGTTCACGTTGCGCAGCATCTGGCCGATGTTGCCGTGGCCGCGGATGCCCATCACCCGCACCGACAGGTCGCCGCCCGCGGCGGCCGCGCACGCGCGCATGGCCTTGTCGATGCTGGCGTTGGCGCGCTTCAGCGACGCGATGGTCACCGCCGAGGGGATCAGCAGCAACAGCGTGGCGGCGGCGGCGGGATGGTCCCCCGCCGCGGCGAGCCCGGCGGACAGCAGCGCCACCAGCCCGGCCCCGGCCCACGCGGCGGCACCGGCGCGGGCGATGGACGACAGATTAGAGACTGAGGACAAATTCGTCATAGCTCATCCCCTCGTGCGCCAGGGCTTCGTTCAGGATCGCGGTGGCCGCGGCCATGCCGGCGTCGGCGCCGGACGCCGCCTCTTCCGCCCGCCGCATGCGGCGGTACAGCGGTTCCACCCGCGCGATGGCGTCGCGCCGCGGAACCCGGCGGTTGGAGTGGTAGCCGGTGATGCTGCCGTCACCCGCGTGGTTGGGGGTGATGTGGGCCAGAACCCAGTAATGATCGCCGTTCTTCGCCCGGTTGTTCACATAGGCGAAGATCTCCCGCCCCTCGCGGATGGTGGCCCACAGCAGGCGGAACACCGCCTGCGGCATTCCGGGATGGCGGATGATGCTGTGCGGCTGACCGATCAGTTCGGATTCGCTGTACCCCGCCACATCCAGGAAGATGTCGTTGACGTAGGTCAGCCGCCCCTGAAGGTCGGTCTTGCTGACGATGATCTCGTCCGGGGAAAAGGTTCGCTCGATCCCACTCAGGCTCACTCCGGTCCGGGCCATGGCCGTGCCCTCTCACAACAGCGGCGGACCTGCACGTCCGCCCGCCTTCGCATATGCAAAAAACGCACCATAACCATGATTGTTTGGAATCAAGATTTTACACGAAACAATCAATTTTAGAGGACATTTGCCGATGTAGCGAATGCGCCAGACCGGTGCCGTTTGTCGGCTAAACGACAGAGCGCCGGCGCGCTGGGAGCGGGTGGGGCCATGGGGTATGATGCCCGTCCCGCCCGGATCTCAAGGACCATCGCCCGTGCCCGTCTTCGCCGCCAACCTGACCATGATGTTCACCGAATGGGACTTCCTCGACCGCTTCGACGCGGCGGCGGAGGCGGGATTCACGGCGGTGGAATACCTCTTCCCCTATGATCATCCGGCGGAAGCCGTTGCCGCCCGTCTGGAGCGCAGCGGGCTGACCCAGGCGCTGTTCAACATGCCCCCCGGCAACTGGGCGGCGGGGGAACGGGGGGTGGCCGCCCTGCCGGACCGTTTCGCCGATGTCCGCGCCGGGGTGGAGCGGGCGCTGGACTATGCCGCCGCCACCGGCTGCCGCCGGCTGCACATGATGGCCGGCATCGCCGATCCGTCCGACGGGGCGGCGGCGGCCTCCTACCGCCGGGCGGTGGACCACGCCGCCGGACGGCTGGGGGAGGCGGGGGTGGACCTGCTGCTGGAGCCGATCAACACCCGCGACATGCCGGGCTATTTCCTCAATTGCTTCGCGGCGGCGGAGGCGGTGATCGCCGCCGCCGGCCATGCCAATGTGCGGCTGCAGTTCGACATCTACCACCGTCAGATCCTGCACGGCGACGTCACCCGCGCGCTGCGCCGGCTCCTGCCGCTGACCGGGCACGTCCAGATCGCCAGCGTGCCGTCGCGCCACGAGCCGGATGGGGAGGAACTGAACCATCCCTTCCTGTTCGCCGAACTGGACCGGCTGGGCTACGGCGGGTTCGTCGGGTGCGAATACCGCCCACGGGGAGCCACCCGCGACGGGCTGGGGTGGTTCGCCCCCTACGCCGCCCGGCCATGAGGAGAAGGCAGGGCTGACCCAACGGGCAAGGGCGCGAGACAGCCGGGGCCGGGTGTGGTAGGAGGCGGGCCGTCCCGCATCCTTTTCCCAGCCGGCGATTCCCATCCCATGTCCTCCGCCTCCACCCTCCGCGCCACGGCCATCGGCGCGCTTGCCATTCTCATCTGGTCGTCCCTGGCGCCCGTGACGGCGCTGGCGGGAACGGTGCCGCCGTTCCAGCTCGTGGCCTGCTCCTTCGCCATGGCGGCGGCGCTGGGGCTGGGGTGGAGCGTGATCCGCGGGCGCAGCCCGGCGGGCGCCTTCCGCCAGCCCCCGGCGGTGTGGGCGGTGGGGATCGGCGGGCTGTTCGGTTACCATTCCCTCTATTTCCTGGCCTTGCAGTCGGCCCCGCCGGTGGAGGCCAGCCTGATCAACTATCTCTGGCCGCTGCTGATCGTGGTGCTGTCGGCCACGCTTCCGGGGGAACGGTTGGCGCCGGGCCATGTGCTGGGGGCGCTGGCGGGGCTGGCCGGCACGGTGCTGCTGGTGACCAAGGGGCAGGGGCTGGCCATCGACACGCGTTACGTCACCGGCTATGCCGCCGCCTTGGGCGCCGCGGTCACCTGGGCGGTCTATTCGGTGCTGCGGCGGCGGATCACCGGCGGGACCGACGATGCGGTCACCGGCTTCTGCCTCGTCACCGCGGTGCTGGCCGCGGTCTGCCATCTGGTGTGGGAACCGACGGTGTGGCCCGACAGCACGCTGGGCTGGGCGGCGCTGCTGTTCATCGGGCTGGGGCCGGCGGGATCGGCGTTCTTTCTGTGGGATCACGGGGTGCGCAACGGCGACATCCGCACGCTGGGCACCCTGTCCTATGCCGCGCCCATCCTGTCCACGCTGCTGCTGATCGCCGGGGGGCTGGCGTCGGGGCATTGGAGCGTGTGGGCGGCCTGCGCCGTCATCACCGCCGGGTCGCTGCTGTCCAGCCGCGAGATGGTGCGCGGCCCGCGCGCCCGCTGAACCGGCCCCGGTGCAGGGGCGGTGGAACCACCCGGCCGGGACGATGTTGAGACGGGGATTGCGTCCCCTCTCGCCCGCGGGGTATCCACCCATGCGCCTGACCGCAAGCCCGGCGCTTGCCGCCGCTGCCGTCCTTCTGACCCTGTCGGCGTGCGGCGACAGCGCGACCCAGACCGTCGCCGCCGGGACGGGGCCGGAACCCGTCCTGCCGCCGCCCAACCCCACGCTGTTCCCCACGGTCAGGATCGCCACGGCCACCGGCTGGCCCGCCGGGGCGGCCCCCACCCCGGCGGCGGGGCTGCGGGCCGCCGCCTTCGCCGCGGATCTCGACCATCCGCGCTGGCTGTTCGTGCTGCCCAACGGCGACGTTCTGGTGGCGGAGACCAACGCCCCGCCCAAGCCCGACGACACCGGGGGCATCAAGGGCTGGATCATGGGGCTGGTGATGGGCCGGGCCGGGGCCAAGACCCCCAGCGCCAACCGCATCACCCTGCTGCGCGACACCGACGGCGACGGGGTGGCCGACAGCCGCAGCGTGTTCCTGGAGGGGTTGAACTCCCCCTTCGGCATGGCGCTGGCGGGGCCGGACCTGTACGTCGCCAACACCGACGCGGTGCTGCGCTTTCCCTACACCCCCGGCCAGACCCGCATCACCGAACCGGGCACCAAGGTGGCGGACCTGCCCGCCGGGACGATCAACCACCATTGGACCAAGACCATCATCGCCAGCCCGGACGGGCGGCGGCTGTACGCCACCGTCGGTTCCAACAGCAATGTGGCCGAAAACGGCATGGCGGTGGAGGAGGGGCGGGCGGCCATCTGGGAAATCGACCTGGACCGGGGGACGCAGCGCCTGTTCGCCACCGGCCTGCGCAACCCCAACGGCATGGCGTGGGAACCGGTGACGGGGGCGCTGTGGGCCGCGGTCAACGAACGGGACGAGATCGGCAGCGACCTTGTGCCCGATTATATGACCGCGGTGCGCGACGGCGGTTTCTACGGCTGGCCCTACAGCTATTACGGAAACCATGTGGACGGGCGGGTGACGCCGCCGCGCCCCGATCTGGTGGCCAAGGCGCTGGTGCCCGATTACGCGCTGGGGCCGCACACCGCGTCGCTGGGGCTGGCGTGGGGCGGGGAAACGGCGCTGCCGCCGCCGTTCCGCAACGGTCTGTTCGTCGGCCAGCACGGATCGTGGAACCGCGATCCGCCCAGCGGCTACAAGGTGATCTTCGTTCCCTTCGCCGGCGGCAGGCCGCAGGGTCAACCGGTTGACGTATTGACCGGTTTTCTCGACGGCGACGGCAACGCCCTGGGCCGTCCGGTGGGGGTGGCCGTTGCCAAGGACGGCGCCCTGCTGGTGGCCGATGACGTGGGCAACCGCATCTGGCGGGTATCGGCGGCGGCGCAGTCCAACGCCGCACGGGTGCCCTGAACGCCGCCGGCCTTGACGTTCCCCGCCTTTGCCCGTTGGATGAGGGCACCGGAATCAGAGGGACGCATCCCATGACCAGCCGCTTCGTACCTTTCGCCGTCACCGTCTGCGGGATCGAGGAACTGTCCGGCCACGGCGCCGCCGGGGTCACCCACGTCCTGTCCATCCTTGATCCGGGAGAGCCGGAGCCGGCGGCCTTCGGCGCGTTCGGGGAGCATGAGCGGCTGGAACTGCGCTTCCACGACATCATCGAGGATCTGCCCGCCGAGGTGCCGCCGGACGCCGGCCACGTGGCGGCCATCCTCGGATTCGGGCGCGACCTGATGGCGGAGCCGGGCGGGTGCGGGCATCTGCTGGTTCATTGCCACATGGGGATTTCCCGCTCCACCGCGGCGCTGACCATGCTGCTGGCCCAGGCCCGTCCCGACCGCCCGGCGGATGAGGCGGTGGCGGCGGTGGCCGCCATCCGGGACAAGACGTGGCCCAACCTGCGGATGATCGAGTACGCCGACGCCGCCCTGGGCCGGAAGGGCGCGCTGATCGACGCCGTGCGCCGCCGTCACCGTGCGGTCGGGCTGGCCCGCCCCGACATCGTGACCTACATGCGCGAAAACCACCGCGCACGCGAAGTGGACTGGTTCGCCCCGTAACGGCTCAACTGACCCCCAGATACCGCCCGGGCTTGTGGTTGATGGCGAGGATCAGGTTGATGATGCAGGCCCCCGCCACCGACAGCAGCAACTGGCTGGGGGCCAGCACGAAGAAGGCCGCGGCCAGGATCGCCAGATCGATGCCGAGCTGCAGATAGCCGGCGCGGATGCCGTGGCGCTCCTGCAGGTACATGGCCAGGATGTTGATGCCGCCCAGTCCGGTGCGGTGACGGAACAGGATCAGCAGGCCGGTGCCGCACAGCCCCCCGCCCAGCACGGTGGCGTACACCGGGTCCAGGTGGGTGAAGCCGATCCAGTGACCGGTCAGCTTCGACAGCACCGACACCATGGTCACCGCGGCAAAGGTGCGCAGCGTGAACGCCCGCCCCATCCGCCGCCACGCCAGCACGTAGAACGGCAGGTTGATGAGAAAGAACACCGTGCCGAAGCTGGCCCCGGTGACGTAGCTGACCAGCAGCGCCATGCCCGCCGCACTGCCGAACAGCAGCGAGGCGTGGGTGTAGAACACCACCCCCAGCGCCACGAACAGCGTGCCGTGGATCATGGCCCAGGCGTCTTCGTACAGCCGGTGGCGTTCGGTCTTGGGGGTGGTGTCGGTCATGGCGGCGGCGGTCATCGCGGGGTGGGTTCCCAGAACACGGGCGCTGTGCGCAGCGCCTTCACCGCCGCGGGCAGGGCGGCGTGGCGGCGCTTGTCCTCCTGCGCCAGCCGGTGCCGCGCCGCGTCGCGGGCATGCCGGGCCGGGCGGGTGTTGAGCCGGTCATAGGTCAGCCGCTCCCGCGTCACATCGGCGTCGTGCAGCGCGTCCAGCACCGCCATGGCCTGATCCAGCGGGCCGGCATAGGCGCGCACGGCATCGGGGGAGAACAGGCCGCGGAAGAAATCGACCGCCGTGCGCATCCGGCGCAGGCGGCGGCGCAGCTTTTCCCGGCTGCCGGCGTCGGCGGGATCAAGGGCTTTGGCGGCTTTCAGGCTGCGGGCGTGCAGCCGGCCCAGCCACGCCGGGGCGGTGCCGGTCATGAGGGCGTCCAGCGGCGTTCGGCGGTCGGCCGCGGCGCCGGCGTGCCACTGCCCCCCCTCCAGCCACGCGGCCAGGGTCAGGACGAGGCGGGTGGTCTGCGGCCCGTCCAGGGCGGCGGCGGCTTCTTCCACCGCCGGCTGCCGCAGGGCGTGGACCGCGTGGGTCAGGGCGGCCAGCCCTTCGGGCGGGCGGGCCAGGGCGGCCAGCGGGGTGACGGCGGCTCCCTCCACCACGTCCCAGGCGCGGGCGGGCTGCAGGCGCTTGGCCAGCCGGCGGAGATCCCTGGTCACCGGCTCCGGCGGGTTGACCCAGGCGCCGAACAGGTCCAGCGCCAGACGGAGCCGGCGCAGCGCCACGCGGATCTGGTGCAGACCCTCGGCATCGCCGCCGGCCACCGCGCACGCCTCGTTCGCCAGCCACAGCCGGAGCCCGTGGCGCACGATGTGGCGGAACGCCTCGGCCACCGTGGTCAGGGGCGACAGGGCCAGCGGTTCGGGCAGGGCCGGGGCGGGGCGGCGCCCGGTGACCAGGGCATAGCCCATCTCCGCCTTGCTGACGGTGGCGAGGCGCACCGGCACCACGGCGTTCAACGCCAAGGCCAGATCGAACAGCCGGCCCACGCCGCCGGCCTGCAGCTCCAACTCCACCTCGCTGATGGGGGTGCGGCGGTTCCCGGCGATGGCCGCACCATGATCCACCGCCAGTTCCACCAGCGACACGGGATCGGGGCGAAGCTGGCGGGTGGTGCGGGTCACGTCGGTTTCGAACACCGGCGCCAGGGCGGCGCGCAGGTCCGCCGGCACCAGCCCGCCCGCCCCGTCGGCGTCCATCACCGCGAAGTCGGGTGCGGCGGTCCCGTTGGCGCCCAGGGGCAGAGGCCAGTCCCATTCCCGCCGCACCGCCACCGCCGCCGAGTCGCCCGCCGTGCCGCCGGGCAGGGTCTTCAGCGACTGTCCGGCCCGTCCCTCTTCGATGCGGATGCGCAGGGCCACGCCACGGGCCATCAGGTCCAGGGCCGGGGTGTCGTAATAAAGCGTGCGCTGGCGCCGGGTGAGCGGTGGCCCGGCGTCCAGCCCCGGAACCAGCGACGGCAGGGCGGCGATGCGCGGCAGATCCGCCGGATCGGCCAGCAGCTTCAGTTCGATCTCCCGCTCCGGGCTGCGGGCCGCGGGTTTCGGCGGTTCGGTGGGCACCGGCGTCATCTCCGCTCCGGGTATGCGTTGGGTGGGAGGGGCCTGCCTGGATACCGCAGTTGCGTCCGTCACGCCAGCGTGCGCGGGATCACGAACTCCTCCAGCCGGCCGGAACCCGGCACCAGATCGGCCCACCGTGCCGCCGCGATGTGGATGGAGGCGCAGGCGGCGGTGGGGAATTTCACCGCCAGCGACCGCAGCGCCGCCTCGTCCCCTTCCGCCGCCAGGGCGACGGCCAGATCGTGCAGGTCGGGGTTGTGCCCCACCAGCAGCACGGTGTCCACGCCGTCGGGCACCGCCAGCAGCCGGGCCAGGAGCGCGCCCGCCCCGGCAAGGTACAGGCCGCGCTCCCGCTCCACCGCCACCGTGGCGGCGTCGCGCCCCGGCAGCAGGGCGTCGAGCACGATGTCCAGCGTGTCCACCGCCCGCCGTGCGGTTGAGCACAGCACCAGATCCGGCCGGACTCCCCGCACGCGCAGGTGCCGGCCCACGCGGGCCGCCGCCTTGATCCCCCGCGGGGCCAGGGGCCGGTCGTGATCGTCGAGCGCGGCATCGTCCCACGAGGATTTGCCGTGGCGCATCAGGTGCAGTGTCTTCATTCGGCCGTTCCGCGGAAAATAAGGGGTCGAAGGGTGGATTCAGGCGGAAAAGTCGCAGCCCCGTTTCACGCTGTCGCTCTTGAAACGGGGCCGATACAGGCGATTATAGGAACCGTCTCAAAACTGTAACGGAGTTGGGTTAGTCTCCCGCTCCGTTTACCGCAATCCATCCCATTTCGCAGCAACGATGAGGCTCCAGTGACCGACGTTCAGGACAGCGAAGCCCTTACGATCGAAACGGCCGCCCCGGAGCGCTTCATCAACCGCGAACTGTCGTGGTTGGCCTTCAACCAGCGGGTTCTGGAAGAAGCCTCCAACCCCGACCATCCGTTGCTGGAGCGGCTGCGTTTCCTGTCCATCTCGGCCAGCAACCTGGACGAGTTCTACATGGTCCGCGTCGCGGGCCTGAAGGGACAGGTGCGCCAGGGCATCAAGACCCCCAGCGCGGAGAACCTGACGCCGGCCCAGCAGCTTTCGGCGGTGAACCAGCGTATCATCGAGCTGATGAGCGACCAGCAGGCGGCGTGGCGCCGCGTGCGCAAGGAATTGGCCGCGAACGGCATCACCGTGGTGAACCCCGACGAACTGACCGACGGCGAGCGCGACTGGCTGGAGGCGCGGTTCCTCGACGACATCTTTCCCATCCTGACCCCCATCGCGGTGGACCCGGCGCACCCGTTCCCCTTCATCCCCAACCTGGGTTTTTCGCTGGCGCTGCAGCTCCACGATCCCAACCGGGGCACGCATCTGGACGCGCTGTTGCCGCTGCCGGCCCAGCTCGACCGTTTCATCCGGCTGCCGGGTGGCGACACCCGCTTCATCCAGTTGGAAAAGACGGTGCTGATGTTCATCGACCGCGTGTTCCCCACACCGTTCCAGGTGAAGGGCCACGGGGTGTTCCGCATCCTGCGCGACAGCGAAATCGAAATCGAGGAAGAGGCCGAGGATCTGGTCCGCACCTTCGAAACCGCGCTGAAGCGCCGCCGCCGCGGCAGCGTCATCCGGTTGGAGGTGGATACCGGCATGGCCCCCGACCTGCGCGAATTCCTGCGCGGCGAGCTGGGGGTGTCGTCGGACGAGCTGTTCGTGCTGGACGGGCTGATCGGGCTGAACGACACCAAGCAGCTCATCGTCGATGAACGGCCCGATCTGGTGTTCCGCCCGTTCAACGCCCGTTTCCCCGAACGCATCCGCGATTTCGGCGGCGACTGCTTCGCGGCGATCCGGCACAAGGAGATCCTGGTCCACCACCCCTATGAAAGCTTCGAGGTGGTGGTGCAGTTCATCCGTCAGGCCGCCCGCGACCCGCAGGTGGTGGCGATCAAGCAGACGCTCTACCGCACGTCCAAGGATTCGCCCATCGTCGCCGCCCTGATCGAAGCGGCGGAGGCCGGCAAGTCGGTGACGGCGCTGGTGGAGCTGAAGGCCCGCTTCGACGAGGAGGCCAACATCCGCTGGGCCCGCGATCTGGAACGGGCCGGCGCCCAGGTGGTCTATGGCTTCGTGGACCTGAAGACCCACGCCAAGGTGTCGCTGGTGGTGCGGCGCGAGAACAAGGCGCTGCGCAGCTACGTGCATTTCGGCACCGGCAACTATCACCCGATCACCGCCAAGATCTACACCGACCTGTCCTATTTCACCTGCGACCCCGCGCTGTGCCATGACGCGGCGGTGATGTTCAATTTCATGACCGGCTACGCCACACCCAAGGTGCTGGAGAAGCTGGCCATCGCCCCCATCTCCCTGCGCAAGCGGCTGATGGAGCTGATCGACGCCGAAATCGCCCACGCGGAGGCCGGGCGCCCGGCCAACATCTGGGTGAAGCTGAATTCGCTGGTGGACCCGGAGATCATCGACAAGCTCTATGCCGCCTCGCAGAAGGGGGTGAAGATCGAGCTGATCATCCGCGGCATCTGCTGCCTGCGCCCCGGCATCAAGGGGCTGTCGGAGAACATCACCGTGCGCTCCATCGTCGGACGCTTCCTGGAGCACGGGCGGGTGATCTGCTTCGGCAACGGGGCAGCACTGCCCAACCCGGACGCCAAGATCTTCATCTCGTCCGCCGACTGGATGCCGCGCAACCTGGACCGCCGCATCGAAACGCTGGTGCCCATCGAAAACCCGACGGTGCACGAGCAGGTGCTGGACCAGATCATGAGCGCCAACCTGAAGGACCAGGCCAGCACCTGGATCCTCGGTCCCGACGGGGTGTACCGCCGCATCCGTGCGCGGGGTGACGCCTTCAGCGCACACAACTATTTCATGACCAACCCCAGCCTGTCGGGCCGGGGGTCGGCGCTGACCGCCAAGCGCACGCCGCCGCGCCTGCGTATGAAGGCGGTGACACCGTAAGCAATTGCGTGTAGGTGAACACTCGTTAGGTTTGAAGGTAATGATCACGGTGTCCGCATGACCGCCCCCACCGCACCCCGCCCCGCCGCCGGCCTCAGCGAGCGGGTCGCGGTGATCGATATCGGCTCCAACTCCATCCGTCTGGTGGTGTACGACGGGCTGAAGCGCGCCCCCATCCCGATCTTCAACGAGAAGGTGCTGTGCGGGCTGGGCCGGGGGGTGGAAAAGAGCGGGCGGCTGAACGCCGACGGGGTGGCGCAGGCGCTGGTCAACCTCCAGCGCTTCCGCCATCTGGCCGAGGGGATGCGGGTGGGCCGGCTGGACGTGCTGGCCACCGCCGCCGTGCGCGATGCCGCCGACGGTGCCGCCTTCGTCGCCGCGGTCAAGGAAAAGGCCGGTCTCACCATCTCCGTCGTCAGCGGAGAGGGGGAGGCGCGGCTGTCGGCCCAGGGCGTGCTGTCGGGCACGCCGGGGGCCGATGGTCTGGTGGGCGATCTGGGCGGCGGCAGCCTGGAACTGGTCACGCTGGACCGCGGGGTCATGGGGCCGCAGGTGACGCTGCCGCTGGGGCCGCTGCGGCTGATGGAGGCGGGAGAGGGGCGCAACGCCATCGTCCGCACCATCGACCAGCATCTGGAATCCCTGCCCTGGCTGGCCTCGGCCAAGGGGCGCCCGTTCCACCCGGTGGGGGGAAGCTGGCGGGCGCTGGCCAAGCTGCACATGGAACAGGCCGGCCATCCGCTGCACATCATCCACCACTATACCGTGCCCGGCGACGTGGCGCGGGAGTTCGCCGGCATGGTGGCGCGGCGCGACCGGGCGGCGCTGGAAAAGATGGCGGTCGGGTCCAAGCGCCGCATCGACACGCTGCCCTATGCCGCCCTGGTGTTCGAGCGGCTGGTGAAGCTGGTGCAGCCGTCGCAGGTGGTGTTCTCCGCCTTCGGCCTGCGCGAAGGGCACCTGTACGGGCTTTTGCCGCCGGAAGAGCAGCGGCGCGACCCGCTGCTGGCGGCGGGCGACGACTGGTCCAACCGCTTCGGGCGGTTCGGCGACGCCGCATTGCTGGTCAACTGGACCGGCGGCCTGTTCGCGGGCGAGGATGAACAGGCGTTGCGCCTGCGCCACGCCGCGTGCCTGTTGAGCGACCTGGGGTGGGCGGAGCACCCGGATTACCGGGCGGAACACGCCTTCCTGCGGGTTCTGCGCTTCCCCTTCCCCGGCATCGACCACGCCGGGCGGGTGTTCCTGGCACTGAGCGGCTACACCCGCTATGCCGGGTCGCTGGAGGGGGTGGGGCACGAATCCCTGCGCCGGCTGCTGACCGAGGCCCAGAGCCTGCGGGCGGTGGTGTTGGGCCTGGCCCTGCGTCTGGCCCACACGCTGAGCGGCGGGGCCACCGCCCAGCTTCAGCGCACCTCCCTGCGCCTGACCGAAGAGGTGCTGGAACTGACCTTGCCCGGCGATGCGGCGGAACTGAACGGCGACGTGGTGCAGCGCCGGCTGGACGGGCTGGCCCGCGTCCTGAACCGGAAGGCCCGCATCACCGTCCAGGCCGACCCGGCGTAAGACGGGTCACACGGCGGGGGCCGTTTCCTTGCGCGCCGCTTCCTTGCTCTTGCGCAGGCTGCTGAGCTTCACCGCATCGGGGGGCAGGGTGGCGGCGTAACCGTCGGTGCGCGTCCACGCGCCGTCGTGCACCACCGGCTTGGACGGCAGGCTGCGGCGGCGGCCCTCGTTGGCCTGCCAGATCCGTTCGCCGCTCTTCCAGCGGGGCCGGGGCACGTATTCCAGCAGGTTCCACAGGAACGACATGGAATCGTGGATCGGGCCGTCGGCGTCGGGCTTCACATAAGCCGGGTTCTTGCCCCGGCCCAGGATCTCCTCGGTCTTGTCCGGGTCGAGGAGCAGGCCGGCGGCCTTGGCCTCCTCCAGCATCCATTCCAGCGCCACCTTCGACAGGCCGCTTTCGGCTTCCGGGTGGCCGCCGCCCACGTCGCAATGGGTGCCGGGGAACCACACCTGCACCAGATCCTTCGGCCCGCTGGGTTCTTTGGCCGCCGGTTTCCACAGGTTGGTGCGGAAGAAGGCGCGCCGCTCGTCGATGGCCACCGCGTGGCGGGCGATGGCGATGTCCGGGTTGTTGGCGGTGTAGGGCAGGCTGACCGGGCTGGTGAACCATCCGACCGAACTCACCGTGTCCCACACGCCGACGAAATGGGGCTTGCAGGGGCGGGCGCAGGTGGCCTTGAAATCGCCGGCGAGCTTGAAATAGCCCTTGATCCGGGGATCAGGCGGCTCCTGGGGTTTGGAGCGCCGTTCCAGCCGGGTGATGGCCCACATCATGCGGACGATGTAGGGCACCAGCGGGCCATTGCCCGGCGGCACCAGACCATAGAGCTTCAGCAGCGATGCGACCGCCCGCACCGTATAGGCCCCGCGGCTGAACCCGAACAGGAACAGCTTGTCACCCTCTTCGTACGTGTCGGCGATGAAGCTGTAGATGTCGCGGATGTCGCGGTCGAGACCGTAGCCGAACGCCAGCCCGGCGGCGCGGGTGAGGACGCCGCCGATGCGGGTCACCGTGCCCGGTGCCGCCATGGTGCCGACGCCGGGGTGGTAATGCACCGTCTGGACGCGGGGATCCTTGTTCAGGGCAAAGACCATCTTCGCCACGTTGGTCCGCTTGGTGGCGAATTCGTTGGATGTGCCGTCGCAGCAGACGACGATGTTCTTGGCCATGGCCGGATGCCCCTTCAGGGACCAAATGCATACAACGAAATGCACATGGTGATGAAACGAAAACCTGAATCCTGAAGGGGATTCCATACCAGATAACAACGGGGGTCAAACCCTAACGCCCACCCGTTTTTCTTGGCCAGACCCGCCGTTATTGGGGAAAGGCGGGCGGGAACACGGTCAGGCAGGGAATCCACCCGTCGGGGGCCGGCACGTTGGCGGCGTGGGTGCGCCCGGTGGCGAGCAGCTTGGGCAGTACATGGGTGTGCGGCCCGTCCGGGCTGCGCCCGTCGGGGCGGGGGATGGGCTGCTTCACCTCCGCCCGCGCAAAGGGGCACAGAAACACCCGGTGGGGGCTGAGGTCCGGCCATGCGGTGGCGAGCGGGCCGGCCGGATCGAACATGCCCAGGCCGGCCCCGGCGCGAATCCGCTCTGCCGTCACCGGATCGGCGGCGCGGACGCAGGCGGTGACCTGCTTCAGGTTCAGGCCCAGGTCGAACAGGACGCCGCCGTCCCGCGGGTCGATGGGATCGTCGTCCGGCCCCACCTCGGTCACCGCGGTGACGCCGCTGCCGGTGCAGATTTCGGTGGGCAGGCACAGGGCCACGGCGGGTTTCTTGCTGCCGGCCATGGCATAGGGCACCGCCCGCACGCGGGGATCATGGCGCAGGCGGATGCCCCCGCGGGCCGTGCCCACCGTCATCACCGGCCCGTCCAGGGCGAGGTGCACCGCTTCGTCCTCGTCGCGGGTGAACTCGGCGATGGCGCCGAAACTGCCCAGCCCCCAGCCGGTGGCGGGATCGGCCAGGGCCGCGCGCAGCCACGGCCACAAGGTCTCATCGGTCAACGAATCGAACATCACGCAAGCGTCCTTTCGGAAGAGGGAAGGGTGGTCCAGGGCAGCAGGTAGGGCGCGCCGTCCACCGCCCCGCGGTGAACGGCGATGCCGTAGGCCGCGGCCAGCAGCGTATCGGTCAGCACGGCGGCGGGCGGGCCGTCGGCCATCACCCCCCCGCCGGCCAGCAGGATCAGCCGGTCGCAGAAGCGCGCGGCGAGCGTCAGGTCGTGCAGCACCGCCACCACCCCGGTCCCGCCGCGGGCTGACGCCCGCAGCAGCGCCATGGCCGCCAACTGGTGGCGGGGATCCAGCGCCGACACCGGCTCGTCGGCCAGCAGCAGCGCCGGTTCGGTGGCGAGTGCCCGGGCCAGCAGCACCCGCATCCGTTCGCCCCCCGACAGGGTGCCGGTGATGCGGTGGCGCAGATGGCGGGCGTCGGTCAGGGTCAGCGCCCGCTCCACCGCCGCGCGGTCGGCGGGCGTGACCCCGCCCAGCAGGCCGCGGTGGGGCAGCCGGCCCAGCATCACCACGGCTTGCGCCGTCAACGGCCAGTGAACCGGCCCGTCCTGGGGCAGATAGGCCACGGCACGGGCCAGCCGCCGCCGGCCCAGCCGCCCCAAGGGCTCACCGTCATAGGTGACGGTGCCGGCCATGGGCGGGGCGATGCCGGCCAGCACCCGCAGCAGGGTGGATTTGCCCGCCCCGTTCGGCCCGATCACCCCGGTGAACACGCCGGGCCGTAGCGACAGGCTGACATCGCGCAGCAGAGGCCGCCCGCCGGCCTGGACCGTCATGGACTGGGTGTCGATGCGCATCACGGCTCCTCCCTTTGCAGCCGCGCGATGAGGAGGATGAGGAAGGGGGCCCCCACCAGCGCGGTGACCACGCCCAGCTTGAGTTCCGGCCGGGTGGGCAGCAGGCGCACGGCGATGTCGGCGGCCAGGATCAGCACCGCCCCGGCCAGCCCGCCGGCCGGCAGCAACCGGCCCGGATGCGCCCCCACCAGCGGGCGCATCAGGTGCGGCGCCACCAGCCCGACGAAGCCCACCGCCCCGGTCACCGACACCGCACTGCCCACCGCCAGCGCCGCCCCGGCGATCAGCCGCCCGCGGAGTGCTGTCAGGTCGAAGCCCAGGCTGCGCGCCGTGTCCTCCCCCAGCGTCAGGGCGTCCAGCGCCCGCGCGCCCGACAGGATCAAGGACCAGCCGACGAGCATGGGCGGCAGCACCAGCATCACCTGGTCTCTGCCGCGGTCGGCCAGCGACCCCATCAGCCAGAACACGATCTCCAGCGCCGCATAGGGGTTGGGGGCGAGGTTGAGGGTCAGGGCGGTCAGCGCGCCGGCCAGGCTGTTGACGGCGATGCCGCCGATGATCAGCGTGGTGGTCCCGGCCCCGCGTGCGGCCATGACGGTCAGCAGCAAGGCTGCCACCGCCGCCCCGGCCATGCCCCCCAGCGGCAGGGCCAGTGCCAGCGTGGCCGACAGTCCGCTGTAGAACACCGCCACCGCCCCCAGCGCCGCGGCGCTGGACACGCCGACGATGCCGGGTTCGGCCAGCGGGTTGCGCAGCCACCCCTGCATGGCGGCCCCGGTCAGCCCCAGGCTGAACCCCACCAGCAGCCCCAGCACCGCCCGCGGCACCCGCAGTTCGGCGAACACCAGGGCTTGCAGCGTGTCCCGCCCGGCCAGCCAGTCGCCCGCAGCGGCGGCGGCGTCGAACGGCACATAGCCCACGGCCATGGACACCAGACACAGCACCAGCGCCAGCCCGGCCAGGGCCGCCATCAAGACCCCATAGGGAATCCGTCCGTTCATGGCCCCTCTCCCCGCGCCGCCGCCAGCAGGGCCGCGGCCTCGGCGTTCTGCGGCCCGGCACAGGTCAGCAGGCGCGACGGCACCGTCACCGTGCGCACCCGCCGGGACAGCGCCGTCACCGCCGGGTGGTGCAGCACCGCATTCGCCAGCGACGGCGGCGCGCCGGGAGTGTCATCGGTGATCAGCCGCTCGGCCCCGCCCAGCAGGATGGCTTCCAGCGGCAAGGGCCCGAACCCGCCTCCCGGCAGCCGTCCCGCCGCATTCTCCAGCCCCGCCCGCGCCATCACCGCGTCGGTCAGCGTGCCCGGCCCGGCCACGAAGCCGTTGGGCCGCAGCACCACCGCCGTGGGCCGGCGGTCCCCCGGTGCGGGGGCCGCGGCGTCGTAGCGGGCCAACATGGCGGCGATGAGCGCCTCCCCCCGCTCCGGCTCGCCCACCGTGCGGGCCAGGGCACGGATCTGGTCCGCCGCGTCCTCCGGCGTCTGGGGCACGTCCAGTTCCACCAGCGGCGCGTTCAGCCGTTTGAGCAGCCCGGCGGCGGTGCGGGTGGTGTATGTCCCGCCGACGATCAGGTCGGGGTGCAGCGGCACGATCTCTTCCGCCAGCCCGCGGTTGACGGGGATGCCGGCGGCGATGGCCGCCACCGTGGACCCGCAGGGGTCGCGGGCCAGCCACGTGACCGAGGCGATGCGCCCCGGCTCCACCAGCCGCAGCAGCAATTCGTCGGCACACAGGTTGAGCGAGACGATGCGCTGCGGTTTGGCGGCGCCGTCCCCGGCCAGCGCCGGCCCCCCTGCGCACAGCAGGAGGGCGGCGAGGAGACACACGGTCCGCCGGATCACAGCGCCAGCCGCAGGCCGAGATAGCCCGCCCGCCCGGCGGCGCCATAGGTCCAGACCTCCTGATAATGGCGGTTGGTCAGGTTCTCGATGCGCCCGAACGCCTCCACCCGCTCGGTCAGCGTGTACGATCCCGACAGGTTGACCAGCGTGTAGGGCGTCAGGCTGACCGGCTGGCGGTTGTAAAAGGAATCATAGGCCCAGTCGCTGGTGCGCCCGTTGTAGACCACGCCGATGTTGGCGTTGGCCCGGTCCTCCAGAAAGCGGTAATTGGCGTTCAGGCTCGCCAGATGCTTGGGCCGGCGCACCAGCTCGGCCCCGGTGGAGTCCTCGCCCTCGGTCCAGGTGTAGGAGCCGCGCAGCGTCAGCCCGTCCACCGGCTCCACCGTCAGCCCCACCTCCAGCCCCTGCACGCGGGATTCGCCGGGCATGTTGATGGAGGTGCGTCCGGTCCCGGTGATGAGATCGCGGATGCGCTGGTTGAACCACGTGGCATCGGCCACCACCCGCTTGCCCCACAGCGCCTGATCGGCGCCGATGTCCCAGCCGCGGCCCTTTTCCGGCTTCAGGTCCGGGTTGCCGGCATAGGTGGCGGTGTATCCGTACAGCTCGAACAGCGTCGGGTTCTTGACCCCGGTGCCGTAGGAGGCGCGCAGCTTGGTGCCGGTGTCCTCCACGCGGTAGGCGGCGGTGCCGCGCCAGGTGGTGGCGTCCTGGAACAGGTCGTTGCCGTCGCGGCGCACGCTGCCGGTCAGGGTCAGACGGTCGAACAGGTCCAGCTTGTACTGCCCCACCAGCCCCGTTGACCCGATGGTGCGGTCGAAGTTGGAATAGCCGCTGCGGGTGATGCCGGTGTCGTCCTCGTGCTCCACCCCGGCGGTCAGCACGTGCGCCGCTGGGCCGGTGGCAAAGCTGAGGTTGGTCTGATAGTCCAGCTTGGTCTTGCGCCCCTCGTAGGTGCTGGTGGTCTGGCCGCGGGCATCGCGGTAATTCCGTTGCTGCCGGCCATAGGACAGGCCGGCGATGTGCTCCCAATGGCCGTCAAGGAACACCGCTTTGCCCTGCACCCGCCCGAACGCCTGCTTGCCGGTGGTGCTGGTGCCGTCGTCCACCGCCCCGCGCCCGCCGGTGAAACCATCGGTGTCGCTGTCGAAGCGGGTGTAGCGGCCCACCACCGCCAGTTCGGTGGTGCCGGTGGGACGCACGGCGGCCTTGGCGGTCAGGGTACCGTTGCGATAGCCGTCCTTCTCGCCGTTGCCCAGCCGGCGGTCGGCCACCGACACGCCGGTGCTGCGCACACCTTGGGCACTCACCGCCACGTCGTAGCGGTCGTTGCCGGTGCCGGCGGTGGCGCGCCCGGCCCAGGTGCCGAACGATCCGCCCTCCACCGCCGCCGAGAGGGAGGGCGCGCCGCTGCCGCGGCGGGTGACGATGTTGACCACGCCGCCCACGGCGTCGGAGCCGTAGAGCGCGCTTTGTGGCCCGCGCAGCACCTCCACCCGCTCGATGTCGCCGGCCAGCAGGTTGGCGAAGTCGTATTCGGAGCCCGATGCGGGGTCGTTGACCTCGATCCCGTCGATCAGCACCAGGGTCTGGTTGCCCTCGGCCCCGCGGATGCGGACCTGGGTCAGGGTGCCCATGGGGCCGGTGCGGTTGACCGCCACGCCCGGCACCTCGCGCAGGACGTCGGACAGGATCCGGGTCTGGCGCTGCTGGAGGTCGTCCGCCGTGATGATGGTCAGCGCGCTGCCGGTCGCGTCCGCCGCGGTGGGCACGCGGTTGGCGGTGACGGAGATTTCCGGCAGCAGCATGGCCGTGCTCGTGGCGGTGCCGTCGTCGGCGGCCAGGGATGAGAGGGGGAGGAGAACGCCGCCGATGGCAAAGGCGGCGGGAATCGTCCGGGACGGACAGAACAGGGTACGAGTCATGAGACCTCGGGCGGAGACGCCGGTGGCACGTCACCGCGAACGAAGCCCCGCCGCGATCCCGCACGGGCGGAATCCCGGTTCGGCAACCTTCGGTGCACCCCGCCCGAATGTGTCCGCGTGTGACCACGGTTGACGGCAGGTCTCCTGGCTCACGGGTTGTCGCCTGTCCGCGGCCTTCCCAGAGCGTCTTTCATGGCTCCAGTGGCTTCGTTGCGGACGGCTCGCCGCTTACAGTTGCGGGGGCAGCCCCGGCTTGAAACCCTGTCGATGGGTCCGCACCGTGTTCCCTTTTCAGCCCTTGCGGGCAACCGTCGCGGCCAAGCTAGGGGCGGTGATGCCGGCGGGTCAATGATTTTGTTGCCGGGGTTTTTTTATTGCGGGGAGCAAACCCAGCGGCGGGGCGTTGTCGGGGGATGCCGCCGCACACCAGAGGATTGCTGCGATGACCGAGAACCGTTTCACCCATTCCATGCCCTTCGGCGCCCAGCCGCAGGCCGGCGGTTCCGTCCGGTTCCGCCTGTGGGCGCCGGGCGTGGCGGAGATGACGCTGGAGATCGACGGCAGCACCCGCCTGCCCATGGTGCGGGAAGAGGACGGGTGGTTCACCCTGGCCACCCATGAGGCCGCGGCGGGCAGCGCCTACCGTTTCATCCTGCCCGACGGGCTGGCGGTCCCCGACCCGGTGTCGCGCTGGCAGCCCGACGGGGTGCACGGGCCGAGCCGGGTGGTGGACCCGGCCTCCTACGCCTGGACGGCGAGCGCATGGCGCGGGCGGCCCTGGCACGAGACGGTGCTGTACGAACTCCACGTCGGGACATTCACACCCGAAGGCACCTACCGCGCCGCCATCGAACGGCTGGACCATCTGGCGGCGGCCGGCATCACGGCGGTGGAGCTGATGCCGCTGGCCGAATGCCCCGGCGGGCGGAACTGGGGGTACGACGGGGTGCAGCTTTTCGCCCCCCGGTCGGCCTATGGCACGCCCGACGACCTGAAGGCGCTGATCGACGCGGCGCATGGGCGGGGGCTGATGGTGTTCCTGGATGTGGTCTACAACCACTTCGGGCCGGACGGGAACTACCTGCACGCCTACGCCCCCGGCTTCTTCACCGAACGGCACAAGACGCCGTGGGGTGCCGCCATCAATTTCGACGGCGCCCACGCCCGCCCGGTGCGCGACTTCATGATCCACAACGCGCTCTATTGGCTGGAGGAATACCGCATCGACGGGCTGCGGCTGGACGCGGTGCACGCCATCATCGACGATTCTTCCCCCCACATCCTGGAGGAGCTGGCCCGGCGGGTGCGTGATCGCGTGGGCCGGGACCGTCACGTCCATCTGGTGCTGGAGAACGAGCACAACGCCGCCCGCCTCCTGTCCCGCGACGGGGGGGAGCCGCGGTTCCACACCGCCCAATGGAACGACGATTACCACCACGCCGCCCATGTGCTGGCCACCGGGGAGAGCGGGGGATATTACAGCGACTTTGCCGCCGACCCCATCGCCGGCCTGTGCCGGGCGCTGGCCGAGGGCTTCATCTACCAGGGCGGCCCGTCCGCTTTGCGCGGCGGCGAACGGCGGGGGGAGGTGTCGCGGCACCTGCCGCCGCCGGCCTTCGTCAATTTCCTGCAGAACCACGACCAGATCGGCAACCGCGCCTTCGGCGAGCGGCTGACCGTGCTGGCCCCGCCGGACCGGGTGGAGGCGCTGCTGACCATCACCCTGCTGGCCCCGTCCATCCCCCTGCTGTTCATGGGCGAGGAATGGGGGGAGACCAACCCCTTTGCCTTCTTCACCGATTTCGACGGCGATCTGGCCGGCGCGGTGCGGGAGGGGCGGCGGCGGGAGTTTGCGGCCTTCCCCGAATTCGCCGACCCGGAACGCCGCGCGCGCATCCCCGACCCCAACGCCGCCGAGACCGCCGTCCGCTCCCGCATCGACTGGGGCAAGGTGACGCAGGAGCCGTTCGCGTCCCGGCTGGCGCTGGTGCGCCGGCTGCTGCGCCTGCGGGCCGAACGCATCGTGCCCCTGCTGCCGGGGGCCGGCGGGGGGGAGGTGCTGTGGCGGGAGGGGGCCGGCTTTTCCATCGCCTGGACCCTGGCCGGCGGGGCCCGGCTGACGCTGGCGGCCCACCTGGGCGACGGGGCGGTGACGCCGCCGGCTCTCCCGCCGGGGGAGGTGCTGGTGGGGGGGAAAGCCATAGGCCGGCTTTCCGGCTGGACAGCCCGATGGTTCCTGCAGTCCTAATACCACCAGACATCCATGAAACCGAAAACGAAAACGGGGAAGCGGTGATGAGTGTTCTTGCGCGGCTGGCCGAGGTTGCGGGAATCGAACCCTTTTATCACGACATCTGGGGGAACCGCCGCGACACCTCGCCGGAGACCATGCGGGCACTCCTGGCCGCCATGGGCCTGCGGGCGGGCACCGAGGAGGAGGCCGCGGCCAGCCTGACGGCGCTGGAGGGGCGGGGGTGGCGCCGCCTGCTGCCGCCCGTGCTGGTGCTGGCGGAGGACGAGGCGCCGGTCATCCCGGTCAGCGTCCCCGCCGCCGCCGCCGGCACCCTGACGTGGAACCTGACCGAGGAGGGCGGGGGCCTGCGCTGTGAAAGCGTGCCGCTTCCCTCCCTGCCGGTGCTGGAGAGCGGGACGAGCGGCGGGGCGGCGTACGTCCGCCGCGGCCTGACGCTGCCCCTGGTGCCGCCGCTGGGCTATCACCGGCTGGAGGTCACCGTGTCCGACGGGGCCGTGGGGGCGGAGATGGTGCTGATCCTCACCCCCCGCCGCTGCCTGACCCCGGACGAGGTGGTGCCCGGCGGGCGCACCTGGGGCGTGGCGCTCCAGCTTTACGGGCTGCGCGGGCACACCGACTGGGGGATCGGCGATTTCGACGATCTGGCCCGGTTCGGCGAGACCGCCGGGCGGCTGGGCGCCGGGCTGGTGGGGCTGAACCCGCTGCACGCGCTGTTTCCCGCCGATCCCCACCACTTCGGCCCCTATTCGCCGTCGTCGCGCAGCTTCCTCAACGCGCTCTACATCGACGTGGAGGCGGTGCCCGATCTGGCCGAGAGCGAAGACGCCCAGGCCCTGATCGCGGAGCCGGGCTTTCAGGAGCGGCTGGCCGCCGTGCGGGGGGCGGAGCTGGTGGATTACCCGGCGGTGTCGGCGCTGAAGATGACGGTGCTGGAGGCGCTGCACCGCAGCTTCCGCGCCCGCCATCTGGCGGGGGAGGGCAGCCCCCGCGGGCGCGACTTCCGCGCCTTCCAGGCCGCCATGGGGGAAGGGCTGTTCCGCCACGCCCTGTTCGACGCCCTGCACGAGCACTTCTTCCGTCAGGATTCCAGCCTGTGGGCGTGGCAGAGCTGGCCCGAACCCTTCCGCCGCCCCGACAGCGCGGAGGTGGCGGCGTTCGCCGCCGGGCACGCGGAGCGGGTGGAGTTCTTCACCTATCTGCAATGGGAAGCCGACCGGCAATTGGGCGTGGCGGCGGCGCGGGCCAAGGCCGCCGGGCTGGCGGTGGGCTTCTACCGCGACCTTGCGGTGGCCGGTTCCCCCGGCGGGGCGGCGGCGTGGGCGCAGCCCGGCGTGCTGGTGCGCGGGGCCAGCGTCGGCGCACCGCCCGACCAGTTCAACATGAAGGGGCAGAACTGGGGCCTCGCCCCCTTCTCGCCCGTGGGTTTGCGCGATGCGGCCTACGCGCCCTTCGCCGCCATGGTGCGGGCCAACATGCGCCACGCCGGTGCGCTGCGCATCGACCATGTGATGGCGCTGGAGCATCTGTTCTGGATCCCGGACGAGGGGGATGGGGCGTACGTCCGCTACCCGTTCCAGGACATGGTGCGGATCATCGCGTTGGAATCCCGCCGCCAGGGCTGCATCGTGATCGGGGAGGATCTGGGCACGGTGCCCGAGGGGTTCCGCCCGGCCATGGCGGCGGCGGGCGTGCTGAGCTACCGCGTGGTCTATTTCGAGCGCACCGCCGACGGCGGCTATGTGGCGCCGCAGGATTACCCCGCCCAGTCCATGGCGGTTGTGTCCACCCACGACCTGCCCACCTTCCGCGGGTTCTGGACCGGCCATGATCTGGAGATCCGGCGCGCTCTCGACCTCTATCCCAGCGCGGAGGCCGCCGGCAAGGACGCCTGGGACCGCGGGGTGGACCGCTGGCGCCTGCTGCTGGCCCTGGGGGAACAGGGGCTGAAGCCCGCCCGCTACGTCAGCGACGACGGCGCCCAGCCGTTTTCGCGGGAACTGGCGGAGGCCGTGCACCGTTACCTTGGCAGAACAGCCGGACGGATCGTCATGATGCAGATCGAAGACGCGCTGGGCGAGATCGAACAGCCCAACCTGCCGGGGACCACCGACCAGCATCCCAACTGGCGCCGCCGCCTGAGCGTGGCGGTGGAGGATCTGGAATCCGACGGCGGCCTGCAGGCCATGGCCGCCGCCGTGCGTTCGGGCCGCGGTGAAAGGGGGGGGGGATGACGGCCCCCGCGGTTCCCCGCGCCACATACCGCCTGCAGTTCAGCGCCGGGTTCACCTTCGACCAGGCGGCGGAACTGGCCCCGTATCTGGAGGCGCTGGGCATCAGCCACGTCTACGCCTCCCCCTTCCTCAAGGCGCGGGCGGGGTCGTCCCACGGGTACGACATCACCGACCACGCCCAGCTTAACCCCGAAATCGGCAACGCCGCCGCCCTGGACCGCATGGTGGCGGCGTTGCAGGAGCGGGGGATCGGCCTGATCCTCGATTTCGTGCCCAACCACATGGGGGTGGGGGGCAACGACAACCCGTGGTGGCTGGACGTGCTGGAATGGGGGCCGGCGTCCCCCTTCGCCCCCTTCTTCGACATCGATTGGGAAGCCCGGCAGGGAAAGGTGCTGCTGCCCTTCCTGGGCGATCACTACGGTACGGTGCTGGAGCGGGGCGAGCTTCAGGCCCGTTTCGACGCCGACCGCGGCGCCTTTTCCGTGTGGTATCACAGCCACCGCCTTCCCATCGCCGTGCGCCATTACGCCCGCCTGCTGAAACAGGTGCGGGAGCGGGCGGGGGAACCGGGGCTGGCTCTGGACGCGCTGATCGCCGGCTTCGCCGGTCTGGGCAGCGGGGCGAAGTCGGTGCAGCGGCAGGCATCGGTCCACCGGCAGGCCGACGAGCTGCGCCGGCAATTGGCCGCCACCGCCGCGGCCACCCCGGCGCTGGCCGACGCCATCGCCGCCACGCTGGCGGCGCTGAACGGCACGCCGGGCGATCCCGACAGCTTCACCGGGCTGCACCGGCTGCTGGAGGATCAGCATTACCGCATCGCCTTCTGGCGGGTGGCGGCGGACGAGATCAACTACCGCCGCTTCTTCGACATCAACGACCTCGCCGGCCTGCGCATCGACCGGGCGGAGGCGTTCGAACTGGCCCACCAGCTCGTCTTCCGCCTGATCGGGGAGGGGAAGCTGCAGGGCATCCGCCTGGACCACATCGACGGGCTGTACGATCCCGCCGGCTATTGCCAGAAGCTGCAGGACCGCGCCGCCTATCTGACGGTGCAGGCACCGCCGTCCCCCCACGACGCGCCCGGCCTGCGGCTGCCCCACCCGTTCTATGTGGTGGTGGAAAAGATCCTGGCCCATCACGAATCCCTGCGCGACGGCTGGGCGGTGTCGGGCACCACCGGCTATGAATTCATGAACCTCGTCTGCGGCCTGTTCGTGGACCCGGCGGCGGAGGAGGCGATGACCGCCGCCTACCACACCGTCATCGGACGTGCCGTGGATCTGGAACGGCTGATCCTCGACACCAAGCGCCGGACCATGCTGACGGCGCTGTCCAGCGAACTGCACGTGCTGGCCGCCCGGCTGCACCGGCTGGCGCAGCAGAACTGGTCCACCCGCGATTTCACCATCACCGGCATCCAGCGGGCGCTGGTGGACGTGGCCGCCTGCCTGCCCGTCTACCGCACCTACGTCACGGGGGATCAGGTCACCGACACCGACCGCAAGTATCTGGACTGGGCGGTGGGCCGGGCACGGCGGCTGGCGGGGGCGGCGGACTCCTCCCTGCTCGACTTCATCCACGCGGCCCTGACCACCGATCTCACCCAGCGCCGCGGCTACCGGGGGGAAGACGTGGTGCTGGTGGCCATGACCTTCCAGCAGTTCACCGGGCCGGTGATGGCCAAGGCGCTGGAGGACACGGTGTTCTACCGCTATGCCCGTCTCCTCTGCCTGAACGAGGTGGGGGGCGAGCCGGGGCGGTTCGGCACCAGCGTGTCCGCCTTCCACCACGTCAACCAGGAGCGGCTGGCCCGCTTTCCCTTCGGCCTGCTGGCCACCGCCACCCACGACCACAAGCGCGGGGAGGACACCCGGCTGCGCATCGCCGTGCTGTCGGAGATGCCCGAGGGCTGGCACGCCCGCATCCAGCGCTGGGTGCGGCTCAACCGGCTGAAGAAGCGGCATGACGGCGGCGCCCGCGCGCCCAGCCGCAACGACGAATACATCTTCTACCAGACGCTCGTGGGCGCCTGGCCGCCGGGCCTGTCCCCCGGCGACGCCGAGGGGCTGGCGGTGCTGGCCGACCGGATGGCGGCCTATATGCTGAAGGCGGTGCGGGAGGCGAAGGTCCGCACATCCTGGGCCAACGCCAACCCGGCCTATGAGGAGGGGGTGGAGCAGTTCGTGCGCGCCGTGCTCGACCCCGCCCGCTCCGCCGCGTTCCTGGCCGACGTGGCCGGGCTGGTGGCGGAGATCGGACCGGCGGCGGCGGTGAACGGGCTGGCTCAGACGCTGCTGAAGCTGACGGTGCCGGGGGTGCCCGATCTCTACCAGGGCACGGAATGGTGGGATTTCAGCCTCGTCGATCCCGACAACCGCCGCCCGGTGGACTATGCCGCCCGCGCCGCCGCCCTGGCCGCCGACGCGCCGCTCGAAACGCTGCTGGAACAGTGGGCCGACGGGCGGGTCAAGCAGCGGGTCATCGCCGCCGCCCTGACCCTGCGCCGGGCCGAACCCGCCCTGTTCGCCACCGGCGATTACCGCCCGGTGGAGGTGACGGGGGAGGGGGCTGGCCACATCGTCGCCTTCGAACGCCGCAGCCGGGGCGGGGAGAGCGAGGCCGCCATGGTGGTGGTTGTGCCGCGGCTGGTGCTGGGCCGCATGGACGGCACCGGCCAGCCCCTGCCGCCGGCCGAAAGCTGGGGCGATGCGGCGCTGATGCTGCCCGGCCCGGCGGGGGCGTGGACCGATGTCATCACCGGGGCGGAGCTTTCCCCCGCCGAGGGCGGTTCCGTGCCGCTGTCCGCCGTGCTGGCCCGTTTTCCGGTTGCTCTTTTGCACCGCCGGATTATCTGATTGCCACGACGGTTCGTGCCATTTCGTGAACGGACTGTTGCCTTAGACAACGGTCCGTGGCCGCTCCACGGCAAAAAGGGAAGGGCAGCCTGCCATGAAGGGCGATCCGAGCATCATCCGGCATCTCAACACCATCCTCACCAACGAACTGACGGCGGTGAACCAGTATTTCCTTCACGCCCGCATGCTGAAGAACTGGGGCCTGAAGCGGGTCGCCAAGAAGGTCTATGAGGAATCCATCGGCGAGATGAAGCACGCCGACAAGATGATCGAGCGCATCCTGTTCCTGGAGGGTCTGCCCAACCTCCAGGATCTCCACAAGCTGAAGATCGGCGAGGACATCGTGGAGATGTTCAACGCCGATCTGGGCGTGGAAAGCCACAACCGCGGCTGTCTCCAGGTGGCCATCGCCGACTGCGAGGCGGCCAAGGATTACGTCAGCCGCGAGATCTTCGAAACCATCCTGGAAGACACCGAAGAGCACATCGACTGGCTGGAAACCCAGCTCGACCTGATCCAGCGCATCGGCGTCACCGCCTATCAGCAGGAACAGATCAACGGCGAGAGCTGATCAGCGGATCGCCGCGCCGTCGATCTCCACGGTGTGGCCGGGGCCGGCGTCCATCAGGACGTAGAAGCCCCGGCCGGGCCGGCGGAAACGCACGGTGGAATCGGCGCCCAGCCGGCCGGGGATCAGCATCTCCTCGTCCTGGGCGATGACGTCGATCACCACCCCCGGCGCCCCCGATCCGTCGGAAAAGCCGCCGATGCACAGAACCGTCTCCGCGCTTTCCATCCGGCAGCGGCAGGTGGGGTGATGGGCCTCGGCCACGGTGGCGGTGCCCAGCAGCACCGCGGTGGCCAGCAACAGACGGCGCGTCATTCAGCGTCCTCCCAAAAGCGGGGCCAGGGGCAGGGCGGCCTGATGCAGCCCGCCGTCCCAGGATTCCACCGTCAGCCACAGCTCCTCCCCGCCCGAGAGGGCGGGGGGGATGGTCACCCCCGCTTCCAGCTCATAGGGGTTGCCCTCGGCCAGCGCGCCCAGGGTGCGGACGCTGCGCGGCTTGCCCACCCGCAGGAACACCCCGCGGATGGTGCCGAGACCGCCGGATTCCACATGAACGGCATAGTCTTTCATCATCTCCCCCGTGGGCTCCCGGTGCGGCCCATGGATGCTGGTGACCAGCCGCACGGTGTAGGGGCCGGCGGTGACGGTGCGTTCGACCTCCGGCGGGTCGAACACCGTGGCGCCGCCGAACTGGGCGGGGATGAAGGGCAGGGGCACCAGCAGCACCAGCGCGCTGAGATGGAATTTGCCCCGCTGCCACAGCCGGTGCAGCCGCTCATCCATGGCGTCCCTCCTTCAAGGCCCGTCCCTCCTTCAGAACCCGTGCCGTGCGCCTGATCCAGATCATCATCCCGCTGAACACCATGCCGGTCAGCAGGATGCCGAACACCAGCCACACCAGCTTGACCGGCAGCCCGCCGAAATCGCCGGTGTGCAGCGCCCGCATCACCGTGCGGGTCAGCTCGATGCCCGACGCCCCTTCCAGCCCGCCGGTGACATCCATCACCGCCGCCGTGTGGGGGTTGACCAGCACGCGGTCGGGCAGCAGCGGCGCCTGCCCGCCCGATCCGATGACCAGAACGGGTTCGAAGGCGGTTTCGGGAATGATCAGGTAGCGCAGCCGCATGCCGGGCACCGCGGCCCGGGCCGCCGCCATCACGGCGTCCATATCCACGGGCGGTGCCGCCTGCGCCACCGGCAGGGTGTCGCGGGCCAGCAGCACCGGCGGCTTGCGCCCGCCCAGCCCCATGCCCAGGTCCAGCAGCAGCACATAGATCAGGAACCACAGGCTGGTCACGGCGATGACGGCGATGAACCAGATGGACCACGCCCCCGCCAGCCGGTGCAGATCGCCCCACAGCACCCGCGCCCCCTGGCCCCACCGCAGCCGCGGGTGGAGGAAGGCGCGCCAGAACCGCTTGTAGACCACCAGCCCGGTGACCAGCGACCCCACCATGGGCACCGCCAGAGCCGTGACGGCGTACCAGCCGGTGGGGTAGGTCAGCAGCCACCCGTGCAGCGCGCGGATGAACCCGCGGAACGAGCCGTGCCCCGACATCCCCTGGACGCTGCCGGTGACGGGGTTGACCCAGGCGGTGGCCTCGGTCCCGCCGGGCAGGAACAACTCCACCCCGACGGCCATGTGGCTGCCGCCCCACGACACCGCCGCCGCCCGCGCGCCCGGTGCGGCATCCTCCGCCGCGGCGATCAGGGCGCTGACCGGCAGCGGCGTGCCGCTGCCGGATGCGCGCAGGGCCGGGTCGATCAGCCACATGATCTCGGTGCTGACCACCGCGATGGTGCCGGTCAGGCAGACGAAGAACAGGAACGCCCACACGGGCATCGCCAGCCACGAATGCCACAGGAACCACAGCCGGGTGCGCGATGCGCCGCCGCCCCGCGTGGCCGGACCCTGCCCCACGGCGCTCACCAGCTTGCCCGCACGGACAGCAGCATGTTGAACGGCTCCCCGTAATAGCCGTAGCTGCTGATGTTGGTCAGATAGCGCTTGTCGAAGACGTTGTTGACGTTGAGCGTGGCGGCCACCGCCTCCGTCACCTGATAGCGGGCCATCAGGTCGGCGACGGCGAAACCGTCCTGGCGGTATTCGCGGGCACCGGAACCGGAAAACATCGCCCCCTGCCAGCGCACGTTCGCTCCCACCGTCAGCCGGTCCCACCGGCCCGGCAGGCGGTAGGTGGTGAACAGCTTCACCGTGTCCTTGGGCAGCTCGGTCATCATCCGTTCGCCCGACGCCTTGCGGATCACCGTGTGGCCGATCCCGCCGCCGACCTGCCAGCCGGCCATCACCTCGCCCGACAGTTCGATCTCGGCACCCCGGCTCCTGGCGCCCTTGACCGCGCGGTACGCCTGGGCGCCGTCGGGGGTGAAGCGGCCCGGATCGGTCTCGGCCAGATTGTCCTGTTCGATCAGGAACACCGCCGCACTGCCGGTCAGCCGCCCGCCCAGGAACTCCGCCTTCACCCCCGCCTCATAGGCGTTGCCGGTCAGGGGATCGAGAGAGGCGCCGGCCACATCCTTGTTGTCCTGCGGTTTGAAGATGCTGGTGTAGCTGCCGTACACCGACCAGACGTCGGTCAGGTCGTAGACGATGCCGGCATAGGGGGTGAACACCCCGTTCTCCGCACGGGCCGTTGCGGTGGCGGCAGCGCCATAGGGGCGGCTGGCCGTCTGCTCCTGCCAGCGGCTGAGCCGCCCGCCCAGGATCACCGACAGCCCGTCCACCGGCTTCAGGCGGGTGGCGAGATAGCCGGCCATCTGGCGTTCGATGGTCTGGGACGATCCGATGGGGGTCAGCACCGGCTCGGCAATGGCCCCGGCCCAGGTGAAATAGTTGGTGATCGACGGGTCGTAGCCGCTGAGATACCACAGCGGATAGTCCGGCCCGCTGCGCTGGGCGTAAGAGCCGCTGACCCCGGCCATCACCTCGTGCTGCCGCCCGAACAACTCGAACGGGCCGTTGACGTCCAGGCCGAGGGAGGTCTGCTGAAGCTGGGAATTCCACCGCCCCGGCCAGATGCCCATGCCGGTGCCGTCGCGGTTCAGCGACCCGCGGGCGCCATAGCCCAGCACCCCGTCGTATTCCCGCCGCATGTGCTCCACGTTGAACGCCGCCGTCCAGCCGACGGCGAAGCTGTGCTTCACCTCGGTAAAGGCGGTCAGGTTGTCGTGCATGAAGTACGCCCAGTTGGCCGCGCTGTTGTGCGAGCGGGGCAGGGCGGTCTTGCCCCCGTCGGTGTAGAACAGCGGAAACCCGGCCCGGGACGCGTGGCTGGAGGTGTGCTTCTGGTATTCCAGCCCGGCGGTCAGCAGCGTGTCGGGGGTGATGTCGGCCTCGATGACGCCGTAGAGGACGTTTTTGCGCTGGTGCAGCCGGTCGATGAAGGAATCGCTTTCCTGCCGCGCGCCGACCAGCCGCCCGCGCACCCGCCCGTCGGCGGTCAGGGGGCCGGACACGTCCCCTTCCACCCGCGTGCGGTTCCACGATCCCACCTGGGCCTCGGCATGGCCGGAGAAACCGGCGGTGGGGCGCTTGCGCACCAGATTGACGGCGGCGGACGGGTCGCCCACCCCGTTCAGCAGGCCGGTGGCGCCGCGCACCACCTCCACCCGGTCGAACACCGCCATGTCGGCGATGGAATCCCCGAAGCCGTAGAGGGTGGAGCGGGGAATCCCGTTGACCTGATAGTTGCTGATGGCGAAGCCGCGGGCATAGACGCTTTTGCCGTCGGTTCCCAGCGCGCCGGATTCCGCCAGCGTCACGCCCACCGTCTGGCCCAGAACGTCCTTGATCTCGGTCAGGCCCTGGTCGTCCATGCGCTGGCGGGTCATGACGCTGACCGACTGCGGCGTTTCCCGCACCGTCAGGGGCAGCTTGGTGGCGGTGGCCGACGGACCGGCGGGGGCGTAGGAGCCGGTGCCCTCGCTGCGCCCGCGGTCGGTGCCGCCGCCGGCCCCCTCCACCGTCACCGGGTCCAGCACCTCGGTTCCCTGGGCCGCGACCTTCTCCAGCGTCACGGTGCCGGCATCGACGAAGCGGGCGGTCAGGCCGGTGCCGGCCAGCAGCCGGTTCAGCGCCTCCCGCGGGGTCATGGTCCCGGTGACCCCGGCCGAGGTCACCCCCTGCGCCAGACCCGAGGGATAGAGCACCTGCAGCCCCGTCACCTGCCCAAAGGCGGCCAGCGCCCCCGGCAGCGGCCCCCCGGCGATGGCGAAGGCGGCGGTGTTCCCCGTCTGCTGGGCCACCACGATCCGTCCGCCGGTTTCCGCCGCCAGGGCGGGCACCGCCACCGTCGCCAGAAGAACCCCCGCCAAGGCCCGCCCCGGCCACCCCCCGCGCTGCACCATCACCCCGGTCTCCGTCCAAATCATGAGAATGCGTATCATTGTCGTCAGGCGACAGAGACAGGACGTTGGCCGGGGGAGGCATCCTCACCCGCCGGATTCACATTTTTTGAAAAATCAGACAGCGCGCAGAAGGATGACGCCGGGTACCGGCTGCTGCATCCGCACCGGCAGGGTGCGGGCGATGGCGTTCAGCGCCGTATCGGGCCGGGTGATATCGACGGTGCCGTCCACCCGCAGACCGGCCAGAGCCGCGCCCCACAGCACGATGCGCGCCGGGTGATAGCGGTTGAGGTCGGCCACCACCGCCGCCAGCGGCTGGTCGCGGAACACCAGCCGGCCCTGACGCCACGCGCTTTCGATGGCCACCCCGTCGGGCACCGGCGTGCCGGGGCCGTCGGCGCCGTGGATGCGGCAGGCGCCGGCCCCCAGGTGGGCCTGATGGATGCCGCGGCAGGCCACCTCCACCGTGCCGTGCTCCACCGCCACCACCACGCCCTCGGTGTGCCCATGCACGGTGAACACCGCGGCGCGGGTGGTGACGCTGTGATCGCCGCAGGTGACGGTGAAGGGCCCGTCCCGCCCGGCGGCGGGGGTGAAGCGCGCCCGCCCGTCCACCAGCCGCACCCGCCGGCCGGCGGGCGTGAAGGCGGGGGCGATGCCGCTGCCGGCGTCCAGATCCACCAGCGACCCGTCGTCCAGCGTCAGGCTGCGGCGCTCGCCGGTGCCGGTGCGGATGGTGCCGGTGCCGATGACCGGGGTGACGGCCATGGCCGCGGCGGCGGCTGCCGCCCCGGCCAGCACACCGCGGCGGCTTACGGCGGGCCGGCGGCGTGCCGGGCGCGGGTCGGGCACGCGGTCCAGATCCCGCCATACCCCCGCCAGCCGCTCGTATTCGCGCCGGTTGACCGGATCGTGTGCCAGCCAGCGGGCGAAATCCGCCCGTTGGCCGGCATCGGCGTCGCCGGATTCCAGACGCACGAACCACGCCAGCGCCGCATCCCGCGGGCTGTCTTCCCTGTCCGGTGCGCTGTCGTCCGGGCCGCGGGTCATGACGCCAGCCGGTCGCGGCAGTGGGCCAGCGCCTTCATGACGTGCTTCTCCACCATGCTGCGCGAAATCCCCAGCCGGGCGGCGATGTCGGCGTGGCTCAGCCCGTCGAACTTGTGCAGCAGGAACACCTCGCGGCAGCGGGGCGGCAGCTCATCCAGCGCCTGGCGCAGATGGTCCAGGCGCTGCTTGTGCTCCAGCGCCGTGTCGGCGGCGGGTTCCTCGTCGGGCTGCTCCAGCCCCAGTTCCACGGGCACGAAGCGGCGGCCCCGCCGGGTCTCCGCCCGGATGCGGTCCACCGCGATGTTGCCGGCCATGCGGAACAGGTAGGAGCGCGGGTTGTCGATTTCCGGCACGGCACTCAGGCTGTGCAGGCGCAGATAGGTGTCCTGCACCGCGTCCTCGGCCAGACAGGGGGAACCCAGACGCCGGGCCAGATGGCCGATGATGTCCTGGTAATGGACAAGCAGCAGCCCCAGAAGGGACGTCCGGTCTTTCTCGGCCATGTGGGTGGCGGTCCCCCCGTGCGGCGATGGGTTGGCTCCGTCCTTCCTACCGGCTCCGCCCAAGGGCGCGCAACCGGACGGGACGGTGGAAAACGGTCATGGGTGACCTGCCGGGGTGAGGGGGCGGGGCGCCGGTATCGTCCTGGTGTCGGGGACGTCCGCGTCCGGCCCCTCCCGGTCAGGCGGTGGCGGTCCCCGCCGGCTTCAGCGCGCTCAGGGCGCGGGCGAAGCTGGAGGCCCCGGCGCTGCGCAGGGGGATGAACGGCTTGTCCATCCGCCGGCACAGCCCCTTCACCCGCAGGCAGGCGTCGTGGCTGATGCAGTCGATGGGGCACAGCACCACGTCGGCCCGCTCCACCAGCCCTTCCAGACAGCGGGCCGCCTGTTCGCAGCCGCCGTCGTGGTGCAGCAGCCGCCCGTTGCGCGCCTCGATGGTGGGGCGCATGCGGGCCAGCACCTGCGGGCGCCCGCCCACGTACAGAATGGCCTGCCCCGCCAGATCGCTGGGCACGGTGGAGCCGGTGTCCGTTTCCCCCTCCGCCCCGTCCCGGATGGCGCCGGTCTCCGCCGCCGGGCGGCTCAGCCCGTCCAGCAGCCGGCGCAGCCGGTCGGATTCCGTCTCTGCCGCGCGGGCACGGGCGCGTTCGGCGGAAACCCGCCGGCGCAGGGTTTCCATCTCCCGCATGGCGCGGGTGCTGGGACGGGCGGAGGCCGTGGGCAGGGCCGGGCGGGCCGGTGCCGGGGCGGCGCGGCGCAGGGCGGCCACCTCGGCCTCCAGCGCCTTGATGCGGGCGTCGCGCTCGGTCAGCCGGTCGGTCTCCGCCCGTTCGGCGCGGGCCAGCCGGTCGGTCAGATCCCCGAGTCGCCGGGTCAATTCCTGCTTTTCGCGCAAGTGCTTACGATTCTCACCGCCCATCAGGTGGGACAGCATGTGCACGTCGGCATAGGCCCGCATCTTGACCGTGTGGGGCACGTCTTCGCGGCTGACCAGCGCCCAGAAGGCCGGGGCCACCGTGCCCCCCTCCCGCGCCGCATCCCACAGGGACTGCCACCCGGCCTCGGTGCTTTCACGGGCGAAGCGGCGGATCTCGCCGGCGTATTTTTCGTCCAGCCGCTTGTGCATCAGCTTGGCCACCGGACCGGGGGAGGCAGCATTTTCCACAAAATAGCGGTGAATATCGTAATCCCTTGCATCCGTTGATAGTTTCAACCCAAGACGGCGGATCATCCACGCCATGTCCTCGTGGCTGAAACAGGTGCCGATGATGGCGCAATGGTAATCGCGGGGAACCAGCCACAACTTCAGCCGCCCGCGCGACCCCAGGGTCAGGGATGGGGTCTGGGTGGTGGCGCAACGGTCGCACATGCCGGACACTCCTGCTCGGTGTGGGCCGGGCGCCTGAAAAGCAGGCGGCTCGCGGCGTCCTGTTCCGCCAATGTTAATAAGAACGATTATCAATTGCAACAGTATCGTTTGCAGAGGCAACAGGCTTCGGCTACGGTCCTTTTCAAGCTGTCCGCTACACGGCTTTAAATGATATTCATTCTCACCAAAGAGAAGGCCACGCCATGAAGGGTGATCCTCAGGTCATTGCGCATCTGAACGCAATCCTCACCAACGAGCTGACGGCGATCAACCAGTACTTTCTTCACGCCCGTATCCTGAAGAACTGGGGGCTGAAGCGAATCGCCCACAAGATCTACGAAGAATCCATCGACGAGATGAAGCACGCCGATAAGGTGATCGAGCGTATCCTCTTCCTCGAAGGGCTGCCCAATCTCCAGGATCTGCACAAGCTCAAGATCGGCGAGGATGTGCCGGAGATCCTGGCCAACGACCTGTCGGTGGAGCGCACGGCCCACACCGCGCTGGTGTCGGCCATCGCCTATTGTGAAAGCGTGCGCGACTATGAATCGCGCAACATCCTGGCCCATCTGCTGGAAGACACCGAAGAGCACATCGACTGGATCGAAACCCAGCTCGACCTGATCCAGCGCGTGGGCGCCCAGGCGTACCAGCAGGAACAGATCTACGGCGAAAGCTGAGACACCACCACCGGGCCGGGCCGGCGCGTTTCCGTTCAGGCGGGGGCGGTGCCGGTCCGGCCGGCGGCGGAACGGGGCAGGGGGACGGAATCGGCCTTGCGATAGGCTTCGATGGCCGCATCCCAGGGCTCGATGTGCAGCCCCGTTCCCATGGCTTCCTGATAAATGCTCTGCGTGACGAAGCTGGTCACCGGGTCGGCGGACAGCGGGACAGGGGTGGGGGTGACCGGCCCTTCATCCGGCAGGCCGGCGGGAAGCTCGAACCCGTTCCCTTCTTTGGCGACCTGCCCCGGGCGGCGATCCTGCGCCTCGCCCGCCTGACGGCCGCCGCGGATGGCATCGTCGGCCTTGCCCACCTGTTCAGCGCCCTGACGCCGCCGGCGTTCATCGGGGATGGGGCGGATGGGCGTGACGGGGATGGCGTCCGACATCAACATCTGACGCAGCTTCCCCATGCCCGACGCCGAAGCGGCGGTGCTGCCGGGAGGGGACGAGACGGGCAGAATGCTCACGGGAGGCGCACCGGCACGGTCTTAGCGGATGTGTCTCAGCCTAGGGATGAAACTGTCACTCATTTCTTAATGGCGGCCGCTCGCCGGGGAAAGAAGAATTGCTTGGTCATCCGCGTGGGCCGGTTTGCGCGGTCAGGACGAAGCCCGTTTCAGCTTCGGCTCGCCGCCGCTGCGGCTTGGACGGCGGACCAGGGCTTCGGCCTCCACCGTCATATCGTTGACCCCGATCAACCGCAGGAAGGTCGCTTCCACCGTGGCCTGCGCGTGAACCGACAAAATTCCCTGCTCCATATCCGCATCAATCTCCAGCGGGGCGGTCCGGGCACCCAGGAAGCCGGTGGGGAAGGCCTGTTCGAAGAAACGGCGAACATGGCCGTCGCGTTGGGAATCGTGCATAACCCGGCCGCCGGCCAGGGCGGCCTCATCGACCGCGCGGGCCAAACGGGCCTGCACAACCGCACCGCGGACGGCCTCCGCCCCGATACCGATGCCGGCGGCAATCGGGATCAGGCTAACGACCAGAACCCCCTGCATGATGCGGCGGACCATGCTGGGGGCAGGATGTGGCAATCCATCGAAGCGGTTGACATACATGACGTTCGCTCCATCCCGAACGTGGTCGGCGTCTCGGTCCGGTCAGCATGGGCAGTGTTGATGATGCGCCGTACTCTATTCATCATGGCAACAGGTATCAAGATCAAACCGATAAGACTTCGGTACCTTTCGTTTCATGATGTGAAGAGGACGGTGGCTGCGGTTCTCAGGGATAAACATCAAAGGTCATATCATTTTATCCCGTT
>NZ_JAOQNH010000003.1:1062500-1170000 GCF_025961205.1 Azospirillum fermentarium
AGGGTTTCCTGCCCCGTCTGCGCCTCCACCACCGTGAAGCCGGCACGCATCAGGATGCGCGTGCGGGCGTAGCGCATGGCGTCGGTGTCATCGACGTTCAGGATGGTGGCGGCGGAAAGGCCGGGTGCTTGGGTTTTGCTCATTCACGGGCTCTCCGCCGCGGCTGTGCGCAATCCAGGAAGATGGGCGTTCAGGACATCACCCACCGCATCCCGCGACAGGGCACCTTTGGACAGAATGGTGCGGGCATGGGCCAACCGCAACCGGTCCTCGTCCGTCAGCAGCGACGAAGAAACGACGACGACGGGAATATCGCGTGTCTCCGGCTGGGCCGCCAGCCGCTCCAACGCGGCGAAACCGTTCATCCGCGGCATTTGCAGGTCGAGGAGGATCAGGCCGGGGCGCAGATCCACCGCCCGGCGCACCCCCTCCTCCCCGTCGCATGCCTCGGCCACGTCCAGGGCATAGCCGCTGACCAGCCGGCGGAAGACATAGCGGAACGTGTCCTCGTCGTCGATGACCAGCAGGCACGGGCGGGAACCGCCGTCCACCACAACCGGCGCCCCGGTTCCGCCGCCATCGGCCGGCCATACCGCGGGAATGGTCAGGGTAAAGGCCGAACCGGCCCCCACCACGCTTTCCACCGTGATCTCGCCCCCCAGCAGTTCGGCCAGCTTGCGCGACAGCGGCAACCCCAGCCCGGTGCCCTTGGCCCGGCGCTGAAGGGGGTTGTGGATCTGGGAGAATTCTTCGAACACGCGGGAAATGTCGTCGGGGGCGATGCCGATGCCGGTGTCGCGCACGCTGAAGGCGATGCGCCCGTCCGGTCCGGCCACGCGGGCGGACACCCGCACCTCCCCCCGTTCGGTGAACTTCAGCGCGTTGGAGATGAAGTTGCGCAGGATCTGCGCGACCTTGCCCTCGTCCGTGCGCAAGGGCGGCAGGTGGTGGGCGTCCTCGAACACCAACTCCACCGGACCGGCCGCCGCCAGGGGGCGGAGCACGCCGCGCAGGCCCCCCAGCAACCCGTCGGCGGTGAAGGGGGCGGGCAGGATGTCCACCTTGCCCGCTTCCACCTTGGCCAGATCCAGCAGGTCGTTCACCATGTCCACAAGCTGGGTCGCGGATTTGTGGATCAACTGAATCTGCTTTTCCTGCTCCACCGTCAGGTCGCCGTCGGTGCGGTCCAGCAGCAGCCGGGCCAGCGCCATCACCGAATTCAGCGGCGTGCGGAATTCGTGGCTCATGTTGGACAGGAAACGGCTTTTCAACTCGCTGGCCTGGCGCAACTGTTCGGCCTTGTCCTCCAGCTCGCCGTAAAGGGCGACGACGCCGCGGTTGGTGTCTTCCAGCTCCGCGTTCAGTTGCGACAACTCGTCCTGGCGGCTGCGCAGCACCTCCAGCGTGTCGAGAAGCTCGCGGTTCTGCTCACGCATGGCGGTCAGGCTGTCGAACCGCGCCTCCCCCGCCAGCAGCCCGGCGATCTCCGCCAGCCGGGTGCGGGTGACGGGCAGCGCGTGGCGGGGCAGCGGCTTGTCCATGGTCACGGCGGTGCCCCGCCCCGGCGCCGTGGCGATGGCGACCCCCTCCATCAGCCGGCGGGCGCCGGTGATGCCCAGCCCCATGCCGGTGGCGGAGTGGTAGCGCCCCTCCAGAATGGCATCGAGCGCCGCGATCCCCGGCCCGTGGTCGGTCACGCGGATGCGGTAGCGCTGGGGAACCGTGGCATTGTCGAGCGCGAAGTCCACCCGCCCGCCGCCGGCATAGCCAAAGGCGTTGCGGGCGATTTCCGACACCGCCGTGGCGATGCGGGTCTGGTCCTGGGCGTCGAAACCGAACAGCTCGGCCAGACGCCGGGCGCGCTGGCGCACCGCCACCACGTCGTCCTCCCGCTCCAGCGACACGCTGACCACGGGCCACAGACCGACGGAGGGCGGGCATTCCGGGGCGGGGATCATGGAAGCCCCCGTGCCGCCAGGACGGTCACGTCGTCACGCCCGCGGTCGAAATCGCGGACCAGCACCCCGGCCAGCAGCGCGGGGTCGCGCACCGCCAGCCCGGGATAGGCGTCCAGCGACCACCCGCTTCCCAGACCGTCGGAATGCAGGATCACCAGGGGCGTACCGGCGAAGGGATAGGTGAATTCCTGAATCCGGCGCGCCGACAGCCCGGCGGTGCCGTTGTGCGATACCATCTTCTGCACCCGCCCGTCCGACACCAGCACGCCGGTGATGTTGCCGATGCCGCAATAGGAGACGGTGCCCGCCCCATGGTCCACCCGTGCCACCGCCACCGCCGCTCCGCGGGTGGCGCGCAGCCCGTCGTGAATGGCCTGGACGATGGCGCCCGCCGGCTCCCCCCGGTTCCGGTGCAGCAGGCGCATGGCCGCCGCCGCCGCGTCGGCGGCCAGCGGCCCGTGCCCCAGCCCGTCGGCCACCATCAGCACGGTGACGTCGGTGAACACGGTTTCCGTGGCCCAGCCGTCGCCGCACGCCTCTTCCCCCGGCATGGCCGCCTGGATCACGCCCACATCCATCAGCGGGACCGGGCGCGGCATGGGGGACAGAACCGGCATCAGGGCCGGGGCGGCGGCGATGCGGGCCAGCACCGCCGTGCCGGCACCGGGCTGGGACCACACATCCATGACCGTCGATTGCCGGGCCACGGCGCCCAGCCCGTTGCCGGCGGTTCCGGCGGTGGAATAGCCGTCGCGGCGGCATTGCTGCACGTCACGCATGCCGGGACCGCGGTCCAGCGCCAGAATCTCCACCGCCGGACCGGCGGCCCCTTCCGTCTGCCCCACCAGCATGCGCCCCCCGCCGGCGTGGCGCAGCAGATTGGTGGCAAGCTCGGTGGCGACGATGGCGACGCGGCCGCTGTCGGTGGACGAAAAGCCCAGCCGCCCGGCCACCGCCACCGCGGTGCGGCGGGCCTCGGCGATCTGGCTGGAGTCTTCGACGCGCACGGACTGCATGGTCATTTCCAACGCGCAATCATGATTTTTGTGCCCCGCCCCACCACCGAGCTTATGCTGAACTCCTCCACCAGCCGTTTGGCGCCGCCCAGGCCGTGGCCCAGCCCCCCCCCGGTGGTGAAGCCGTCCTTCATGGCCTGCTCGATGTCGGGAATACCCGGCCCCTGGTCCTCGAAGGTGATGCGCAGCCCCTTGCGCGGCCCCATCACCAGCACCTCCACCCGTGCGGTGCCGCCGCCGCCGTATTCCAAGGCGTTGCGGGCCAGTTCACTGGTTGCGGTGACGATCTTGGTCTGGTCCACCAGCCCCAGACCGATTTCCACCGCCCGCGTGCGCACGTGCTGACGCACGCGCACCACGTCTTCGGACAGGCGGATGGGCAGGGTTTCATCCTTGATGGTCGCCATCGCCCGACCCTGGCATGTCCACACTGCGGCGCAGAAGCTCCATCCCCTTTTCCACGTTCAGCGCCGTGCGGATGCCGTTCAGGGTCAGACCCAGTTCAACCAGGGTGATGGCCACCGCCGGGCGCATCCCCACCACCACCGTTTCGGCATCCAGAACGCGGGAGATGCCGGCGATGCTGTCCAGCATCCGGCCAATAAAGGAATCGACGATTTCCAGGGACGAAATGTCGATCAGCACCCCCCGCGCCCCGGTTTCGACAATGCGGTTGGTCAGATCCTCCTGCAACGCCAGCGCCAGACGGTCGTGCATGTCCACCTGAATGGTGACCAGCAGCGTCCATCCCATCTTCAGGATCGGTATCCGGTCCATGGGCAATCCTCCCCGTTCCGGCCCGGTCAGCCGCGGACGGCGGTGCGGTCGGCGACCGTCCGGCCCGTGCGCAGCAGGGCCAGGGCGAAGGCATCGGCCATGGTCGCCTTGGACGTCACGTTCAGCTCAACCCCAAGGTGCACCATGGTCTGGGCGATCTGCGGACGCACGCCGCTGATGATGCAATCGGCCCCCATCAGCCGGGCGGCGGCGATGGTCTTCAGCAGGTGCTGGGCCACCAGCGTATCGACGGTGGGAACGCCGGTGATGTCGATGATGGCGATCTCCGCGGAATGATCGACGATGCTCTGCAACAGGTTTTCCATCACCACCTGGGTGCGTGAGCTGTCCAGCGTGCCGATCAGGGGCAGGGCCAGGATGCCCTGCCACAGCTTGACCACGGGCGTGGAAAGCTCGGCGATTTCCTGCTGCTGGCGGATGATCACCGCCTCCCGGCTCTGCTGGAACACGTCCATGGTGAACAGGCCCAGCGCGTCGAGCAGCCGGTTCAGCGCCCACAGAGCGTCCGCCGCCCGGTCCTTGTCGCCCTCCTGCCGCGCGATGTCGAACAGCGGCTGCTTGAGGGACAGGACGAACGTGGCGGTTTCGGTGGGGGAAAAGCCCATCAGCGCCCGGCTGCGGGAAATGTCGCCCAGCACCTCGCGCACCCGGGAATAGTCGGGCGCGCCGATGTCGCTGATGTTCCCCTCGGCGATGGCTTGGCGCAGGGCGTCAAGGAAGCCATGGCACTGCACCTGAAGTTCGCTGTCGCGGATGCGCCCGGCGGCGGAGGTTTCCCCCTGGATCAGCAAAGACAGCCACTGTTTCAGGATTTCCGTCTGATGCTGCTGGATCATGGCGGAGATGGTGTGGGCGGTGGCGTCGGTCATCGGGGCCTGTCCTTGGGGGGAAACACACGTTCGGTTGATAAGGGAAGCGCCCCGGCTCCGCAATCAGACGAACCGCTTTAGGTTGTTCTTTCGGCA
Source organism: Azospirillum fermentarium (assembly GCF_025961205.1). Lineage (NCBI taxonomy): Bacteria > Pseudomonadati > Pseudomonadota > Alphaproteobacteria > Rhodospirillales > Azospirillaceae > Azospirillum > Azospirillum fermentarium. The sequence continues at coordinate 1,067,238 of NZ_JAOQNH010000003.1, forward strand.
TAGATGAAAAGGTTCCCCCCATGGCAAAAGCCCTACCCAACCTCTGGGTAGGACAGACCGGCCAACCGCACCGTTTCCGGCTATGCCCCTCCGTACCGTGCGGTTTTGCCGCCTGCCCGCAGAGTCGGGCTTGCGAAGCCTCCCAAGATCGCCCAGCATCGGCTATACACCCGTGCGGGCCGGAAAAGCCGGCGGCATGGCCGCGCCTGACGGTCCCCGGGCCGAAACGGGATGGCGGCTACGGTGGATTTTGGCGGTGCTGACCGACACCCCGATGGGAGAAAGCCTGTGAGCGCCGCCCTTCCCCATATCCTTCTGGTGGACGACGATGCCGCCGACGCCAAGCTGACCCGCTGGGCGCTGAGCCAGGACGGGCCGCCCTGCTGCGTCGCCCACGTCTTCGACGGGGCGGAGGCGCTGGCCTTCCTGCGGCGCCAGCCCCCGTTCGAGGATGCCGCCCGGCCCGATCTGGTTCTGCTGGACCTGAACATGCCGCGGATGGACGGGCGGCAGGTGTTGGCCGCCATCAAGAACGACGAAGGGTTGAAAACGATCCCCGTGGTGGTTTTGACCAGTTCCGCCATGGACCGCGACGTCAACGACAGCTATCTCCTTGGGGCCAACAGCGTCATCACCAAGCCCATGGACATCGACACCTTCCTCGACGCCGCCCGCAGCCTCAAAACCTATTGGTTCTCGTCGGTCAGGCTGCCGCAATGACGACGCCCATCCCCTGCGCCCCCACCACCCCCATGGCGCTGCCGCTGCCCCATGTCCGCATCCTGCTGGTGGAGGACGACGACGCCGACGCCGGGCTGGTGCGCCATGGGCTGAAGCCGTTCGCCACCCGTTTCACCCTGGCCCATTGCACCACCCTGGGCGCGGCGGAGGCGTGGCTGCAGGCCAACGGCTGCGACGTGGTGCTGCTGGACCTGACCCTGCCGGACAGCAGCGGCTTCGCCACCGTGCGCCGCATGCGCGCCGCCGCCCCCACCCTGCCGCTGATCGTGCTGACCGGCTTCGACAACGAACAGGTGGCGCTGCAGGCGGTGGAGGCCGGCACCCAGGACTATCTGGTCAAGGGGCAGGCGGACGGGCCGGTGATGTGGCGGTCGATCCAGCACGCCATCGCCCGCAAGCGGCTGGAAGAGGAACTGCGCCTGTCGGAGGAACGGCTCCAGGGGATCATCACGCTGGCCCAGGACGCCATCATCACCGCCGACCACGGCATGCGCATCGTGCTGTTCAACCCGGCGGCGGAACAGCTTTTCGGCTACAGCGCCGACACCATCCGCGGCCAGCCGCTCGACCGGCTGCTGCCGCCGGAGGTGCGGTCCAGCCACGCCGCCCACATGCGCGCCTTCGAACGCTCATCCGACACGTCGCGCCCCATGTCAGCGCGGCAGGAGGTGTACGGCATCACCGCCAGCGGCGGCCGCTTCCCCGCCGAGGTGTCGATCGCCAAGCTGCTGCATTCCGGCGGCACCCTCTACACCGCCATCGTCCGCGACATCAGCGAGCGGCTGCGGGTGGAGAACGAGTTGCGCCGGCTGGCCACCACCGATTCCCTGACCGGCCTGCCCAACCGCCGCCAGTTCCTGGCGGTGGGAGAGACGGAGCTGGCACGGCTCCACCGCTACGCCCGCCCGCTGGGGGTGCTGATGATGGACGTGGACCATTTCAAGGCGATCAACGACACCCACGGCCACGCCGCCGGGGATCAGGCGCTGATCACCCTGGCCGCTGTCTGCCGGGAGGAACTGCGGGACACCGATCATCTGGGCCGGCTGGGGGGGGAGGAATTCGCCATCCTGCTGCCCGAAACCCCCCTGCCCCGCGCGGTGGAGGTGGCGGAGCGGCTGCGCCAGCGGCTGGGGTCGGTTTTCGTGAAGCGTCCGGGCGGCGGGTCGTTCCGTTTCACCGTCAGCATCGGCGTCACCGACGGGCGGCACGGCGACCGCACCATCGAGCGCGCCCTGGCCCGCGCCGACCACGCGCTTTATCAGGCCAAGCACAGCGGCCGGAACCGCGTCATCACCAGCGACGATCCGGCGTAGCAAGGGTGGCGGCCTCCGCATCCAGCACCGTCTCGCCCAGCCGCAGGCCCAGGCGGTCGAAGGGCTGGAGCAGGGGACGGGGGTCGGCGCCGGGAGCGCACACCCGCCATTCCAGCCGCACCGCCTCCACCCGCTGGGGCAGGATGCGGCCGTGGTCGGTCACCAGTTGCCACGCCAGCACGCACACCGAACCGGCGCCCGCGTCGTCCACCCCCGACGCCACGGCGTAGTCGTAATCGCCATAGCGGTTGCGCCGCGCCCCGTCGGCCACCTTCACGTCCATGCCGGGGAATTCCTTCTCCAGCGTCTCGGCCAGCGTCTCGCTGGTGTAGAGCGGCACGGGGAAGGGGCGCTCGGGCGGAACCAACGCGTCGAACAGGTTGTCGGGCACCGCCTGCACGTCCAGCGACAGACGGTTTTCCCCCGGCAGCACCGAGGCGTTGCTGAGCACGACGGCATAGGAACGATAGACCGGCCCCACGGCCCGCGACCGTGCCGCCACCACCGACACCGGCGCCCCCGCCGGCAGCACCACCGGCAGGTCGGGGGCCGCCACCCGCTGCCACGGGGTGGGCAGGTTGCCGGTGTAGCGGGGCATATAGCCACCGCAGCCGGCCAGCCCCGCCACCAGCCCCGCCCACACCAGCATCCCCCCCACCCTGGCCCGCCGCCGGGGCGCTTCCTGCACACAGGTCATGCTGTTCCTCACCAGTCGCGGTACATGGTCTTGCGGGCGATGGTCACGCCCTCGCGGGATTCCGGGGTGCTCAGCCGGTCGTCGATGCTCTTGAACTGCTCGTACGCCTCGGGAATGCGGTGCAGATTATAGAGCGCCCACCCGCGCAGGATACCCAGATTGCGCGGTTCCGGCTCGATCTCCCGGCGGGCGTCGAGAAGGCGCAGGGTGTCGTAATAGCGCCTGTCCTCCAGCGCCCGGTTGGCCTCCGTCGCCAGCAGGCTGGCGCGGATCTCCGCCCGGTGGGCGGGGGACAGGGGCAGGTTGGGCAGGTCGCGGGCCAGCGCCGCCGTATCCCCCGCCGCCAGACGGGCCACCGCCTGGCCATAGGCCGCCTCCTCGGCGTTCTTGCCGGCGGCTTCCGCCGCCCGGCCGCCGCCGGCCGCCGTGCCCCCCTTGGCCCCGGCCCCGCGCAGCCGTTCGGCGTCGGCGAAGGCGGCCTCCGCCTCCGACGGGCGGCCCAGCTCGATCAGGCACCAGCCGCGCTGCTGCGACAGGGCGGCGGTCATGCCACCCTTGGCCGCCATGGCCTGGATGGCCGTCAGGCAGGCGGAATAGTCCCGTTTCGCCAAGGCACGGTCCAGCGGGCTCGGCCCCTGGGGCGGCCCGCCGCCAGCACCGCCGCCGCGCCCGGCGGGGCGCTCCACCGCCAGGACGGCCTTGTCCACGCGGGCCGAGCGGCCACGCCAGGGCTTGGCCGCCTCCAGCGCCTTGTCCCGCTCGCCGAGGCCGGCGTGGGCCAGGATCAGCCCCTCCGCCGCGCGGTCGGACGGCGACCACTGGTTGGCCTGGGCGAACCACTCCTGGGCCTGCCGGTACTGCTTGCGCTGCTGGAAATACCAGCCCAGCGTCATGGCGCCGTCGGCGTCCTGGCGCCCGCGCACGGTGCTTTCCAGCCGGGCGATGTCCTCGGGGGACAGGGCGCCGCCCTTGCCGGTGCCGGCCCGTTCCAGCAGGCGGCCGGTCTCAAGCTCCCCCTGCACCCGGCTGACGACCGAGTAATCCTCCCCCGCCGCCGGGTTGGCGGTGGTGGCCAGCGCGGTCAGGTCGCGCAGTTGCTCCGGCGTCAGATAGCGCGATGCCTTATAAAGAGTGTCGCGCCGCTCCGCCGCCTTGGGGCAGTCGGTCACCAGCGTGCGGTAGAGGGCGAAGGCGCGGTCGGCCTGCTTCAGCTCGCCATAGGCTTCGGCCAAACGCCACGCGTTGTCCAGCCGGGCGCACGACACCACCTCGGGCCGGGCCTTGGCGATGTCGGTCACCTCCTGCCACAGGCGGGCGTCGCTGGCCTGACGCAGGCGGGCGGCGTCCTCCGCCAGATCCAGCTCCTGAAGCAGCTTGGCCGAGGGCTGCCACGCCGGGGTCTGGCGCCGCTGTTCGGCGATGGCGGCGCGGGCCTGCGCCATCTGCCCCTCGGCCATCAGCTTCCAGAACGGGCTTTCGTCCACCCCCGGCGTCTGGGCTTGGGGCGTGAACAGATCCTTGGGCGGCTCCCATGTGGGATCGAGCGCCCGCAGACGGGCGATTTCCGCCTCCAGCCGCTCCACGTCGCCGATGCGGGCGTAATGGCGCAGCGCCGTTTCGTCGATCTTGGCCGGGGCGGTGGCGGACCCGCTGCCGGGGGCGGGGTTGACGTCCACCGTCACGCCGGGGGCCAAGGCCCGCCCGCCCGCCGGCTGCTGCGCAACGGCGCCACCCGCGGATGCGAGCACAAGGGCCAGAACGGGCAAAAGGGTCCGGGTCAGCGTCATGGGCGGATGTCTTGCGGCTCGATCCCCAGGCTCTGCCCAGCCAGGGCCGCCAGATGGAACAGGGTTGTGGAATAGTAATCCTCGTCCGCACCCAGCGGGGGCACGGTCACGGCGTTGCCCGCCGCCGCCATGCGGCAGGCCAGGCGGTACACCGCCAGCATGCCGGTGGACGCCGGAACCTGCCCCGTCACCCCGCCGGGCAGCGACACCGTGGCCGGCACCGGCCCGCCGCCGCCGCGCGCCGCCAGGGCGGCATAGGGCCGGAAATAATAGGGGTCGGCATACCCGTCCCACGCCAGATAGAGCGGCACCCGCACGGCATCGTAGCCGTACTGCTTGCGGAACCCCTCCGCCGGGACCACGCCGCCCTTGGCATCGAGAAGCGCCCAGTCGGGGGGAAGCTGCAACAGGCCGAACCGCGCCTTGGCCAGCAGCACCAGCCCCGAATCGGCCACCCGCTTCCACACCGCGCCCCCCGGCAGCGCGGCGAAGGCGCGCAGCGCCGGGAACACCCAGTAGCTGGGATTGACCACCACCGCATCGCCACGGCGGAAGCCGTCGCGCCCGGGCAGCAGCACGGTCAGACCCGCCTGCTCCACCACCACCGCGGCGGCCAGGGCCTGGAGAACCGCCACGGCGGCGGTGCGGTATTCCTCCACCCGCCACGCCTCGGCCCCGCACAAAAGCGCCCACGCGATCAGGATATCCCCGTCGGAGGCGTTGTTGCGGTCGGTCACCCCCTCCCCCGGCACCCAGCGCCACGCGACGAGGCCGTCGTCGCGGACCATCAGCGTGCGGCGGGTCCAGGCCCACAGGGACTCGAAGGTGGTGCGGTCGCCCGCCGCCACCGCCAGCAGCATGCCGTACCCCTGGCCTTCGGAATGGCTGACATCCTTGTTGCCGGTGTCGGTCACCCGCCCGTCGGCCTGGACGAAGCGCTGGACGTAGGCGCGCCACGCCCCCCCGTCCAGGCTGGCCGGACGCCCGGCGCCGGCCCGCAGGGCGGCGCGCAGCGGCCCGGTTCCCAGTCCCAGCACCAGCCCGGCGGCACCGCCGGTGCGCAGCAGGTCGCGGCGCTTCATCGGCCCTCCCGATCCTCGTGGCCCCGCTTCAGCAGCAGGTGCATGGACACCGCCAGCACCACCGCCGCCCCCAGCAGCAGCGCGAACAGGATCTCGATCCGCTGGGACAGGGTGCGGGCCAGGATAAGGATCAGATTGCCGACGTCCAGGGGATTGAGAATCACCTGGAACGGCTGGGGCGGGGACAACGACGTCACCGCCGGGGCGGCACTGGTCCACAAGGTGGCGCCGCCGCGCAGCCGGTCCCACACACCGGCCTGGGCAAAGCTCTGCATCGCCCGCGCCATGGCCCGCGGCTCCGGCGCCGTCAGCACGGTCCAGGCGGCGTCCTCCCCGCCGGGCGCACGGAACTGCAGCAGCGCCGCTTCGGGCAGGATGTCGGCGTTCAGGGTCTGGCTGGCCACGTCCGCCGCGGTTTCCGGCGCGGTCCAGCGGGTGACGGCGGCGGTTACCCGCGCCAGGATGCGGGTGATCCAGTCGGGCACCAGATCGGCCACCGGGCTGATCTTCTGCGCATCGGCCAGTTGCTGCCAGCGGCTGCGGGAATCGGGCGCGGCGGCCACCGGCTGCGCCTGTACCGGCCCGGCCAGCGACCGCGGCGACGGGCTGATGCCGGTGCCCGTGCGCCCGGCCCACGCCGCGCGCAGCCGGTCCGCCAGCGCCCGCCGGTCCACCGCCGCCATGGAATCGCCGTTCATGCCCGCCTGGGCCATCAGCCCGCCCGCTTCCAGGAGCCCGGCCAGCTGGTCGGCGGTCAGAGCCGCCCCGGCAAACGCCGATTGCGGCAGCCCGCCCACCGGACCGACGATGACGGCGTTGCCGGCGGGCGGCCCGTTCCACGCGGTCAGCGGCACCGGGTAGAGCAGCGACTCCGCCGCCTGCGCCATGCGGGCCGTCAGGGTCCAGGCAGCGCCGAACCACACCGGATCCTTGCCCATGACCAGAAGCGAAAACGGCTCCACCCCCCGCCCCGGCACCGGGCCATAGGGAAAGCCGGTGCGCGCCGTGGCGTCCAGCGCCGGCAATGTGACCGTGCGGGCGAAGCCGGGGATCTCGATTTCCGAGGAACCGTCGAGCGTGAACACGGGCCGGCGCACGGCGAACACGCAATCGGTGCCCCCGGCGGGCGGCATTTCCGCGTTCACCTCGATCACGTTGAGGCCGGCCTGAAACAGGCCCATGGGCAGCGGCATTTCCCCCCGGCGGATCAGGCCGGACGAGCGCTTGTCCACCTCCAGCGACGCCGCCGGGCGGCCGTTGACCCGCACGTTCAGCACCGCACCGGGTCCGAGATCCCCTTCGAACGCCGCGTTCACCCGCAAGATCATGGAACGGTCGGGCACCGGGGCATAGCCCACCGGCAGCCGCAGCGGAATCTGCCCATGGTAGCGGTAGCCGGTGTGGGACACCGACGCGAACCCCAGGTCGGACAGGCGGTGGCGCCCCTCCCCCACCGGGGGCAGGGCCGGCGGCTCCGGCCGCACGGTGGCCGGAGCGTCGCCCACCGCCATGGTCTGGGGCGGCAGCGGGCGCGTGGGATCGGTCAGGCGGCGGACCGCCTGGTCCACCTCCGCCGGGGTGCGGCCCGACACCACGGCCACGAAGCCGCCGGCACCCGCCGGCCCCCCGGCGGGGTAGATCGCCAGAAACGGCCCCGCGATCATGGAGGTGCGCGACTCGCCCAGGAACGGCGCCACCTCGTCGCGGGTGCCGATCAGGATGTTCTTGCCGCCGGGCAGAACCGCCCCGTCCAGGGACGGCGGCATGGGGGCCGCCGCCACCACGGGCGCGCGCTCGTCCAGCACCAGCCCGTAGAACCCGGCCACCAGGGCGCCCCACCCCAGATGGTCGGGGCCGGGAAGCGGGCCGGGGGTCAGGATGGTCAACGGTTCCGCCAGCCGGTCGGCGGCGGCCAGCAGCGGGCGCAGCATCGCCAGATCGGGGACCGGCGGCGGATCGCCGCTGACCAGCACCAGGGACGAATCCGCCAGCCGGATCTTGGTCCACAGATCATAGGTGCCGCGCACCGAGCAGATCGCCCGGTGCTGCGCCTGCGCCCGGATGGCGATGCGGTTTTCCCCCGGACGGATCAGGTCGGGGGGCAGGGTCACCGCCGCGTTCACCGGCCCCTTGAAAGCCGACAGCGGCAGCTCGGCCACCGGCACACCGTTGATCAGCAGCGTCAGCCCGCCCTTTTCCGGCAGGATGTCGATGCTGTTCTCGTACCCGATGGTCAGGACGACCGAACTCAGATGTCCCACCGGCGGCAGGGTCAGCGGCAGGGTGAGGGTGTCGTCCTCCCCGCTCAGCAGCACGTCCGCCGGGTTGCCCGCCGGGGCCGCCCCGGTTCCGGCGGCGGGAGCGGGGGCGACGGCGGGACGCAAGGACGCCAGAGGAACGACCCGCCGCCCGGCCTCCGCCGCGGCGTCCCCTGCCGCCCCCATGCCGGCAGCGGCCAGCACCAGCCCGGCCAGCGCACCCCGCCAGCGCCCGCGAAGCCCGCCCATCTCACAGCCCCCGGAAGGTCAGCATCCGGCCCAGCGCACCGGGCAGCGCCACCAGCACATGCCCCAGCCGGGGCAGAACCCGCGTGGCGAAGAACAGGAAACCGCCCAGGAAGGTGGGCGCCCCGCCGCGCTTGGCGCCCAGCCAATCATCCCATTCGCCGCTGTCGCCAAAGACGAAACGGGCGATTTCGGTGGTGTCCTGGCGGCCGCGGGGGGCGAAGCCGGCCCCGACCACCAGATCCCCGCCCTGCTTTTCCACGCGCAGAATCCTCACGCCGGTGGACACGGGCGCGCCGGCCCCCTCGTCCTCGCCGGGGTGGATGGCCAGCACCGGCATATCGGTCATGGACGGGTCCAGCCGGCCCATATGCTGGGCCAGCACCCGCAGGCCCACCCCGCCCGCCGACACGTCGGTCAGGGTGGCGTCGATCACCGCCCCGTCGGCAAAGGCCAGGGTGGCCGGGCGCTCGACCCCGAACCGTTCCTGCCGGCGCACGCGCTTGCGCTCGTACACCACGGCCAGCCCGCCCAGCGCCAGGATCAGGCTGAGCAGGTTCCACACCGCCACCGGCACGATGGCCATGCGGTGCTCGGGGAACAGCGCGTAGCGGTAGGCGCACAGCCCCAGCCCCACCGCCAGGAGGAAGGTGGTGACGATGAACGGCCCGGCCAGGGGGGAAAAGCCGTCGCGGTCCACCGACTGCCCCTTGGCCGTCACCTTGAACACCGGGTTGCGGGGCCGCAGGATGGTGGCGATGGCCGCCCGCGATACATGGAACGACTGGAGGTATTCGTAGAGTTCCGAGAACAGCGGCCAGCGCATGCGCCCGTGCAGCATCTGCGCCAGATAGGCGGCGGCCACCACGTGCGGCACCACGAAACAGGCGAAATCGGCCAGATTGACCCGGTAGATCTCCAGCCCGAACAGCGCGTAGCACAGCGGCGCCAGCAGGAACACCGGGCGCCAGAACCAGAAGAACCAATAGAGCATGGTGGACAGGTAGCACAGCCGCTGCGGCAGGGTCAGGCCGCGCTTGAGCAGCGGGTTCTTCAGCAGGAAAAGCTGGATCATCCCCTGCGTCCACCGCGACCGCTGGGCGATGAAGGAATCGAAGGTTTCCGGCTGCAGCCCGGCGATCAGGGGCCGGGGCAGATAGACGCTGTGCCAGCCGCGGGAATGCAGCTCCAGCGCCGTCTCGCAATCCTCGGTCACCGTTTCGCCGGCGATGCCCCCCACCTCTTCCAGCGCCCGGCGGCTGAGCAGGGCGGCGGACCCGCAGAAGAACGAGCCGTTCCAGCGGTCCAGCCCCGGCTGGATCGAGTAATAGAACATCTCGTTCTCGCTGGGCATGCGCTCGAACGTGCCCAGGTTGTATTCCACGGGATCGGGATTGACGAAGAAGTGCGGCGTCTGCACCAGGAACAGCCGCGGATCCTGCTGGAAGAATCCCGCCGTGCAGCGCAGGAAATCCACCGTCGGCACGTGATCGGCGTCGAGGATCAGCACCAGATCGCCGCGGGTGCGGTGGAAGGCGTGGTTCAGGTTGCCGGCCTTGGCGTGCTCGTTGCGCGGACGGGTCATGTAGGTGACGCCCAGCCGCTCGCAGAGCGCCGTCAGCACCCGCCGCCGCTCCAGCGCCGCCGCGGCGGCCACCGGGTTGGCCTGCGACACCTTGGCGTCGGTGCCGCCGTCGTCCAGAAGATAAACGGTGAGCTTGTCGCGCGGATAATCGATGGACACCGCCGCCGCCAGGGTGGTTTCCAGCAGTTCGGGGTCTTCGTTGTACGAGGGCACGAACACGTCCACGCTGGGCCACGTCTCCGGCTCCCCCGTGGGGGCGCAGGGTTCGCGCTTCATCGGGTCGATGATGACGAACAGCGACGTCAGGAACAGCACGAACGACATGCTTTCCGCGATGAACAGCGTGATGCCGGGGATGAAGTCCACCAGATCGTCCACCGGCGGCAGCGTGCCCGTGACCCGCCAGAACAGATAGCGGAACGACACGAACGCCAGCAGCAGCACCGTGATGGTGCGCGCGTGCCACGACCGTTGCGCCAGCCGCGCCAGCACGAAGGCCACGGCAACAACGGAAATGGAGATGGCCGCGCTGACCTCCCGCCCCACGGGCAGAGCCGCCAGCGCCAAAAACGTGAGCGACGACAAAAGAAGGACAACCCAAAGGATCAGGCGCTGAACATTAAAACCGCGCCGTCGGCTGGGTTTCACTTTGCTGCTTTGAGGCCGGCTGTTCCGATCAAGCGCAAAAGCGGTCGTCTCATTAATATCGCGCATAGGCGTCCAATCAAAAGCAGCCAGACCGTCTTAATCTATGCTCGCCTGGGTCGCAAGCTTTTATGATAAAATCTCACGGCAGAAATACCCCTTCCCCTGCCTTGACGTCAGCCTCTGCGGCACTCCGCCGCGGCAGGCCGTGTAAAAAGGACAAACAATCGGCTTTTACCTCCGTCTTGCGATTTTAAGAGGTAATTACTACCCTTTGTCACACCCTTTGGTGCCTGTGACAAGAAAATGAATATTACCTTTCATTAACAATGAAACCGCCATATGAGGGTTTCCGGCCTCACGGGAATGCCTCCCCCACATCCCATGATAGAGAAGTATTGGCGAAAATGTTCTTTTCCGATTTTCTTAATTTATATGAGGAAAACACATACCGTGCCCTATCGTCTCTTCATTGCCGGGCCGTGCGGTCCGCTGGAGGGGACATGAAGCGACTCGGGCCAAGCGGCGCCCACCCGTCCGCGTCAGCCGGCGGGGGCAATCTGGGTAAACCTCTGGCCCGCCCGGCGTTGCAGGCCGATGTGTGGCGGACGCCATTCTCCCAACGGCAAGGACCGAACACCGTGACGTTCTTCACATCCCGCCCTTTGCTTGCGTTCTGGTGCCTGGCCCTGGCGCTCACCGCGGTTCTGGGCCTGACGGCGGCGGCAGCCCCGCCTACGCAGCATCATGTGGACAAGCTCATTCACATGACCGTCTTCGGCGGTCTGGCCGCGGTGCCGGTGGCGGGGTTCCGCAACCGCGTCTGGGCGCTGGGGGCGGCCCTGGCGCTGATCCCCTTCGGCGGGCTGATCGAGTTGGGGCAGGAGCTGGTTCCGGGACGAACCGGGTCGCTGGGCGACGCGGCGGCCAACACGCTGGGGGTGCTGGCGGGGATCGCGGCCGGGTGGGTGCTCCGCCGCCTGCGGAACCGGCCACAGGCGGCGTGAGCCTCAACCGTTCAGAAAACCGGCGTGATGGCGCAGGTGATCGTCGATGAAGCTGGCGATGAAGAAATAGCTGTGGTCATAGCCCGGCTGCATGCGCAGGGTCAGCGGATGCCCGGCGGCCTTCGCCGCCTGCTCCAGAGCGCCGGGACGAAGCTGGCTGTCGAGAAAGCTGTCCTTGTCCCCCTGGTCCACCAGGATCGGCAGCCGTTCCGCAGCCCCGGCGATCAGGGCGCAGGCATCCCAGTCCCGCCACGTCTGCCGATCCGGCCCCAGATAGCGCCCGAACGCCTTTTCCCCCCACGGCACCGCCATCGGGTTGACGATGGGGGCGAAGGCCGACACCGAGCGGTAGCGCCCCGGATTGCGCAGGGCGCACACCAGCGCCCCATGCCCGCCCATGGAATGGCCCGACACCCCGCGCCGGTCCGACACCGGGAAGGCCGCCTCCACCAGCGCCGGCAGATCATGCACCACATAGTCGTGCATCCGGTAATGCCGCGCCCACGGATCCTGCGTGGCGTTGACGTAGAAGCCGGCGCCCAGCCCGAAATCCCACGCCCCGTCCGGGTCGCCCGGCACGTCCGGTCCCCGCGGGCTGGTGTCGGGGGCGACGATGGCGATGCCCAGATCGGCGGCGGCGCGCATGGCGCCGGCCTTCTGCATGAAGTTCTCGTCGGTACAGGTCAGCCCCGACAGCCAATAGAGCACCGGCACCCGCCGCCCCTCCCCCGCCTGCGGCGGCAGGAACACGGCAAAGGTCATGGTGCCGCCGGTGACGGCGGATGCGTGGCGGTAGCGCTTGTGCCAGCCGCCGAAGCACTTGTTTTCCGAGACGATGGTCAGGGTGTCCATACGTTCCTCTCGTGCTGCGCAGCAGGCTGCCGCCCGCACTCCCAGTTTTTTAAAAAGCTGATGGGTCCGGGAAGCTGTGCTTCCCGGATGGGGCCTGGGGCGGCAGCCCCAGCGCGCCTTACTGGTTGTAGAGGATGACCGACCGGATGCTCTTGCCCTCGTGCATCAGATCGAAGGCGTGGTTGATATCCTCCAGCCCCATGGTGTGGGTGATGAAGGTGTCCAACTCGAACTCGCCGCGCAGATAGCGTTCCACGTATTCCGGCAGTTCCGAGCGCCCGCGCACACCCCCGAACGCCGAGCCGCGCCACACCCGCCCGGTGACGAGCTGGAACGGACGGGTGCTGATCTCCTCCCCCGCACCGGCGACACCGATGATGACCGACTCGCCCCAGCCCTTGTGGCAGCATTCCAGGGCGGCGCGCATGACCTTCACGTTGCCGATGCACTCGAACGAGTAATCGACGCCGCCGTCGGTCATCTCCACCAGAACCTCCTGGATCGGGCGGTCATAGTCCTGGGGGTTGACGACATCGGTGGCGCCGAGCTGGCGGGCGATCTCGAACTTCGACGGGTTGATGTCGATGCCGATGATGCGCGACGCCTTGGCCATGGTGGCGCCGATGATGGCCGACAGGCCGATGCCGCCCAGGCCGAAGATGGCGACGGTGGCGCCCGGCTCCACCTTGGCGGTGTTCATGACGGCACCGATGCCGGTGGTGACGCCGCAGCCCAGCAGGCAGACCTTTTCCAGCGGGGCTTCCTTGTTGATCTTCGCCACCGCGATTTCCGGCAGCACCGTGTATTCGGAGAACGTCGAGGTGCCCATGTAATGGAACACCTCCTTGCCGCCCACGCTGAAGCGGGTGGTGCCGTCGGGCATCAGCCCCTTGCCCTGGGTGGCGCGGATGGCCTGGCACAGGTTGGTCTTGCCCGACAGGCAGAATTTGCATTTCCCGCATTCAGGCGTGTAGAGCGGGATCACATGATCGCCCACCGCGACCGAGGTCACGCCCGGCCCCACCTCTTCCACCACCCCGGCGCCTTCGTGGCCGAGGATGCAGGGGAACACCCCCTCGGAATCCGCCCCCGACAGGGTGTAGGCGTCGGTGTGGCACACGCCGGTGGCGACGAGGCGGACCAGCACCTCCCCCGCCTTGGGCGGAGCGATCCGCACCTGTTCGATCTGCAGCGGCTTCTTGGCTTCCCAGGCCACGGCGGCGCGCGACGTAATCATCCCCGTCCCCTTCCATCCCGTTGGTTCGTAGCAAGAAACGCCACCCTATCACCACCGCCGCCGTTGACAATCCGGCGGAGGTGAAGAGGATTATTGCACCAATGGGATAATCGCCGGACAGACCGCATGAGCCAGTGGGACGGGATCGACGAATTCGTGGCGGTGGCCGACACCGGCAGCTTCACCGCCGCCGCCCGGCGGCTGCGCCTGTCCTCCTCCCAGCTCAGCCGCACCATCGCGGCGCTGGAGGACCGTCTGGGCGCGCGCCTGTTCTACCGCACCACCCGCAAGGTGACGCTGACCGAGGCCGGCGGCGTGCTGCTGGGCCACTGCCGCCGGCTGGTGGAGGAACGGGACGAGGCGCTGCTGGCCGTCCGCGATCTGCAAGGAGAGCCCAAGGGGCTGCTGCGCCTGACCAGCGCCGTGGCCTATGGCGAACGGTTCGTGGTGCCGCTGGTCAACGACTTCATCGCCCGCTACCCCAGCCTCAGCGTCAGCATCGAGTTGACCAACCGCACGCTGGATCTGGTGCACGAGGGGGTGGATCTGGCGGTACGGCTGGGACGGCTCAGCGATTCCAGCCTGGTGGCGACCCGGCTGGCCCCGCGGGAGATGCACCTGTGCGCCGCCCCCTGCTACCTTGAACGCTACGGCACGCCCCACACGCTGTCGGAGCTGGAGGGGCACGCCTGCCTGACCGGCACGGCGGATGCCTGGACCTTCATGCGCGACGGGCGGGAATGGCCGTTCGCGCCCAAGGGGCGCTGGCGCTGCAACAGCGGCACGGCGGTGCTGGACGCGGCCCTGCGCGGGTTCGGCCTGTGCCAGTTGCCCGACTATTACGTGCGCGAGCCGGTGGCCGACGGGCGGCTGGTGTCGCTGCTGCCGGCCCACCGCCCGCCCAACACGGCGGTGTGGGCGGTCTATCCCCAGCGCCGCCACCTGTCGCCCAAGGTGCGGCTGCTGATCGAGCATCTGCGCGACGGTCTGGCGGCCCGGCCCGAATACCAATAACCTCCCCCCGGTCAACAAGGGATCGGACATGACCGAAATTTATGTGGACGCCGACGCCTGCCCGGTGCGTGACGAGGTGTTCCGGGTGGCCGAACGCCACGGGGTGGCGGTGCATCTGGTGACCAACGGCACCATGCGCCCGCCGTCATACCCGCTGGCCCGCATCGTGCTGGTGCCGCAGGGGGCGGACGCCGCCGACGACTGGATCGCCGAGCATATCCAGCAGGGCGACCTGTGCGTCACCGCCGACATCCCCCTGGCCGCCCGCTGCCTGGAACGCAAGGCGCGGGCGCTGTCGCCCACCGGACGGCCCTTCACCGCCGACAACATCGGGCAGGCGCTGGCCATGCGGGAACTGTCGCGCCACCTGCGCGAGACCGGCGCCATCACCGGCGGCCCGCCGCCCCTGGGCAAGGCCGACCGCTCCCACTTCCTCAACGCGCTGGAAACGGCGCTGCAGGCCATCCGCCGCCTGGGGGCGTAAGGGGTTATTGCAGAACCGGCAACGCCGTCCTGCCCTTCAGCGGTGGGGCGTAGGACGGGGCGGTGTAGACGGGAATCACCATGGGAAGCGGGTACGGCGTCGCCCCCGCCGGAATGCCGGCGGCGGGCGGGACGGCCGGGACCGGATCCGGTGCCGCCCCTGGCAACGCCACCACGGGCGACGCCGGGATGGGAGCGTTCTGGGCAGCCCCCCGCGGCGTCAGGGGCACCGGCCCGCCGGACCCGGTGCGGGCGGCGGGGGCAGCCGGGGGCGAAGCCGGTGCCGGTCCGGGGGCGAAGCCGGGCGCGGGTGCCCCCACGGGCACCATGGACGGCGGCGCCCCCAGGCTGCCGGCGCGGGCGGCGGTGGGGGCCAGCGGCACCATGTTTCCCACCGGCATGGCGGGGGTGGCGACGCCGGGAACGGTGTAGGCCACGGGGCTGGGTTCCACCATCACCACCATGGGATTGCGGGCGGGGGTGCAGGCCGTCACGCCCAGCACCAGAACCACCAGCCCGCCCATCATCATCCGATCGCGCATCGCGCCCATCCTCATCGCGGTGCCTCCACCGGGGTCATCCGCCCGTCACTGTACACCATCCGCGGCAGCACCGTAACGCGGTCCACGGGCGTGCCGATGAAGCTGGGGTAATAGGGGTTGGGATCGTACGACATGCGCAGCAACGTGCCCTTGTCGTCGAAGTAAAGGCTGATGGACGATACCAGCTCGCTGCGCACGGTGCCGTTGGGGAACCGGGTTTCCGCCTGGATGGCGCGGAACGGATAGCGGTAGGTCACCACCGTCAGCCGGCTGTAGCGGTCGAACCGCGGCCCCGGATCGGGATGCCCCAGCATGGCCCGGATATCGTCGTACCGGGCGTTGAGCGCAAAGGCATAGGCCGGGACGATCCGCACCGCCACCGGCGGCGGTTCCGGCGGCGGCACGGCACAACCGCCCGCCGTCAGGACCAGCATGACCGCCGCCGCCCGCATGAGCCTCTTCACACCAGCCCCCGCCATCCCGTTCCGCCCGCGGTTCCCGCGTCCCGACTCTTACACACCCCGCGGCGGGCGCGCAACGCAGGCCCAGGCACCCGCCGCCCTTTGTCACGGGCGGAAGCCGGCGGGAGAACGTCAGGGGCCGGCCCCCTTGCCCGGCAGCAGCCCCGACAGCACGGCGCGCAATTGCGCCGGCTTCACCGGCTTGTTCAGCACATGGCAGCCGCACTCCCGCGCCTCGTCCGCCAATTCGGCGGTGCGGTTGGCGGTGACCAGCACCGCCGGCACCGGCTCCCCGCACGCCCGGCGCAGGCGGGCGATCTCGTGGGTGCCCAGCGCCCCGTCGTCCAGGTGGTAATCGGCGATCAGCACGTCGGGGGGCGTGTCCCACACCGCCAGCCGCCCTTCGGCCTCGGCGCCCGAGGTGGCGGATTCCACCGCACAGCCCCAGCCGCGCAAGAGCGCCTCCATCCCCGCCACCACCGCCGGCTCGTTGTCCAGCACCAGCACCCGCGCGCCGGCCAGCCGGTCGCCGGCCGTGCGCGCCACCGGCGGCACGGCGCGGGCGATGCGCCGTTCGGTGCCCCGCGGCACCGTCACCGCGAACACCGACCCGAACCCGACCCGCGACTGCACGGCGATGGGGTGGTCCAGCATGCGCGCCACCCGGTCCACGATGGCCAGCCCCAGCCCCATGCCGCGGTCGCGCCCGTTGGGGCCGGGGGTGTCCAGCCGGCGGAACTCCTGGAAGATCTCGGCCTGCTTGTCGGGGGGAATGCCGGGGCCGGTGTCCCACACCTCGATCCGCACGCCGTCGCCGGCGCGGCGGCAGCCCACCAGCACCCGCGCCCGTCCGCCCGCGTCCCCACGGGTGTAGCGCAGCGCGTTGGACAGGAAGTTCTGCACGATCCGGCGCAGGAGACGCATGTCCGACCGCACCACGGCGCCCGAGGCCACCACCGTCAGGTCGATGCCCCGTTCGGCGGCCACCGGCGCGTATTCGGTGGCCAGCGGCGCCAGCACGCCGCGCAGAGGGAAATCGGTCACCTCCGGCGTCACCGCCCCGGCGTCGAGCTTGGAGATGTCCAGCAGCGTGGACAGCAGATCCTCCACCGAGGCCAGGGCGAGGTCGATGTTGTGGACCAGCCCGGCGTTGGCTTCCGGCTGCTCCAGATCCGACAGCGCCGACACGAACAGCCGCGCGGCGTTCAGCGGCTGCAACAGGTCGTGGCTGGCCGCGGCCAGGAAGCGCGTCTTGGACAGGTTGGCCTGTTCGGCGTCGGCCTTGGCCAGCCGCAGGGCGGCTTCCGCCGCCACGCGCTCGCGCACCTCCTGCTGCAATTGGGCGTTCAGTTGCGTCAGTTCGGCGGTGCGCTCGATCACCCGGCGCTCCAGGCTGTCGCGGGCGTCCTCCAGCGCCTGGGCCACCCGGCGGCGCTCGGTGATGTCGTGGATCAGGGCGAAGAAGCCCATCACCTCCCGCTGCGGCCCGAAATGGGGGATGTAGGAGGCGACGGCGAAACGCATCTCGCCCCCCTCCCCCGCCAGTTCCAGCTCGAAGGTGACGTCCTCGCCCGCCAGCACCCGCTCCACATAGGGGCGGCGGATGGCGTAATCCGCCTCCCCCAGCAGCGAGGGCATGGTGTGGCCGATGATGGTTTCCCGCGGACGCTTGAACCACGCCTCATAGGCATGGTTGACGAAACGGTAGCAGCGGCCGGCGTCCACATAGGCAATCTGGGCCGGCACCGCGTCGGTCACCAGACGGATGCGCCGCTCGCCGTCGCGCAGGGCCTCTTCGGTGCGCTTCCTCTGGGTGATGTCGGTGAAGGTGATGACGAAACCGCCGCCCGGCATGGGGTTGCGCCGCACCTCCAGCACCGTGCCGTCCAGCCAGGGCTGTTCGCCCTCCCCCGTCCGCCGCAGCATGCCGGCCAGCGCCAGCCCGCGGTTGCCCTGGGCCAGCGCGTGATCCATCAGGTCGCCGAAGCGCGCCCCCGGCGCCGCCGCGTCCGCCGGCAGCCGCAGCAGTTCGGTAAAACGCCCGTTCCACGCCACCATGTCCTGATCGGCGTCGAACACCACCACCCCTTGCGCGATGTTGTCCAGCGTGGCCTGGAGCAGCGCCGATTTCTCCGCCAGTTCCCGTTCGCGGCGGCGGGCCTCGTGCTCCTTCAGGTCGGTGATGTCGGTGTAGACGCCGACGATGCCGCCGTCACGGGTGCGCCGCTCGTTCACCTGCACCCACCGCCCGTCGGCCAGCCGGTTGATGAAGGGGCCGGTCAGGTCGTGGCGGTGGTTCAGCCGTTCCTGGAGCCATTGATGCGGGTGGGGGTCGAGCACCCCGTGCGCCTCGGCCACCATGGCGACCAGGGCCGTGAAGGGCAGCCCCGGCAGGATCTTTTGCGACACCGACGCCGGCCAATAGGACAGGTATTTGCGGTTGCACAGCACCAGCCGGTCGTCGGCGTCGAACAGGGCGAAGCCCTCGCTCACCGACTCGATGGCTTCCGACAGGCGGGTGCGCATGGTCTCCGCCAGTTCCTTGGCGCGGGCCAGATCGCGGTTCGACACCTCCAGCTCGCGCAGGGCGCGTTCCAGTTCCAGCGTGCGTTCGCGGATCTTGTGCTCCAGCACGATGGCGGTCTGGAACAGGGAGAAGGCGCCGCCCTGGAAATCCATGGACCGTTCCACGCGGTCCATCAGCACCTTGTTGATGCGGCGCAGCTTGGCGTTTTCCCGCTCCAATGCTGCGATGCGCTGGGAATCGTCGGGGATGGGGGTGCTCGAATCCATGCTCACCGCCTTCCGATCGCAACGCCGGTGAAGGTCTGGTTGACGTGCATGCCGTTGATCTGCTCGCCGTAGGCGCAAAAGCCGATGACCCGGTGGGCGGTCAGCCGCTCGGCCATGGCCGGGGCCAGCCCGCGCTGCTCCATCTCCAGCCGGCGCAGGATGCAGTCGCAGCCCAAAATCAGGTCGGGCGGGCCGATTTCCGCCTCGATCCCCTCCATCAGCGCTTCCATGTTGAACAGCGGGTCCACCCCCTCGGCCACCGTCAGCACGATGCCTTCGTCGATGGCGCAGAAGAAGGTGAGGCTTTCGTCCTCGTTCACCTTCTGGATGGAACGCACATGGTACTGCCCGCCCACCCGCACCACCACCGGGTGGGCGGCGAAGATCATCGGCGTCAGCGGCTGCCCCTCCAGCCCCACCAGGCGTGCGTATTCCGGCCCCGCCGGTTCGGCGTTGATCTCCGACACGATGCGCCGCTGGGGATCGGCGCCGGTCACCACCATCTTGCGCTCGGAACTGACGAAATGCTGGGTGCGGAACACGGTGAAGGGGCGGGCGGTGGTGAACAGCGCCACCACCGCGGCGTTGGCGTGGAACCGCCCCTCATGCAGGACGAACGTCTGTTCGAAGCGCAGGTCGTCGCCCGCCGACGCACCGAACAGCGGAATGTCGATCAGCGCGTTGTGCAGCGCGCTGACCACCGTCTCCTCGCTCATGGACAGGCCGTCGATCAGCAGCATGGCGAAGCTGTCCTGCCCCTCCATGGGGCGGGCGCGTTCGGCCAGCGCCCGGTCGCGGGCGGTCAGCAGGGTGCGGGCGACGGTGGTGCTGTCGGCCACCTCGAACCGCCCGATATCGTCCATGCGGGCGGTGACGACGCTGAAATCCTCCGCCGGGAAACCCACCCCCACCAGGGCGCCCGACAGATAGCCGCACGGCCCGATCTCCCCCGCCGTGGTGCAGCCGATCACCGGCACCGTGCCGAAGCGTTCGGCGAGCGCCGCCGCCAGCACCGTGCGGTCGAAGCTGGGAGAGCAGAAGACCACCACCGCCTCCAGCCCCGGCCGCCACAGGGCGGCATGCAGTTCGCGCGCCGCCGTGCGCGGGTCGCCGGCCAGCGACACCGCCTGGGGCAAGGGGGCGGTGCCCCCGCCGGGTGCGCCGGCCTTGGCCGCCGGCGGGGCTGCTGGAGCCATGGCACCATCCTCGGTCTGGGAATCCTTCTGTGCCAAAGTACTCCAGGGATGGCGGCGGGCAAGGCCGATCCGGTGCAGGGGGGATTCGACCATCGTCTTACGGCACCTTTGTCTGCGGGGCGGAGGGTATCAGGCCAGCGCCGGCCTGGGGCGCGCCACGTCGGGCAACTCGGCGTCGGTGAACAGGCGGGCGCGGGCGATGAACCGCACCCCGTCCGGTGCTTCCAGCGAAAAGCCGCCGCTGCGCGATTCGACCACATCCAGCAACACCTGACTGTGCTCCCAATAGGCGAACACATCGTCGGCCATGTAGAAGGGGGCGCCCTCCGCCTCCCCCACCCGCAGGTCGCGCCCGCCCAGCCGGAAGCCGTCCGCCGGCAGGCACAGGGGGGCGGAGCCGTCGCAACAGCCCCCCGACAGGTGGAAGATCAACGGCCCATGCACCGCGGACAGCCGGCCGATCAGGGCGGCGGCGGCTGGGCTGACGGTCACGCGCGCAATGGTCATGGGATGGCTCTCCATACGGTGGTGCCGGGAAGAACAGCAAAAAAAGCCGGGGGCTGTGCGCCCCCGGCTAAGTCTCACCCGATAGGGAGGAACGCACCGGCTTAGAAGAAGCCGAGAGCCTTCGGGCTGTAGCTGACCAGGAGGTTCTTGGTCTGCTGATAGTGGTCCAGCATCATCTTGTGGGTTTCACGGCCGATGCCCGACTGCTTGTAGCCGCCGAAGGCCGCGTGGGCCGGGTACAGGTGGTAGCAGTTGGTCCACACGCGGCCCGCCTGGATGCCGCGGCCCATGCGGAAGGCGCGGTTGCCGTCACGGCTCCACACACCGGCACCCAGACCGAAGTTGGTGTCGTTGGCGATGGCCAGGGCTTCTTCCTCGGTGTCGAAGGTGGTGACCGACACCACCGGGCCGAAGATTTCTTCCTGGAAGACGCGCATCTTGTTGTTGCCTTCGAGGATGGTCGGCGTGACGTAGTAGCCGCCTTCCAGCTCGCCGCCCAGATGGGCGCGCTCGCCGCCGATCAGCACCTTGGCGCCTTCCTGGCGGCCGATGTCGATGTAGGACAGGATCTTCTCGAGCTGTTCCTGCGACGCCTGGGCGCCGATCATGGTGTTGGGGTCCAGCGGATGGCCCTGCTTCACCTTGGACACGCGGTCAACGGCGCGTTCGATGAAGCGGTCGTAGATCGACTTCTGCACCAGGACGCGGGACGGGCAGGTGCAGACCTCACCCTGGTTCAGGGCGAACATGGCGAAGCCTTCGAGCGCCTTGTCGAAGAAATCGTCGTCCTCGTTCATCACGTCGGCGAAGAAGATGTTCGGCGACTTGCCGCCCAGCTCCAGCGTGACCGGGATGATGTTTTCCGAGGCGTACTGCATGATCAGGCGGCCGGTGGAGGTCTCACCGGTGAACGCCACCTTGGCGATGCGCTTGGAGGTGGCGAGCGGCTTGCCCGCCTCGATGCCGAAGCCGTTGACGACGTTCAGCACGCCCGGCGGCAGCAGATCGCCGATGATGTCCATCAGGACCATGATCGCCATCGGGGTCTGCTCGGCGGGCTTCAGCACGATGCAGTTGCCGGCGGCGAGAGCCGGGGCGACCTTCCACGCGGCCATCAGCAGCGGGAAGTTCCACGGAATGATCTGGCCGACCACGCCCAGCGGTTCATGGAAGTGATAGGCGTAGGTGGTGTGGTCGATCTCGGCGATCGAGCCTTCCTGGGCGCGGACGCAGCCGGCGAAGTAGCGGAAGTGGTCGATGGCCAGCGGCACGTCGGCGGCGCGGGTTTCACGGATCGGCTTGCCGTTGTCGAGCGTCTCGGCCAGCGCGATGGTCTCAAGCCGCTGTTCCATGCGGTCGGCGATCTTGAGCAGGATGTTCGAGCGCTCGGTCGGCGAGGTGCGGCCCCAGGCGTCCTTGGCCTTGTGGGCGGCGTCCAGCGCCTTCTCCACGTCGGCGGCCGACGAACGGGCCACTTCGCACAGCGGCTTGCCGGTGATGGGGGTAAGGTTGGTGAAGTAACGGCCTTCCACCGGCGCAACCCATTCACCGCCGATGAAATTGTCATACCGGGGACGCAGCGCGATTTCTTTCTGCAGCGTTTCGAGAGCCTGGGGGATCATGGGCCGTTCCTCTGGTTCTGGCGGGCCGTTCGTGGATCATCGGCCCGATAGGTTTTGACCGGACAATTGATCCGCTTTTCCAGGGAACGGGTAAATTATACTATGGTCGCAGACGCCCTGCCGCAGCACGGCAAAAGGGCGGGGACATCCCCGCCCTTGCATTCTTTTGCCCAGCCTTTGAGCACATCTGTGGGCACACCTTACCCCAACAGCGCCGACGCCACGCGGTAGGTGACGAAGGAGGCGCCATAGGCCAGCGCCGTCAAGTACACGAACATCACCGCCGGCCAGAAGGCGGAGTTGGTCTCCCGCCGCACCACCCCCAGCGTGGACACGCATTGGGGGGCGAAGACGAACCACACCAGCAGCGACAGCGCGGTCGGCAGGCTCCAGTCGGCGGCCAGCACGCCGGCCAGCGAGCTTTCCAGCGCGTCCCCGGTTTCCGACAGGGCGTAGACGGTGCCCAGTGCCGCCACCGCCACCTCGCGCGCCGCCATGCCGGGCACCAGCGCGATGGCGATCTGCCAGGTGAAGCCGATGGGGGCCAGCAGCGGCGCCAGGGCGTGGCCCAGCATGCCGGCGAAGCTGTAGTCGATGGCCGGACCCGTGGCCCCCTCCGGCGCGCCGGGCACCGACGACAGGAACCACAGCACCACCATGATGGCGAAGATGATCGTGCCGGCGCGCACCAGGAACGCCTTGGCCCGCTCCATCAGCCCCAGGAACACGTTCGACGGGCGCGGCAGGCGGTAGGCCGGCAGTTCCATCAGCAGCGGCTCCCGCGCCCCGCGGAAGATGGTGCGCTTGAGCACGAAGGCCACCGTCAGCGCCGACAGGATGCCGGTGGCGTAGAGCGCGAACATCACCAGCCCTTCCAGCCCCACCAGACCGCCCAGAACCGCCTCATGGGGCACGAAGGCGGCAATCAGCAGGGTATAGACCGGCAGCCGCGCCGAACAGGTCATCAGCGGCGCGATCATGATGGTCGCCAGCCGGTCGGCGCGGTTCTCGATGGTGCGCGCCGCCATGATGCCGGGCACGGCGCAGGCGAAGCTGGACAGCAGCGGGATGAAGGCCCGCCCGTGCAGCCCCACACCCCCCATCAGCCGGTCCAGCAGGAACGCCGCCCGCGCCATATACCCTGAGTCCTCCAGCATCTGGATGAAGAAGAACAGGATCAGGATCTGCGGCAGAAAGATGATGACGCTGCCCACCCCGGCCAGGATGCCGTCCACCAGCAGGCTTTTCAGCATCCCCTCGGGCAGCGCGCCGCCGATGCCGGCCTGCAGCGCCGTGACGCCGCCGTCGATCAGCTTCATGGGCGCCTCGGCCCAGGCGAACACCGCCTGGAACATCAAGAACAGCACCAGGAACAGGAACGCCAGCCCCACCACCGGGTGCAGCAGCACCGCGTCGATCCGCCGGGTGGCGCGCGACGGCTCGCCCCGGGTGTGGATGGCCTCGGCCAGGATCTCTTCGACCTGACGGTGATAGGCGCGCAGGTCCAGCGAGGAGGGCTCGCTCCACGCGCACCCGCCCAAGGGGGCGAGGCCGCCGGCGGCCACGGTGTGGTCGATCTGGGCCAGCAGCCCGGCGATGCCGTCGCGCTTGACCGCCACCGTCGGCACCACCGGCACGCCCAGCGCCGCCGACAGCGCCGCCGGGTCGATGCGGAAGCCCTGGCGCTCCGCCATGTCCATCATGTTGAGCGCCAGGATGATCGGGCGGCCCAGCTTGCGCAGTTCCAGCACCAGCCGCAGGTTGAGCCGCAGGTTGGTGGCGTCGGCCACGAAGATGATGACGTCCGGCGGCGCCTCGTGGGCGAAGCGGCCCAGCACCACGTCGCGGGTGACCTCCTCGTCCGGGCTGCGGGCGCGCAGGGAATAGGTGCCGGGCAGGTCGATCAACTGCACCCGCGTGCCGGCGGGGCTGCGGAAATAGCCCAGCTTGCGTTCCACCGTCACGCCGGGGTAGTTGGCGACCTTTTGCCGGCTGCCGGTCAGGGCGTTGAACAGGGCGGTCTTGCCGCAGTTGGGGTTGCCGACCAGCGCGATGCGGGGGAGCGCGATGCGGGAAGGATCGGCGGTGGTTGCCGTGACGCTCATGGGTCTGGCCTTTCGTCAAAGACTGTGCCGCGTCCCGGCCCGCTACACACCGGAGTGTTCCCGGAACGCATCGCCAATGTATCTGACGTAATGCTTGTAAGAATGAGTCTCATTGCGCGATGCGTCATAACGCCGCAAGCGCGGCCATCGGGTGGTTCTCACCCGATGCCGCCACAGACCAGACATACACAAATATCGGGGCTGATCTTGCCCTCAACCATCCGCTGCGCACTCTGGCGCAACGGACCATCCTGTGATTGTTTGCTCAGATATGGTAATCGGGTTCCGGCAGGCTCTGGTCCATGGCCAGAGCCGGCGTCACGCTGTCGGCGCACCACCCGACGATGCGGGCCGGCACCCCGGCCACGGTGGCGCACGGCGGCACGTCGCGCAGGACGACGCTGCCCGCCCCCACCTTGGCCCGCGCGCCGATGGTGATGTTGCCCAGCACCTTGGCCCCGGCGGCCAGCAGCACGCCGTCGCGCACCTTGGGGTGGCGGTCGCCGTGCTCCTTGCCGGTGCCGCCCAGGGTGACGTTCTGTAGGATGGACACATCGTTGCCCACCACCGCCGTCTCACCGATCACCACGCCGGTGCCGTGGTCGATGAACACCCGCCGGCCCACCGGCACCGCCGGGTGAATGTCCACCGCGAACACCTCCGACACCCGGCTTTGCAGGAAATGGGCGAGCGGGGTGCGGCCATGGGTCCACAGCCAGTGGGCCACCCGGTGCCATTGCAGCGCGTGGAAGCCCTTGAAATAGAGGAACGGCGTCAGCAGCCCGTCGGACGCCGGGTCGCGGGCGACGATGGCGGCCAGATCCTCCGCCGCCGCATCAGCGATGGCGGGGTCGGCGTCGATGGCGGCGTGGACCAGCCCCTCCAGCTTGGCCTCGGTCATGGTGCCGTCCTCCAGCTTCACCGCCAGGAGGAAGGCCAGCGCCTCGGCGAATCCGGCGTGGCGCAGCACCCGGCATTCGATGTGGTCGCGCAGCAGCGGCTCGTCGCCCGCCGCCTTCAGCGCCTCCGCACACAAGGTCTCCCACAGCCCGCCGGTGCCGGAACGGGCCAGGGCTGCAAGGGCGTCTTCGGCGAAGGCGGTGTCATCCATAGCGTGATCCTTCCACAAAGACACAAGGCGGCGGTGTAAAATGGCGGCCAGCCATGTGAAACCATGGGGAACAATATAGAACGCACCGCCCCGTCCGCCGCAAAAATCCGGCAGCCCCGCCATTCGGGCCAGAGTGTGCCCGTCAGGGTTTGAGGGTGGACCCCGGCGGCGGGCGCAGCCCCCCAGCCACCACGCTGCGGATGGCGAAGTTGGATTGGATGCGCGCCACGCCGGGCAGGCGCGACAGCAGTTCGGTGTGAATCCGCTCGTAATCGCCCGAATCGCGGGCCTCCACCCGCAGCAGATAATCGGCCATGCCGGTCATCAGATAGCATTCCTGCACCTCGGGGTGCTTGCGCACCTCCTGCTCGAATCGGCGCAGGTATTCCTCAGTCTGGCGCTCCAGGGTGATCTGGACGATGACGACGGTGGGTTTTTCCACGTCGGGTTGGTCGATGATGGCGGTGTATCCGCGAATCACGCCGCTGTGTTCGAGCAAGTGCAACCGCCGCAGGCAGGCGGAAGGGGAAAGCCCCACCTCCTCTGCCAGCTTGGCGTTGCTCATGCGGCCATCCGCCCGCAAGAGGCGGATGATTTTGTCGTCGATACCGTCGCGGGCGCGCATGGGAGGAGCCGATTTTTCCGGGAAGTGTGTCGATTGTGCGATAGGGGAGCGGATTTTCGCTCAATCGGCAACGATTTGCAAAGATCCCCGGCGGCACTTGCGGTTATGGTGAGATGTGAAAGGCATCCACACGCCCGTCGGGCGGTGCGCATGCATTTCCTTGTGGTCTGAGGCCCCGGCTGATCCGGGGCTTCGGGAGCGTCCTTTGAAAACTCGAACGCCCCCGCCGGTTTCCCGGCAGGGGCGTTTTTTTTCGGTGCGTCCCGCCCTTAAGCGGCGGCGCGGTAGCGCGACTCGTCCAGCCCCTGGGTTTCGGTCTGCGGCTTGCGCCCGCCCACCAGATCGGCCACCAGCCGGCCCGAGCCGCAGGCCATGGTCCATCCCAGCGTGCCGTGTCCGGTGTTGAGGAACAGGTTGCTGTACGGTGTGTGGCCGATCACCGGCGTGCCGTCGGGGGTCATGGGCCGCAGGCCGGTCCAGAACTCCGCCTTGCCCACGTCGCCGCCGCGGGGGAACAGGTCGCTGACCGAATGCTCCAATGCTGCCCGGCGCTCGGCGTGCAGCGTCAGGTCATAGCCGGCGATTTCCGCCGTGCCGCCCACGCGGATGCGGTCGCCCAGACGGGTGATGGCGATCTTGTAGGTTTCGTCCATCACGGTGGATTCCGGCGCCGCCGCGGCGTCGGTGATGGGAACGGTGATGGAATAGCCCTTGACCGGATAGACCGGGATCGACACGCCCACCCCCTTCAGCAGCATGGGCGAATAGCTGCCCAGCGCCAGCACGAACCGGTCGGCGGTGACCTCGCCCTGGTCGGTGGTCACATGGGTGATGCGGCGGCCGTCGGTGTGCAGCCCCTGGATGGCGGTGCCGTAGCGGAACTCCACCCCCAGCCCGGCGGCCAATGCTGCCAGACGCTGGGTGAACAGGTGGCAGTCGCCGGTCTCGTCCCCCGGCAGGCGCAGGCCGCCGGCGATCTTTTCCCGCACCGCGGCCAGGGCCGGTTCGGCCTGGACGCAGCCGGCGGGGTCCAGCACCTCGAACGGAACACCGTACTGCTTCAGCACCGCGATGTCGCCGGCGGCGGCGTCCACCTGCTTGGCGGTGCGGAAAAGCTGGAGCGTGCCCTGGGTGCGCTCGTCATAGGTGATGCCGGTGTCGGCGCGCAGGTCGCGCAGGCAGTCGCGGCTGTATTCGGCCAGACGCACCATGCGGCCCTTGTTCACGGCGTAGCGGGCGGCGGTGCAGTTGCGCAGCATCTGCGCCATCCATGTCCACATGCGCGGGTCCATGCGCGGGCGGATGACCAGCGGCGAATGTTTCATCAGCAGCCATTTGATCGCCTTCAGCGGCACGCCCGGCCCGGCCCAGGGGGCGGAATAGCCCGGCGACACCTCGCCCGCGTTGGCATAGCTGGTTTCCAGCGCCGCACCCGGCTGGCGGTCGATGACCGTCACCGCGTGGCCGTCCTTGGCCAGATAATAGGCCGTGGTCACCCCGATCACCCCACCACCCAGCACGACGACCTTCATGGCATCCACCTCTATATCCGACTGGAACCGTGCGATAATAAAATGAGGATAAACGCAACAAGCGTCGGGGGTCTCTGCAAAGAGATGCACAAGCCGCGCATTTTCCACCGATCCTTCGAATAAAAATCCTGGTTTTTGCATGATCGTGCGAAACGCTGGTTTTGCCGCCCCGGCGGCCCCACTCTCAAGCCCGGACGACGGCTGATGGAGGCGGATCATGGAACGGCTGGCAGGGCTGGCGTGCGGGCGGATTCGGCTGCCCGGCGGCTGGGCCGGCGACACCACCGTGCGCTTTTCCCCCGACGGGCGCATCGAAGCGGTGGAACCGGGGCTGGACCCCGCGCTGCCGCGGGCGGACGGGCCGGTGATCCCCGGCATGCCCAACCTGCACAGCCACGCCTTTCAGCGGGCCATGGCCGGGCTGGCCGAACGGGCGGGACCGGCGGAGGACAGTTTCTGGACGTGGCGGGACACCATGTACGGCTTCGTCCGCCGCCTGACGCCCGAGGACGCCCAGGCCATCGCGGCCTTGCTCTATAGTGAGATGCTGACCCAGGGCTACACGGCGGTGGCGGAGTTTCATTACCTGCACCACGCCCCGGACGGCACCCCCTATGCCGACCGGGCGGAGATGGCCACCCGCATCATCGCCGCCGCCGACACCGCGGGCATCGGGCTGACCCTGCTGCCGGTGCTGTACGCCCACGGCGGGTTCGGCGGGCAGCCCCCGGCGGACGGGCAGCGGCGGTTCCTCAACACCCCCGGCGGGCTGCGCGCCATCCTGGACGCCGCCGCTCGTGCCATGGCCGGGCGCACCGGCTGGCGCACCGGGCTGGCGCTGCATTCCCTGCGCGCGGTGACGGCGGACGAGATGGCGGCGGCGCTGGACGGCCTGCCCCCCGGCACGCCGGTCCACATCCACATCGCCGAACAGACGGCGGAGGTGGATGCCTGTGTGGCGTGGAGCGGGCGGCGCCCGGTGGAATGGCTGCTGGATCATGCGCCGGTGTCGCCCGATTGGTGCCTGGTCCACGCCACCCACATGACGGCGGACGAGACCGCCGCCGTGGCCCGGTGCGGGGCGGTGGCCGGGCTGTGCCCGACGACGGAGGCCAATCTGGGCGACGGGCTGTTCCCCGCCCCGGCCTTCCTCGCCCACGGCGGGCGGTTCGGCATCGGGTCGGACAGCCACATCAGCGTGTCGCCCACCGAGGATCTGCGGCTGCTGGAATACGGCCAGCGGCTGGCGGCGCGTCAGCGCAACGTCCTGCGCCAGCCGGGGGAAGCGTCCATCGGCGCCGGCCTCTACCGCACGGCCTTGGCCGGGGGGACGCAGGCGCTGGGGCGGCCCGGCACGCCGGGCATCGCCGCGGGCCAGCCCGCCGATCTGGTGATCCTGAACCCCGACGATCCCAGGCTGATGGGACGGGACGGCGATGCGCTGCTGGACGCCCACGTCTTCGCCGGCAGCGGCCACGGGGTGCGCGGCGTGGTGGCGGCGGGGTGCGTGGTGGTGCGGGACGGGCGGCACGTGCGCCACGGCGCCATCGTCGCCGCCTATCGCCGGGCGCTGGAACGGCTGCGGGGCTGAACGCATCGCAGCCATCCGCCGGTGCGGCCTTTGCGCGCAGGGGAAAGACGGGTATGACGGGGCCGCTTTCGCCATGGAGACCCGCCCATGATCGTCCGCGCCACCGGCAGTTCCCTGTCCATGCTGTTCGCCATCCGTGGATCGGTGGTGCCGCAGATCTGGCCCCGCATGCTGGTGGTGGTTCTGGCCGCTGCCGTGGTGGTGGCGGTGCCCCATCTCTGGGCGCAGCCGCTCCCGTCCATCTCGCTGGCGCCGTTCAGCCTGATCGGGCTGGTGCTGTCGATCTTCCTCGGTTTCCGCAACAACGCCTGCTACGACCGCTGGTGGGAGGCGCGCAAACAGTGGGGCCACCTGATTGCCCAGGCCCGCGCCATCGGGCGGGAGTTTCCCGCCCTGCTGCCGGGGGATGCCGGCGAACGGGCCGTGCGGCGGGTGATCGGTTTTTGTGCCTGCCTGTCGGCGCGGCTGCGGGGGCGGGACGAGCTGGCCGCCGCCGTGCCGTGGATTCCCGCCGCCGAGGCCGTCCGCGTGGCCGCCGCCCGCAACAAGCCGCAGGCCATCACCCGCCTGCTGACCCACGAGATCATCGCCGCCCACCGGGCCGGGGCCTTCGGCGAAGTCACCCTGCGCCTGCTGGAAGACCGCATCGAGGAGATGAACGCCGTGCAGGCCGCGTGCGAGCGCATCCGCAGCACGCCGACGCCGTTCGCCTATTCGCTGCTGCTGCACCGGACCTCGTGGATCTTCTGCCTGCTGTCGCCGTTCGGTCTGTGGGAGACGTGCGGCATCATGACTCCGCTGTTCAGCCTGGTGCTGGCCTATGCCTTCTTCGGGCTGGACGCGCTGGGCGACGAGCTGGAGGAGCCGTTCGGCACCCTGCCCAACGACCTGCCCCTCGACGCCATGGTCCGCATCATCGAAATCGACCTGCTGGAAGCGGTGGGCGAAGCCCATCTGCCGGAACCGGTCAAGCCGGTGAAGTATCAGTTGACGTGAGACCAATCGTTCGCAACAGTGCTCGAGATCATTGCGAGAGGGAAGTAGCCTGCCATGCCATGGTCTGATTACGCGCTGGATACTTTCATTGCTCCAGGCTTATCTCGTCTCAAAAATGCTCCGCGCCGGAGATACCGGCTTTTCCTAACTACCTTGGCTCATTGTATCTTAATCACATACTTAGAGCACGGTATGCAGAGGCGGCCATCATTAGCATAGCCAATGCTATTCGCCGCACCTCATTTGCTATCACAAATTACGGGGCCGGACGGCAGCATCTTCTGACATATGTCGAATCTTTGCCAGATCAAAAAATCTCAGCTTATTTTCAAGCTTTATCATATTTTGAAACGTGCATTCTTCATACTTACACAGCAATGCTTTTGTTCAAAGAATTTTTCCGAGAAAACGAACAACTTAAAAATTATTTTTGCGAATCCACGAAAGAGATAGTCGATTTTAATAATGCAATCAAACATTTTGATGAAGACATAAAAAAAATTTTAAGAATGGTAAAAATGGGAAACCTCTCTTGAACCCCATATGGATTACCGGAGATAGCATTGAGTGCTTAACACGCAAAGATAAACCAAAATGTGACGATCTTCCAGCACGTGAAAAGGGCTCAGAATACAGCCTATCATTTTGTGATCTTGCCGAAAAATTAAAAAATCTGGACGAAATTTCAAAAATCTTATCAACGAAAGTACCTGAAAATACCTTGGCCGAGCAAAGCGGATTAAATTAGGAAAGAAGAATGGTTGCCAACGCCACTCCCGCAACGAAGGGTATCGCTTGACGGTTAGGTCCATTGGACCTATCATGATTTATGAGACTGCGGATACCCTGGGAACGCCATGAACAACGAAACCGTCGAACGTCATCTGGACACCGTTGACCAGCGTCTTTCGGCGATTGAGGCGGAACAGCGTCGGCAGGCCGGCGACATCGCGGAAATGAAGGAACTGCTGAAGGTGATGTATCCCCTCTTGGTGGCGTCGAACGCTCGTGGGGAGGAGCAGTCCAAGCGGATCGACGACCTGAACCGCATGGTCGCATCCCTCATCCCCAGCAAAATCGCCGCCGTGGGATGACGCCTGAGGCCTTCAAGGAGGCACGGCACACGTTGGGGCTGTCGGCCCAGGGGATGGCCGATGCTTTGGGAGTCGCAGAAGGACGCACCGTCCGCCGGTGGGAGGCCGGGGACCGGGATATTCCCGGCCCGGCCATCGCCCTGCTGCGCATCTGGCTGGACCCCCGCTGCCCGTCCTGGGCGAAGCCTTGGCAGACACCATAAGGCTGCCGCGGATAATAAGAAGGTCGGGCGTCATGGGTGTCACGATCCGCCGGGGACCGGCGGGGGAATTCTGTCTGGCGGTGTGGGAGCTTCCCGCGCGCGATCCGGTGGCGGCCTTCGCCCCGTTCGCGGACACCCCCTTTGCCGCCCTGCTGCACGGGGCGGCGGATGCCGGCGGGCGGGGGCGGTTCAGCATCATCGCCGCCGATCCCTTCCGCACCATCACGGCCCACGGCACCCGCGTCACCGTGGATGGACGGGCGGTGGCCGGCGATCCCTTCACGGTTCTGGAACGGGAACTGGCGGCCCACACCCTGCCCCCCGGCGTGGCGCCGGAACCGTTCGGTGGCGGGGCCGTCGGCTTTCTGGGGTACGAGCTGGGGCGGGTGCTGGAGCGGCTGCCGGCCCGCCATGGTGACGGAGACGGCACCCCCGACATGCTGGTGGGTCTGTACGACACCGCCGCCGTGTTCGACGCGCAGGATGGGCGCGCCTGGGTGGTGTCCACCGGCTTTCCCGACACCGAACCCGCCGCCCGCCAGGCCCGCGCGCTGGCCCGCGGGGCGGCGCTGGCCGAACGGCTGGCGCACGCACCCGGTCCCTTGCCCCCGCCCGCCGCCGGCACCGCCCGCTGGACCGCGGAGATGACGCGGGGCCAGTACACGGCCCAGGTGGCGCGGGTGCTGGACTACATCCGGGCCGGCGACATCTTCCAGGCCAATTTCACCGGGCGGTTTCTGGCGGACAGGCCGGCGGGGGTGGGGGTGTTCGATCTCTACCGCCGGCTGCTGGCTCAAAGCCCGGCGCCCTTTGCCGCCTGTCTGACCGGGGATGGGGGGTACGGCATCGCCAGCGCCTCGCCCGAACGCTTCATCCGGCTGTCCGCCGACGGGGCCATCGAAACCCGCCCCATCAAGGGCACCCGCCCCCGCGGGCGCTCAGGAGACGAGGACGCGGCCCTGGCCGCCGATCTGGCCGCCAGCGTCAAGGACCGCGCGGAAAACCTGATGATCACCGACCTCTTGCGCAACGACATCGGGCGGGTGGCGCGCATCGGGTCGGTGCGGGTGCCATCCCTGTGCGCGGTGGAGACCTTCGCGTCGGTCCATCATCTGGTCTCGGTGGTGGAGGGACGGTTGCGTCCCGGCATCGGACCGGTGGGCCTGCTGCGCGCCACCTTCCCCGGCGGGTCCATCACCGGGGCGCCCAAGATCCGCGCCATGGAAATCATCGACGAGCTGGAGGCCGCCCGCCGCGGCCCCTATTGCGGATCGGCGGTGTGGATCGGATTCGACGGCGCCATGGACAGCAGCATCCTGATCCGCACCCTGACCGTCACGCCCGCCCAGGTGGTGGCGCAGGCCGGCGGCGGTATCGTCGCGGATTCCGACCCCGGGCTGGAG
Source organism: Azospirillum fermentarium (assembly GCF_025961205.1). NCBI lineage: Bacteria > Pseudomonadati > Pseudomonadota > Alphaproteobacteria > Rhodospirillales > Azospirillaceae > Azospirillum > Azospirillum fermentarium. Next base: position 1,099,969 of record NZ_JAOQNH010000003.1, read on the forward strand.
CATGACGAAATGATGGTCAAGATTGCCCCTCTGCTACGGTCGGTGGAGGCACAGACAAAACCGCCCGCGGCAAAATAGGGCCGGGGACCGTTCCGGGAAAACGCCGCTTGCGCGGGCGCCGTTGTGTTCCTACCCTCTCCATTCCTTATCGGCATCACAGTGCTCGTGGCACGCATGGCCTTGTTTTCGCGGGAAAATCGTTATGGTCTTTTCGCCTTTCTCGCCCTGCTGGCCGTGGCGTCCCCGGCACATGCCGTCCGCTTGACGCCGGAGGAACAGGCGTACCTGCGCGACAACCCGGTCATCCATTATTGCGCCGATCCCGACTGGGAACCCTATGAGGTCATCACCGACCAGGGGTGGCACCGGGGCATCGCCGCCGACCTGCTGCGGCTGGCCGCGTCGCGGGTGGGAATGATGCTGACCGTGGTGCCGACCCGGACGTGGGAAGAGAGCATCGCCACCAGCCAGGCCGGCACCTGCAAGTTCCTGAGCTTCCTCAACCGCACGCCCAAACGCGACGCGTGGCTGATCTTCACCGCCCCGCTGTTCGTCGATCCCAACGTCATCGTCACGCGGGAGGAGCACCCCCTGATCGACGATCTGGGCGGGCTGACGGGGGAAACCATGGTGCTGCCCAGCGGCACCGCCATGGAAGAACGGCTGACCACGGATTTTCCCAACCTGACCCTGACCACCGTCACCGCCGAGGCCGACGCCTTCGCCATGGTGTCGGACAAGCGGGCGTCGATGACCATGCGCTCCATGATCGTGGCGGTGCATGCCATCAAGAAGGGCGGATGGTTCAGCCTGAAGGTGGCCGGCACCGTGCCCGGCTATGAAAACCGCCTGCGCATCGGCGTCATCAAAAGCGAACCGCTGCTGCGCAGCATCCTGGACAAGGGCATCGCCACCATCACCGCCGACGAGCGGGAGCAGATCGCCAACCGCCACGTCGCCATCACCGTCCAGCAGAACATCGATTTCGAGGTGCTGTGGCGCATTCTGGCCGCCTGCGGGCTGGTGCTGGCCACCAGCCTGTTCTGGATCGTCAAGCTGCGCCAGATGAACGAGAAGCTGCGCCGCCAGTCGCGCACCGACAGCCTGACCGGCATCGGCAACCGCAGCTACCTCAACGAACGGCTGCCCCAGGAAATCGACCGCGCCCGCCGCTATGGCCGCCCCTTTGCCGTGGTGCTGCTGGACATCGACCATTTCAAGGCGATCAACGACCTGTACGGCCATCTGACGGGCGATGCCGTGCTGCGCCACTTCACCACCGTGATCCGGGCCACGGTGCGCACCACCGACATGCCGGGCCGCTGGGGCGGCGAGGAGTTTCTGGTGCTCTGTCCCGAAACCACCGCGGAACAGGCGCTGGCCCTGGCCCAACGCCTGTGCACGGCGGTGCGCGCCCATGATTTCCCCACCGGACGCACCCACACGGTCAGCGCCGGGGTGGCCGCCCTGATCCCGGACGACACGGTGGACGGCCTGCTGCACCGCGCCGACGCCGGGCTGTACCGCGCCAAGGCGGAGGGGCGGGACCGGGCCATGGCCCTCACCCCAGGCCCGGCAGAGACCCCAGATACGCTTCCTGCCAGCGGCGCCCCCGCTCCAGCTCCTCCAGAAGCCACTCGCGGAACGCCTGAATCTTCGGCAGCTTAGCCGTCGATTTCAGCGTCACGAACCCGTGCCCCGGCACCCGCAGCGGCGGGACGGCAAAGGGCACCACCAGCTTGCCCGCCTGCAGCTCCTGCTGCGCCAGCAGCAGGCTGTCCAGGCACACCCCCATCCCGTCCACCGCCGCGCTGATGGCCATGAACGAGCGGTCGAACCGCGGCCCGCGGTCGAGATCCAGCGCCACCTTGCGGTGACGGCGGTTCCAGTCGCGCCAGCCCATGATGTTGACTTCCGAATGGATCAGCACGTGGCGGCTCAGATCCTCGGGCCGGCGGATGGGGTTCAGCCCGTCGGCCAGCGCCGGCGAACACATGGGCACGATCAGGTCGTCGGGAAACATCTCCATCACGCACCCCGCGGGCGGCGGGCCGGGGTTGTAGCGGACCGACACGTCGATGGCCCCCTGGGTCAGATCCACCATGCCGACCGACGCCTGCAGCCGCAGGTCGATGGCCGGATGCAGGCTTTTCATGGCCGCCAGCCGCGGCATCAGCCATTGGGTCGCAAAGCTGGGCATGGAATGCACGGTCAGGATGGCGCCGCCCCCGGTGGTGGTGACGGTGCGCGTCGCCTCGTCGATGCGGGCGAAGGCCGCCGTCACCTCCGCCGCATACAGCCGCCCGGCGTCGGTCAGGGCCACCGACCGGTGAATCCGATGAAACAAAAGGACGCTGAGCTGATCCTCCAGCACCCTGACCTGATGGCTTATGGCGGAAGGCGTAACGGATAGTTCCTGTGCGGCAAGTGCGAAAGAACCGAGGCGTGCCGCGGCTTCGAACGCTTGAACAGCCTTGATCGACACCCGTCTCACCATGATCCGCCCCGTTTGTGCGTTGCACCGGATACATGAATTCAATTCAACGATTTGCGATCTTATTCGTTTGTCGGATTCATCTCAATAACCTACCCTCGTAGTCAGCCAAGCAGACCGCCACCACGGCGGGAAACCACACGGCATCCCAATCAAGACCGACAAGCCCCAGCCGCGGCCCAGCGCCGCCACGGGCGGGCTTTGCCAAAAGGGAGCGACAATGCTGCTGTCCAACAAGGTTTGCGTCATCACCGGCGCCGCATCGCGCCGGGGCATCGGGCGGGCCACCGCCCGGCTGTTCGCCCTGCACGGCGGGCGGGCCATCATCCTGGATCTCGACGAGGGACAGGCCGCCGAAGCCGCCCTGGAACTGGGGGAGGCGCACCGCGGCCTTGCCTGTGACGTCACCGACAAGGAGGCTTGCTTCGCCGCCGCCCGGCGGGTGGTGGACGAATTCGGGCGCATCGACGTGCTGGTCAACAACGCCGGCATCACCCAGCCGCTGCGCTTCATGGACATCGGCCCGGAAAACTACGACGCGGTGATGGACGTCAGCCTGCGCGGCACCCTCTACATGAGCCAGGCGGTGCTGCCGCACATGCGCGAGAAGCGGGCCGGCTCCATCGTGTGCATGTCGTCGGTGTCGGCCCAGCGCGGCGGCGGCATCTTCGGCGGCCCCCACTACAGCGCCGCCAAGGCCGGTGTCCTGGGCCTGGCCAAGGCGCTGGCGCGCGAGGCGGGGCCGGACGGCATCCGCGTCAATTCCATCACCCCCGGCCTGATCCAGACCGACATCACCGGCGGCAAGCTGACCGACGCCCTGCGCGCCGAGATCCTGAAGGGCATCCCGCTGAACCGGCTGGGCGATGCCGATGACGTGGCGCGGGCCTGCCTGTTCCTGGCCAGCGACCTGTCGTCCTACATCACCGGCGCCACGCTGGATGTGAACGGCGGCATGCTCATCCACTGACCCTGTGCGTTTCTGGGAAAAAGGAGAACGAGGGTGGAAACCGACGTGAAGGGGGCGGGGCCGCTCCTGTCCAACACCTCCCTGGCCGAACGCGCCTACCGCATCCGCCGCACGGCGCTGCGCATGGGTGCCGTTCAGGGCCAGGGCTACATCGCCCAGGCGCTGGGCATCGCCGACGTGCTGGCGGTGTCCTACTTCCACGCCCTGCGCTACCGGCCCGACGATCCCCATTGGGAAGGGCGCGACCGCTTCCTGCTGTCCATCGGCCATTACGCCATCGCGCTCTACGCCGCGCTGATCGAGGCCGGCATCGTGCCCGAGGACGAGCTTGAGACCTATGGCTGCGACGACAGCCGCCTGCCGATGTCGGGCATGGCCGCCTACACGCCGGGGATGGAAATCACCGGCGGCTCGCTGGGCCAGGGGCTGGCGGTCGGGGTCGGCATGGCGCTGGGGCTGAAGCGCAAGAAATCGTCGTCGCTGGTCTACACCCTGTTTTCCGACGGCGAGCTGGACGAGGGGGCCACGTGGGAAGCGGCCCTGTCGGCGGCCCACCACACGCTGGACAACCTGATCGGCATCATCGACGTCAACAACATGCAGGCCGACGGCCCGTCCATGGGCGTGCTGAGTTCCGAGCCGCTGGTGGCGAAGTGGGAAGCGTTCGGCTGGTTCACCCAGCGGGTGGACGGCAACGACATCGACGCGGTGACCGCCGCCATCGACGCCGCCCGCGCCCACGGCGGCTCCCGCCCCCGCGTCATCATCTGCGACACCAAGATGGCCAAGGGCGTGCCCTTCCTGGAAGCGCGGGAACGCAACCACTTCCTGCGGGTGGAAGCCGACGAATGGGCCAAGGCCCTGGATGCCCTTGATGCCGGGAGACAGCACGCATGAGCACCGCCACCCCCGCCGCCGCTCCGGTGAAAAAGCCGCGCCTGACCACCTCCGCCATGATCGCGTCGATCGCGGGCGAGGGGCAGCGGACCAAGGCGGCGCCCTTCGGCACCGCGCTGGTGGAACTGGCCAAGACCCGCCCCGATCTGGTGGGGCTGACCGCCGATCTGGCGAAATACACCGACCTGCACGTCTTCGCCCAGGCCCACCCGGACCGTTTCTATCAGATGGGCATGGCCGAACAGCTTCTGATGGCCGCGGCCGCCGGGCTGGCGCGCGAAGGCTTCCTGCCCTTCGCCACCACCTACGCCGTCTTCGCGTCCCGCCGCGCCTACGACTTCATCTGCATGGCCATTGCGGAAGAGAAGCTGAACGTCAAGATCGCCTGCGCCCTGCCCGGCCTGACCACCGGCTACGGCCCCAGCCATCAGGCCACCGACGATCTGGCGATTTTCCGCGCCATGCCCAACCTGACCATCATTGATCCCTGCGATGCGCTGGATATCGAACAGGCGGTGCCGGCCATGGCCGCCCACGACGGCCCGGTCTACATGCGCCTGCTGCGCGGGAACGTGCCGCTGGTGCTGGACGAGTACGATTACACGTTCGAGCTGGGCAAGGCCAAGATGCTGCGGGACGGCACCGATGTGCTGATCATCTCCAGCGGCTTCATGACCATGCGGGCGCTGGAAGCGGCCAAGGAACTGGACGGCGACCGGGTATCGGCGGCGGTGCTCCACTGCCCCACCATCAAGCCGCTGGACGCGGAGACCATCCTGCGCGAAGCGGCCAAGCCGGGCCGGCTGGTGGTGGTGGCGGAAAACCATTCCGCCATCGGCGGGCTGGGCGAAGCGGTGGCGGGGCTGCTGCTGCGCAACGGCGTGACGCCGGCGTTCCGCCAGATCGCCCTGCCCGACGCCTTTCTGGACGCGGGCGCCCTGCCCACCCTGCACGACCGCTACGGCATTTCCACCGCGGCGGTGGTCCGGCAGATCAAGGGCTGGCTGTAAACGCCGGCCCCACCAACGAAGAACACATCAATCCAAGGGAGAGAACGTTATGAAGAAGGCTTTTCTGCCGCTGCTGGCCGGCGCCGTCCTGGCCGCCGCCCCCGTGGCCCTGGCACCGGCGTGGGCGCAGCAGGTGCTGCGTCTGGCCCACAACGCCGCACCGGGCAACCCGAAATCCGACGCCTCCCTGAAATTCGCCGAGCTTGTGCAGCAGAAGACCAACGGGCGCATCAAGGTGGAGGTGGGCGGCAGCGCCCAGTACGGCGACGATACCGAAGCGCTGACCAACATGCGTCTGGGCACGCTGGCGTTCAGCGCCAATTCCCAGGGCACCACGTCGGGCATCGTGCCGCAGTTCGCGGTGCTGGGCCTGCCCTTCCTGTTCCAGGATCTGCCGCAGGCGTGGAAGGTGATGGACGGCCCCGCCGGCGACAAGCTGAAGGAACTGGCGCGGCAAAAGGGTCTGGTGGTCCTGGCGTTCTGGGACAACGGCATCCGCCACGTGTCCAACAACGTGCGCCCCATCACCAGGCCCGAGGATCTGGCCGGGGTAAAGGTCCGCACGCCCCCCGATCCCATCACGGTGGACATCTTCAAGGCGCTGGGCGCCAACCCCACGCCCATGCCCTTCTCCGAACTCTACATCGCGCTTCAGCAGGGCGTGGTGGACGGGCAGGAGAACCCGCTGATGAACATCTATTCGTCCAAGCTGCACGAGGTGCAGAAGTACGTCTCCCTGACCGGCCACAAGTATGAAGCGACCCCGCTGCTGGCGAGCCGGATGATCTTCGACACCCTGTCGAAGGACGATCAGAAGGCGGTCATGGACGCGGCGGCGGAGGCCGGAGTCTTCAACCGCACCGCCTCGCAGAAGGCCGACGCCGACCTGCGCGGCACGATGGAAGCGGCGGGCGTGAAATTCAACACCGTCGATCCCGCCCCCTTCGCCGCCAAGACCCAGAGCGTCTATGCCAAGTGGGAGGCCGAGTATCCCGATCTGGTCAAGCTGGTGCGCAAGGAAGCCGCCGCCGCCAGGAACTGACGCCAGGGAGACGAGGCGCTGATGATGCTGTCCCATGACCGGGAGGATGGTGTGGCGGGGGTTCCCGCCACACTCCTCCACGCAGCGGACACGGCCATCGCCGTGACCGCCGCCACCGCCGCCATCCTGTCCCTGGTGCTGCTGTTCCTGTCGCTGATGGCCGAAGTGATCGTGCGCTATCTGACGACCCAGGGGCTGGGGTGGCCGTCGGAAATGCCCAACATCCTGTTTCCCTGGCTGGTGATGGGCGGCGTGGTGCTGGCCGCCCAGCACGGCGCCCACATCTCGGTCACGCTGACGCTGGACCTGCTCGGCCGGCCCATGGCCCGCGCCCTGCTGCTGGCGATGCAGGCGGTGGTGGCCGCCACCTTCTTCTACCTCACCTACATGGGCTTCGCCGTGCTGGAGATCACCGGCTCGGAGGTGTTCCCGGTCACCGGCATCTCATCGCGCTGGGCCTATCTGGCGCTGATCGCCGGTTTTGCCGGGGTGGGGCTGACGGCGGTCATCACCTTCCTGCGCCTGCTGAGCGCCGACGATCCCCGCGCCGTGCGCGCCACCAACCCGGAGGACGAGGTATGACCCTCATCATGGTCGGTGTCTTCGGGGTTCTGCTGCTGCTGGCCTTCCCCGTGGGCTATGCCCTGATCATCAGCTCCGGTGCCGCGGTGATGACCGTGGGCGCGGTGCCGACGGTGATTTCGGTGGTGAAGCTGTTCCAGCCGACGCAGAGCTTCCCCCTGCTCGCCATCCCGTTCTTCGTGCTGTCGGGGGCGCTGATGATGAGCGGCACGCTGGGGCAGCGGCTGGTGCGCTTCGCCGCCGCCCTGGTGGGCAAGTATCCCGGCGGTCTGGCACAGGTGACGGTGGTGGGGTCCACCATCTTCGGCGGGGTGTCGGGATCGGCGGTGGCCGAAGCCTCGGCGCTGGGGTCCATGCTGATCCCGTGGCAGAAGCGCGAGGGGTATCCCGCGGCCTTCGGCGCCGCCACCACCGCCGCGTCGTCGGTGATCGCCGGGCTGATCCCGCCGTCGATCCCGCTGATCCTGTTCGCCGCGGTGTCCAACGCCTCCATCGCGTCGCTGTTCCTGGCCGGCATCCTGCCGGGGCTGATGCTGGCGGCGGGCATGATGATGGTGTGCTACGTCAGCGGCCGTCTGCGCAACTTCCCCCGGCTGCAAAGCGGGGGCGGGTGGCGTGCCCTGGCCCACACCACGGTGGCCGCACTGCCGGCGCTGCTGATGCCGGCGTTCATCCTGATCCTGCTGCGCTTCGGCATCGCCACCCCGACCGAGGTGAGCGTGATCGCCGTCGCCTATGCCCTGCTGGTCAGCGCGCTCATCTACCGCGACCTGACCGTCAAGCGGGTGATGGCGGCGCTGACCGGCACGGTCATCACCACCGGCGTGGTGATGCTGGTGATCGCCGCCTCCAATCTGGTGGGCTACGTGCTGATCATGGAGGCCATCCCCAACGCGGTGGCCGACTACGCCCGCACGGTGCTGAAGGAGCCGTGGCTGATCATCCTGGCCATGAACCTGATCATGCTGGTGGTGGGCATGTTCCTCGACCTGCCGGCGGCCATCCTGCTGCTGGGGCCGACCTTCGTGGCGGTGGGGCACACCATCGGGCTGGATCTGATCCAGTTGGGCGTGATGATGGCGGTGAACCTCAGCATCGGGCTGTTCACCCCGCCCATCGGCACCACGCTGTTCGTGTCGGCGGCGATTTCCCGCGAACCCATCGGGGCCATCGTGCGCGAGCTGTGGCCGTTCTATCTGGTGGCGCTGACCGTGCTGTTCCTGATGTCCTACATCCCCGCCTTCACGCTGTATTGAGGATACGCCGATCATGACGACGGTTGGATTTATCGGGCTGGGATCCATGGGTCTGCCCATGGCGCGCAACCTGCTGAACCGCGGCTTCGCCGTGCGGGGGTTCGACGTGAAGGCCGGCAGCCTGACGGCGCTGGAACAGGCCGGCGGCACCTCCGCCGCCGATGCCGCCGACGCCGCCCGCGGGGCCGGCGTGCTGGTGCTGATGGTGGTCAACGCCGCCCAGGCCGATGCGGTGCTGTTCGACGCCGGAGCTGCCGCGGCGCTGTCCCCCGGCGGGGTGGTGATCCTGATGGCCACCTGCCCGCCGGGGACGGTGGCGGCCCTGGCCGCGAAGGTGGAGGCGGCGGGGCGCCGCTTCCTGGATGCGCCCGTGTCGGGGGGCGTGGTGGGGGCGGTCGCCGGCAGCCTGACCATCATGGCCGCCGGTGCCCCCGCCACCTATGCCGCCGCCCGCCCGGTGCTGGAGGCCATGGGCCAGCGCCTGTTCCATGTGGGGGAACAGCCGGGCCAGGGGGCGGCGGTCAAGACGGTCAACCAGCTTCTCTGCGGCGTCCACATCGCCGTCACGGCGGAAGCCTTCGCGCTCGCCGCCAAGGCCGGCGTCGATCCGGCGGTGTTGCTGGAGATCATGGGCGGATCGTCGGCGGCAAGCTGGATGCTGAAGGACCGCGGTCCGCGGATGCTGGAGGCGGAGCCGCACGTCACCAGTGCGGTGGACATCTTCGTCAAGGATCTGGGCATCGTGCTGGAAGCGGGACGGGAGGCCAAGGCCGCCCTGCCCCTGGCGGCGGCGGCGCACCAGATGTTCCTCGCCACGTCGGGCCGGGGGGAAGGGGCGATGGACGACAGCCAGGTCATCCGCAGCTATCACGCCGTGAACGGCACCCATCCGGGGGGCACCCGCCCCGGCGGCGCGGCGTGAGGGCGTGTCCATGACCGAGCGCATCGTCATCCTCGACCACGACACGCTGGGCGCCGACGTGGTGCTGCGCCGCCCCAAGATCCCCCACACCTGGACCGTCCATGGCCGGACCGCGGCGGATGCGGTGGTGGAGCGGGCGGCGGACGCCACCGTTCTGGTGGTGAACAAGGTGCCCCTGGGCGCCGACACCATCGCCCGGCTGCCGCACCTGCGGTTCGTGGCGGTGGCGGCGACCGGGACCGACACCGTGGACCTCGCCGCCTGCCGGGCGCGGGGGATCGTGGTGTCCAACGTGCAGGGGTACGCCGTCCACACGGTGCCGGAGCATGTGTTCGCCCTGCTGCTGTCGCTGCGCCGCTCGCTGCCGGCCTATCGGGAGTCGGTGGCGGCGGGGGCGTGGCAGGCGGGCGGGCAGTTCACCCTGCTGTCCCATCCCATCCGCGACCTGCACGGGGCCACCCTGGGCATCGCCGGGTTCGGTGCCATCGGGCAGGCGGTGGGCCGCATCGCCGAAGCCTTCGGCATGCGGGTGATCCGCGCGGGCCGCAAGGGGGCGGACACCGACGCCCCCGGCATCGTGCCGTTCCATCGCTTCCTGGCCGAGAGCGACGTCATCACCCTGCACTGTCCCTTGACGCCAGCCACCCGCCACCTGCTGGACGACGATGCCTTTGCGCGGATGGAGCGGCGCCCGCTGGTCATCAACACCGCCCGCGGCGCGTTGATCGACGACGCGGCGCTGGTGCGGGCGCTGACGGGCGGGTTGATTTCCGGTGCCGCGGTGGACGCCACGGCGGTGGAGCCGCCCGCACCCGATCATCCCTTCATGGCGCTGGCCGGACGCCCGGATTTCCTGCTCACCCCGCACATCGGCTGGGCCAGCCGGGAGGCGCGGCAGGCCGTGGCCGATCAGGTCACCGCCGCCATCGGCGCGTTCGCCGCCGGTTCGCCCATCAACCGCGCCGCCTGAGGCGCGGCCCACTCCCCCCTTTTTCAAAGACAAGGATACGGTCATGACCCGCGCCACACCCCGGCGGCTGGCGGATGCGATCCGCTTTTTGTCCATGGACGCCATCGAACGGGCCGGTGAAGGCCATCCCGGCACGCCGCTGGGGGCCGCCGACATCGCCACCGCCCTGTTCACCCGCCATCTGCGTTTCAACCCCGCCGATCCCCACTGGTTCGACCGCGACCGCTTCGTGCAGTCCAACGGCCACGGGTCCATGCTGCTCTATTCCCTGCTGCATCTGGCGGGATACGAGAAGATGACGCTGGACGCCATCAAGGGGTTCCGCACCCTGGGTTCCCACGCCGCCGGCCATCCCGAGATCGACCAATCCATGGGGATCGAGGTCACCACCGGCCTGCTGGGCCAGGGCATTGCGAATGCCGCCGGCATGGCGGTGGCCGAGGCGTTCCTCAACCACCGTTTCGGCGACGGCATCGTCAACCACCACACCTATGCGCTGGTGGGCGACGGCTGCCTGCAGGAGGGCGTGGGGCAGGAGGTGATCGCGCTGGCCGGGCACCTGCGGCTGGGCAAGCTGATCTTTCTGTGGGACGACAACCGCATCACCGACGACGGCGCGATCGGCCTTGCCCTGTCCGACGACATGGCCGCCCGCTTCCGCGCCAGCCATTGGCATGTGGAGGAGGTGGACGGCCACGACATCGACGCGGTATCCGCCGCCATCGGCCGGGCCAAGGCCGATCCGCGCCCGTCGGTGGTGGTCTGCACCACCGCCATCGGGCGCGGCATCGCGCGGGTGGAGGGCACCCGCGCCGCCCACAGCGGGCGCCTGACCCGCGCCGACACCGACGCCGCCCGCGCCGCGCTGGACTGGCCCCATCCCCCCTTCGTGATCCCCGAGGATGTTTACGCCGGCTGGCGCGACCCCGGCGCCCGCGGGGCGGCGGAACAGCGGGCGTGGCAGGCCCGCGTCGATGCCCTGCCCCCCGCCGTCCGGGCGGAGTTCGAGCGGATGCGCGCCGGCGACCTGCCCGCCGGATGGCGGGACGCGCTGGCCGCCTTTGCCCGGCGGATGGCGGAAACGGGGCACAGCGATCACGGGTTCAAGCTGTCCGGCGACATCGTGGATCTGGTGGGGGAACTGATCCCCGAGATGCTGACCGGTGCCCCGGATCTGGAGGGGGCGACGCTGCACAAGCGCCGTCTGGCCGCCTTCACCGCCCATGACCGCGGCGGGCGCTACATCCATTACGGGGTGCGGGAACACGCCATGGGGTCGATGCTGAACGGCATGGCCGCCCACGGCGGGGTGGTGGCGACGGGCGTCACCTATCTGGCGTTTTGCGATTACGAACGCCCGGCGGTGCGGATGGCGGCGCTGATGGGGCTGCCGGTGGTGTTCGTGTTCACCCACGATTCCATCGGCATCGGGTCCAACGGCCCGACGCACCAGCCGGTGGAGGTGCTGGCGTCCCTGCGCGCCATCCCCAACATGCTGGTGCTGCGCCCCGCCGACGCGGTGGAGGCGGCGGAATGCTGGGAGATTGCGCTGGCCCACCGCGGTGGGCCGGCCTGTCTGGTGTTCTCCCGCCAGCCGCTGCCGCCGGTGCGGCGGGCACCCGCGGACGAAAACCTCAGCCGCCGCGGCGCCTATGTGCTGGCCGAGGCCGGGGGAGGGCCGCGCCGCGCCACCCTGCTGGCCACCGGGTCGGAAGTGGCGGTGGCGCTGGAGGCCCGCCGGCGGCTGGAAGCCGACGGCATCCCCACGGCGGTGGTGTCGATGCCGTGCTGGGCGCTGTTCGACGGGCAGGATGCGGGGTATCGCCGCACCGTCATCGACCGTGCTACCGTCCGTGTCGCGGTGGAGGCCGCGGTGGTCCAGGGCTGGGAACGCTACATCGGCGAGGACGGCGGTTTCGTCGGGATGAGCGGGTTCGGCGCCTCCGGCTCCGTGCCCGACCTCTACCGCCATTTCGGCATCACGCCCGACCGGGTGGTGGCCGAGGTGACGGCCCGTCTTTGCCCCGAACCACGAGAACCGGCATGACCACCCCCTCCTCCCCCCAGACCGATCCCCGCGGTTTCCTGCGCGCCTGTTTCGAGCGCGCGGTGTCGGCCTGCCGCCCCGCCGACATTCTGGCCGCCCACCTGCCGCCGCCGCCCGCCGGGCGCACGGTGGTGGTGGGGGCGGGCAAGGCGGCGGCGTCCATGGCCGCGGCGCTGGAGCAGCATTGGCCCAGTCCCCTGAGCGGCATGGTGGTGACCCGCCACGGCCACGGCGCGCCATGCCGTTCCATCCGGGTGGTGGAAGCGGGACACCCCAACCCCGACGCCGCCGGGGAACAGGCGGCGCGGGAGATGCTGGCGCTGCTGGACGGGCTGACCGGGCAGGATCTGGTGCTGTGCCTGCTGTCGGGCGGCGGGTCGTCGCTGCTGATGCTGCCACCCCCCGGCGTGACGCTGGCGGAGGTGAAAACGGTCAACAGCGCGCTGTTGAAGAGTGGTGCGCCGATCGAGGACATGAACCGCGTGCGCGCGGTGCTGTCGCGGCTGGGCGGCGGGCGGCTGTCGGTGGCGGCGTGGCCGGCGCCGGTGGTGACGCTGGCAATTTCCGACGTGCCGGGCGATGCGCCGGCCACCATCGCCTCCGGTCCCACGGTGGCCCCGGCGTCGGACGCGGCGACGGCGCGGATGGTGCTGAAGCGCTACGGCATCACGCCGCCGGACTCCATCGCCGCCTTTCTGGCGTCGGATGACGCGGCGATGCCGGATGGGGCGCACCCGGCGTTCGCTGCCGGCTCCTACCGCATGATGGCGACGGGGCTGTCGGCGCTGGAAGCGGCGGCGGCCCACGCACGGGCCTGCGGGGTGGAGCCGCTGATGCTGGGCGATGCCATCGAGGGCGAAGCGCGGGAAGTGGGCACGGCGATGGCCGGCATCGCCACCGCCGCGCGCCGCGGGGCCACGTCTTTGCCGCGCCCCTGCCTGATCCTGTCGGGCGGGGAAACCAGCGTCAGCGTGCGCGGCCAGGGCCGGGGCGGGCGGAACGCGGAATTCCTGCTCGGCTTCGCCCTGGGCATTGCAGGGGTTGACGGCATCACGGCGCTCGCCTGCGACACCGACGGCATCGACGGGTCGGAGGACAACGCGGGTGCTCTGGCCGACGGTCAATCGGCGGCGCGCGCACGGGCCGCCGGCCTGGACCCGCGGGACCGTTTGGCCGACAACGACGCCTACACGGTCTTCGCCACCCTGAACGATCTTGTCGTCACGGGACCGACGTTGACCAACGTGAACGACTTCCGCGCCATTTTGGTTCTATAGATGGGATGCAAGGGCTACCGCCCTTGCCGGGGCACCGGGGCAGCGCCCCGGTAACCTTTTAAAATGCCCTCAGACGGCGGCCGGATACCGGGTCCAATGCCCCCCGGTATCAGGCGTGGTTCATCGCATCCCGCACCAGCCCATACCCCACGCTGGTAAAGACGTCGGTGTGCACGATCCGCCCCGGATCGAACACGTCGGTGAAGCCCTGCTTGACGGCGCGCACCAGCGTCGTGCCGCCGGTGAGGAACACGCGGTCCACCCCGTCGGGGGCGATGCCGGCCTGCCGCAGCGCCTCGTGCAGCGCGTGGGTGATGCCGTTGACCAGCGGTTCGGCGTTGTCCTCGAACTCGGCGCGGGGGATGGCGAGCTGGAAGGGATCTTCGAAGATGTCCATGTCCAGCACGGCGGTTTCGGCGGACGAGAGCGCCTTCTTGGAGCTTTCCACCAGACCGGAGAATTCGAAGAAAAGCTGGTTTTCCGCCAGCTCGATCAGGCGCCCGACCTTCTCCGGTTCCTCCGACACCTGCAACAGCGAGCGCAGCTCGTTGAGGTTCTTGCGTTCCAGCAGGTTGTTGAACAGGTGCCAGCGGGCCAGCCAGGTGAAGTAATGGACGGGGAACGGCAGCCGCTTGTCCAGGCTGCGGAACAGGGTGCCCTTGCCCATCTGCGGTGCGACGAACGCATCGATGATGGAGGCGTCGAAGTTGTCGCCGCCGATGTAGGTGCCGTGGTTGCCCAGGATGTCGCCGCGGCGGTCCAGCCCCTGGCGCCCCGGCCCCACGCGCACGATGCTGAAGTCCGACGTACCGCCGCCGATGTCGGCGACGACGATCAGTTCTTCCGTGCTCACCGTCGCCTCATAGGCAAGCGCGGCGGCGATGGGTTCGTACTGGAACGACACGCTGGCGAAGCCGGCGGCCCTGGCCGCCTTTTCCAGCCGGTCCTGCGCCTGGCGGTCCAGCGCGTCGTCGTCGTCGTTGAAGCGCACCGGGCGGCCCATGACCACATGGTCCACCGCTTCCCCGCCCGTCGTCTCCAGGGCGGTGCGGAAGGTGGACAGGATGACGGCGATCAGGTCTTCCAGTTCGTATTCGCGCCCGCCCAGGCGGGTGACCACGCGGTCCTTGCGGCCCAGATAGGTTTTCAGCGAGCGCATGTAGCGCCCGGTCTGGCCGGCGCGCAAAGCGGCGTCGGCCCGGTGGCCCACCGCGAAGTCCTTGGCATCGGCGTCGAAGAACAGAACCGTGGGGGTGGCCAGCGCGCCATCCCCCAGTTCCACCATGGACACCGCCCCGCCGCGCACCACCCCGCCGGTGGAATTGGTGGTGCCGAAGTCGATTCCCGCCACAGCCATGGCCCTGCCCTTCCCGATCCCGTCCGCCAAAGGGCGCGGACCCTACTCTCAAGGTGCTCGGCGGGTCAAGACGCCCGGACGGGCCACACCCGGATGAGCAGGGCTGCAAGGGCGGCGGAGACGGCGAGCGCGGTCACCCCCATCCACCCGAACGCCGCCAGCATCTGGCTGCCCAGCGCCGCACCAACGGCCATGCCGACGAACATGGTGGCCATCAGCACCGCGTTCAGCCGGCTGCGCGCCGCCGGGTCGATGCCGTAGATGATGGTCTGGTGGGCGATCAGCGCCGCCTGGATGCCGAGGTCGAAGCCGACGGCGCTGACCATCACCAGCCACAACTGCCCCTGCGCCGGCACCAGGGGCGACAGGCCCATGATGGCGAAGGACACGGCGGCGATGCCGGCGCCCAGACGCGTCACCAGTTCCGGCCCCCGCCGGTCGGCGATACGCCCGGCGATGGGGGCGGCCAGCGCACCCGCGGCCCCGGCCAGACCGAAGGCCCCGGCCACCGCCGGCCCCAGGTGGAAGGGTTCGGCGTGCAGCATCACCGCCAGCGTGGACCAGAAGGCGCTGAAGCCCACGGCCAGCATCCCCTGGGCCGCCGCCGCCCGGCGCAGCGACCGATGCCGCGATGCAAGCGTGAACAGGGAACCGATCAGCGCGCCGTACCCCAGTTCGGTCACCGGGGGGAAACGCGGCAATCCCCGCCGCAGCGCCACCCCCAGCACGGCCACGCCGGCGGCGGCCACCAGGAACATGCTGCGCCAGCCGAACTGTTCCGCCACCACGCCGCTGACCACGCGGGACAGCAGGATGCCCAGCAGCAGGCCGGTCATGACCATGCCCACCACCTTGCCGCGCTGCTCCGCCGGGGCCAGGGTGGCCGCCGCCGGCACGATGTCCTGCGCCAGCGTGGCCGCCAGCCCCAGCGACAGGCTGGCCACCAGCAGAAAGCCGATGGACGGCGACAGCCCGGCCAGCACCAAGGCTGCGCACAGGATCATGGCCTTGATGGTCATGATGCGGCGGCGGTCCCAGCGGTCGCCCAGCGGGGCCAGCAGCGCCAGCCCGGCGGCATAGCCGATCTGGGTCAGGGTGGGCACCCACCCGACCGCCTGTTCCCCGGCCCCCAGGTCGGCGCCCAGCATGCCCAGCATGGGCTGGCTGTAATAGAGCGAGGCCACCGCCATGCCAGCCCCGGTGGCGAGCAGCAGAATGGGCGGACGGGCCGCGGGCACGGCGGCTTTTTGCGCCGCGTCATGCGTGGTTTGAATGGATGTCATGGCAGGAAACCCCCGACTGAATCGCTGGGCGGAGTATGGCCGCGGAAAACCTGTGCCGGTAGCCGGATGGGGCGTAGAAGTGTTATACGTGATCCGTATGAACACCGATGCCCTGACCGCCGCCACCGCCGACCGGGTGGCCTTGCTGGAAACCTTCGTCCGCATCGTGGAGGCGGGCAGCCTGTCCGCCGCCGCCGCGCAGATGGGCAGCACCCAGCCCACCGTCAGCCGCCGCCTGCAGACGCTGGAACGGATGCTGGGGGTGCGGCTGCTGCAACGGTCCACCCACGCCATGACCCTGACCGACGACGGGGCGCGCTGCTACGAACGGGCCAAGGAGCTGGTGGCCGGCTGGCAGAGCTTCGAAAGCGACCTGCGCGGCACGCGGGAGGAGGCCGCCGGCCTGCTGCGCGTGGTGGTGCCCCACGCCTTCGGCCAGCACCAGATGATCCCGCCGCTGGTGGATTTTCTGAAGCACCATCCCCGCATGGCGGTGGAATGGGTGCTGCAGGACCGCACGCCCGATTTCACGGCGGAGGGGATCGACTGCGCCATTCAGGTGGGAACCATCACCGACACGTCCGTCGTGGCGCTGCCGCTGGGAGAGGTGACGCGGATCGTGGTGGCGGCCCCGATGCTGCTGGACGGCCCCCCGCCCGCCGGGCCGGAGGAGCTGGCACGGCTGCCCTGGCTGGCGCTCCAGACCTTCTACCGCGACACGGTGGTGCTGACCCACGCGGCCACCGGGGAAACGGCGCGCTTTTCCATCCGCCCGCGGCTGTCCACCGACGGGCTTTACGCCCTGCGCGGGGCGGCGCTGCTGGGGCTGGGGGCGGCGGTGGTGTCGTCGTGGGCGGTGACCGAGGATATCGCCGCCGGGCGCCTGGTCCATCTGGCCCCCCAGTGGCGGGCGGGGGCGCTGCCGGTGCACCTGCTCTATCCGCCGGCCCGTTTCTATCCGGCCCGGCTGCGCCGCTTCATCGACATCATGCGCACGGCGGTGCCACGTGCGGTCGGTGGAGGGTAGAAGCCTCCACCGGAGTCTGGGGCAACGCAAAACACCCTTCCCGTGCACGATGCCGTCATGGCACGGCCGAAAGCTGCTTTGGAATAAAATTTTATGAACGCGCACCTTAAAGTACGCCGTCCCGTCGCTTCATAGAATTAAATTTCTGAGAAACGCTTATTAATACAAAGGCAAAGAAGAAAATTTTCGTCTTGAATTTGATAATAACAACGCAAGCAAAAGCCCCAAAAAATTGCTGAGCGACGTTGTTTTCTTCATTTTTTACTGGATAAGTTCGTCACACGGCACAATTCTGATCGCCATGGCGCACCCCGTCCGGCGGGGCGGTGTGGGTGGTCGATGACCATGGATTTTGGCCTGGAGCGTATATGTCTGAAACCGTCGAAGATTCTCGCCGCAAGTTTGCCGATCTGGTGAAACTCAACGGTATGTCCAGCAAGTACATCGAGCGGGACGCGGAACGCCGCGTTCTGGAAGACGGCGTTGTCCGGCTGGGGCTCTGCCTGGACGAGGCGCGCGGCGTGATGCGCGCCGTGGCGGAGGATAACGATTTCGTGTTCGAAAGCGACATCGACCGCCGCATCCGGCAGGTGCTGGACCGGCACGCGGGCAAAAAGGGAAAGATCAGCCGGCAGCAGTTCGAACAGACCGCCTCGATCCTGCGCGACTTCTCCAACGGCGCCATGGGCGAGGAAGAAGCGCGCAGCCACATCAAGCAAGTCATGATCGACAGCGGCTGGAAGCCCCGCCGCGCCGGCCTGATCCCCACCCGGCGCTGGTACAACAAGATCGAGACCTGAACACGGCCCCCCCGCCCCGCAGGAGATCCTGATGGACATTGTGGGATGGATCGCGTTCGGCCTGTCGCATGCCATCGTGCCGATCCTGATCGCAGCCCCGCTGCTGCTCTATCGCTGGGTCCGCGATACCGCGGTGCATTGGAAGGCCTATGGTGCCAAACGCGTCGGCGTCGTGGAAGTGAGCGGGTTGCTGATCGGCATCTGTCTTGCGGCCACCACGCCGCTGCCGGGCGGCCCGCTGACGTTCGATACGCTGCTCATGGCCGGCGGCCCATGGGATTTCGATGCGGCGGCCTTTGCCGAACTGGCGATCGAACGGGTTGGCTCGGCCCCCGACCGGCTCGCCGGACGGCTGATCGAGGACGACGAGCGGCTGAACCTGTCTTTGGGCATCGGTGTGGCGCTGCTGATCCTGGCCGTCCGCACCACGCTGGGATTCGTCCGCAGCGGCCGGCGCCGGGGCTGCCTGGCGGCGGCGATGGATCTGGTCATCGCCGTCATGACCGCGGTGTCCACGCTGTACGGGGTTCTGCTGACGCTGTGGCTGCTCAACCGGCTGAATTTCTGGGTGCTGGGGATGGCGATCCTGGCGGCTCAGGAATACCGGTACAATGTGATCGGCCTGTTCCACCGCCACCGCCACTTCCGCCTGCCGAGAGCCATGCTGCCACTGGGGGCACCGGTCACCACGGGCCGCCGGATCACGGTGGGGGGCTCAGCACATGGGACTGGCCGGAGATCCGGCGTTTGAAATGGGACCAGGAGACGCCGACCGACAGCACCAGCGACGCCAGGATCAGCACCAGATAGCCGCTCCAGAACGGCGCGTCGGGGGCCAGCAGCCCCACATGGCGCAGCGAGACGTAGCCGGTGACGAGAATCGCCAGCGCCGCCGCCGTCCCCGCCGCCCCCAGCGCCACCCAGGCGATGCGCAGATAGGCGGCGTAGATGGCAAGCAGGATCACGCTGACCGCAACCCTGACCGACAGCCGCGTTCCATCATCGCCACCAATCCACGCCGCATAGGAATAGCCGGAGGGATTCCACGTGGCGAACAGCAGCAGGAAGCAGCCCAGGGTGCGAATGAGATATCCGAAGCTTTTCACGGCGTCCCCTCAACGTGGGTCATGACGGCGGGCCGGGCGTCAGACCAGGCTTTGGGAATCCACCTGGCCGCTCAGACGGTAACGGATCAGCGACCAGGATTGCCCCGCCCCCAGCACCAGCGCAATCCCGGTCAGCAGTGTCAACGCGAAAACCGTCGGGTCATCCAGGTCGATCACCCCGTAATCCGACAGCACCCAAACGGCGGCGGCTGTCACCAGCACCACCAGCGAGACCCCGACCAGCCTCATCGACCGCCATGTCGCTTGCAGATGGATGAACAGCAAAAACGCCACGACCATGCCGGCAAACAATTTCGTTGCCCAGTCGCCTTCATAATCAACCACCCAATGGTAATAAGAATATCCAGATGGGTTATAAATACAAAATACCAAGAATACAGCAAACAGAAGGCGAACAATGAAACCAGCAGTGGTCATCATGAGAAAGCCCCCATTTCTGGAAAACGATAAACCCAATACCCAATTTATTCATGGCGAAATTGCAGTTTTACTGCAATGAAATTGTTTACAAAGGCGCCTTGAGCATGGCTTTATCGACAGAAGAAACACCGCGGAACGGATCACGGAGTAGGTCGCCGCCCGTGCGAATCGTCAATGTCCTGTTCGGCCGTCCGGCGGCGGTCATCGCCAGCCTCGCCTTGGCCGCCCTGTTCCTGTCGGCGGGGCGGGCAACGCTGCCGACGCGCGCCCAGCCCCCGTCGCTGGGCTACCGGGTGCCCGAAACCGCCGCGGCCGTGGCTGAAGCCTCGGGGCTGCCGGTGTTCCTGCTGCAGGCCAATCACGCCACCTTGCGGTCGGGCACCGCCCGCATCGGGGCGGGCGGGGCGGTGGACATTACCCTTTACGATCCGTCCGACCCCCGGCTGATCCACGGCAGCGAGGCGGTGCTGTTCAACACCGACCTGCGGGTTCTGTGGCTGCTGGCCACCGACGAGGAACGCACCGCCCTGCGCGAGGGACTCCAGACGGTGGGCCGCGGCCTGCGCGACGCGGTGGAGGCCGTGCTGCGTTCCCCGGAATTCACCGGTGCGTACCGCGACGAGCTGAAGGACATCGGGCGCCAGATCATCGAGGATGCATGGCGCGCGCCCGCCACCCGCGCCGCCTATGACGAGATGATCCGCAGCACCGAACCGCTGCTGCACGAAGCCGCCGGGCGCGAGGTCAAGGCCATCGTGGTCAAGCAGA
This sequence comes from Azospirillum fermentarium, assembly GCF_025961205.1. Taxonomy (NCBI): domain Bacteria; kingdom Pseudomonadati; phylum Pseudomonadota; class Alphaproteobacteria; order Rhodospirillales; family Azospirillaceae; genus Azospirillum; species Azospirillum fermentarium. The sequence continues at coordinate 1,120,218 of NZ_JAOQNH010000003.1, forward strand.
TCGAGCCGATGGTCTGGAATCTGATCAGCGCCAACATGGGCGTGGCGCTCGACGTGTTCCATTCCCAGCCGTGGGATTTCTCGCCGGTGGAGCACGCCATGGACGCGATCCAGCGCGAGGTGCGCGAACGCAACGTCCTGCAGCGGGCGTTGCAGCAGGTTCTGGACAGCTGGCAGGCCAAGGCGTTTCTCCAGACCGTCGCCGGCGCCGTGATGGATGCGGCGGCCGACAACCCCCGCCTGCGCGACGTGGCCGGGCGGATGGTCAACGATCCCCGGCTGGGCACGTATTTCGCCCCGGTGTCGGGGCCGGTGGCCGATCTGGCCCGGCTGGCTCCCAACATCCTGTTCGGGGTGCAGCCGGGGGTCGATCTCAACGCGCTGGCCGCCTTCACCTTCCAGGGCTTCATCTCCGGGCGGCCGGGACAGTTCATCGTGCTGATGAGCCCGCAGCAGCGCGAAGACATCCTGCGGCTCGATTCCTTCTCGCCCCGCCCCCTTCTGCACAGTGTGCTGCCATGACCCGCACCGCCCACACGCTCGTCATCGACGGGCTGACCATCCACCGGCCTTCCGGCGACCTGCTGGTGCGCGACGCCACCTTCACCATCGGCCCCGCCGAGGTGGTGCTGCTGGTGGGGCCCAGCGGGTCGGGCAAATCCACCATCGTCAAGCTGCTGGGCGGGCTGCTGGAAACCGGCACCGGCGGCTGGCGGGTCGCCGGGCGGCTGGAGTGCGGCGGTGCGGCGGTGGATCTGGGGGCCGAGCGCAGCACCGTGGGCGGCATCGTGTTCCAGGATCACGCGCTGTTCAACGACCTGAGCGCACTGGAAAACCTGCGCATCGCCGCCGACCACGCCCGCCACCGCCCCGACGCCGGGCTGATCGCCGACGCCACGGCCCTGCTGGGCGACATCGCGCCCGACAAATCGGTGGCATCGTGCAGCGGCGGCCAGCGCCAGCGTCTGGCCATCGCCCGCACGCTGCTGGCCGACCGCCCGGTGCTGCTGTTCGACGAGCCGAACTCCGGCCTGGACGTCGCCATGGCCCGGCGGCTGGGGGAACTGATCCGCGACCTGTGCCGGACCATGGGAAAGCCGGCGCTGATCGTGGCCCACCACGTCAAGGATCTGCTGCCGGTCGCCGACCGGGTTCTGCTGTTCGACACCCGCCGCCGCTGTCTGGTCGAGGTTCCCCGCGATGCCGAGGCGATCGAGGCGGAACTGCTGAAGCTGGACGGCACGGCCGCCCACCCCGCCCGCCCGCAGGCACGGCGCCGTTCGTGGCCGGACGCCATCGGGCACCGTCCGCGGGGGTACTGGTTCGGGCGCTACATGGCCGAATATTTCTGGGAGCTGTGCGTCTCGCCGCTGATGCTGGTCTACATGGGGGCCGGGGCGCTGATCATGGGCTTCGTGTCCATGTGGTTCGGCTTCCACTACAACTCCTTCGGCGGCTATCTGAAATCGCTGCTCCACGACGAAACCCTGGTGGGGCTGGGGCTGGTTCAGGGGACGGTGGCGGTGCCGCTCATCAGCAGCATCCTGTTCGTCGCCCGCAACAACGCCATCATCGCCGCCGACATCGGCAACCGGGTGCTGTCGTCGCAGTTCCAGGCCATGGACAATCTGCGGATCACCGCCCGCGGCTACATCGTGTCGGCGATTCTGGTCAACATGGTGATCGGGTCGCTGATGCTGCTGGTCTTGTCCCTGGGCATGGCGAGCTGGGCGTCGATGCAGACGTGGCACGTGCAGTTCCCCATGCAGAATTTCGAACTGTGGCGCAGCCAGTTCTTCCGCAAGCTGCTGCCCGACGGCATCCACCCCGCCCCCAGCATGATGTGGGTGCTGCTGAAGGTGGCGCTGAGCGCGCTGCTGGCCGGGGGGGCCGCCATCGTCATCGGCGGCGGCCGGAAGGAATCGGTTCTGGAAATCAACACCGCCATCGCGCGGGCGATCATCGTCGGCGTCACCCTGACCCTGGCGGTCCATGCGGTGATTTCGGTGCTGACCCTGTGACCCCGGCAGCCGGGCCATGAAGAAACCATCCCAAAACGAACGAGGCGAGCCATGACCATCGACGCGCAAGCCACTGAGGCCAAGAGCGCACGCCCCGCCGGGCCGCTCCCCGGCGGTGACGAGGCCGACACCCCCCGCCACGACGACACCAGCGGCGGCAGCCGTGCGCCGCTGGCCATCGCCCTGATCGCCCTGGCCGCGGCGGTTTCCGCCCCCTACTGGTCGCCGGCCCTGTACCGTTCCCTTCATCTGCGCCCCCCCGCCGCCGAATGGCAGGCACGACAGGAGGTGGAAACCGGCCGTCTGGTGCAGTCGGTGGCCGATCTCGACCGCCGCGTCGGCGAGCTGGCCGCCGCCCTGGCCAAGGCCAACGACCAGGCCGCCGCCGCCAAGGCCGCGGTGGGCGCATCGGAAACCCGCGCGCGGGTTCTGGTGCTGATGCAGTTGCGGGCCGCGTTGCGCCGCCCGGTGCCCTTCGACGCCGAGCTGAAGGCGGTGCGCGCGCTGGGGGGCCGGATCGACGAGCTGGAACCGCTGCTGGCCAAGATCGAACCCTATGCCGCCAACGGCATCCTGGTGGAATCGCAACTGCGCCAGGAATTCGCCACGGTGACCGACGTGATCGGCCGCGCCGACCCCCGGTCGCTGCCGCTGAAATGGCTGAGCAACGCCACCGGCTGGACGCCGGTGCCCGTGGAACCGGACGCGATCCGCCCCATCGCCGCGGCGGAACACGCCCAGGCGCTGCTGTCGGACGACAATCTGATCGCCGCCGTCGAGGAGCTGGGCGCGCTGGACATCAGCGCCGGCGGCCCGGCCCGCGTCTGGCTGGACGAGGCCCGCGCCCGCATCACCGCCAATCAGGCGATCGACCGCATCGCCGAGATGATCGCCACCACCATTCCCCGCCTGCCCCCGCGCCCGTGAAACGGACCTTGCCCATGACCCGATTCCGCCGGGCATTCGCCGCCGCCGCCCTTTGCGCCGCGACCGCCTCGGGCGCGGCGGCGGCCACCGCCACCGGCTATCCCCCGGAGCAGATCAAGACCGGGTTGCCCAGGGCCGCGCTTAAAACCGCGCAAGCGCCAAAGGCCGAAACGCCCGCCGCCGAGGGGCAGGGCGGGTTCATGGACGGCTACAGCCGCTTCATGTTCGGGTTCAACCAGCGGCTCTACGACAATCTCGACGCCGCCGGCGGCTGGTTCGGCGGCGGCCCCGCCGCCGCCCCGCCCGATCCGGCGGCGGGCAGCGTGCAGAACATGGTCGCCAATCTGGTCAACGAGCCGCTGACCGCCGTCAGCAGCACGCTGATCGGCGAGTTCGGCAACGCGTGGCGGTCGGTGGAACGGTTCGGGATCAACAGCACCGCCGGCGTGCTGGGGTATTACGACACGGCCAGCCAGTGGGGCTATCCCCCCACCCACACCGATGTCGGGCTCAGCCTGTGCCGGTCGGGGGTGGGGGAGATGGGGTACGTGGTGCTGCCCTTCGTCGGGCCGCGCACCGGGCGCGACGCCATCGCCGACATCGTGCTGATGAACGCCATGCTGTGGACCTTCGCCGGGGTGGCGGCGGGCACGGGCGCCAGCTTCCAGACTATCGTCATCGCGGAATCGGTGGAGGTGGCCGCCGACATCACCGCCACCCGCCAGTTCGACATCGAGGCGAAGAAGATCCGCCTGCGCGATTACGACGAAACCCGCGCCGCCTATCTCAAGCAGCGGCGCGCGCGGTGCGCCCAGGCGATGTCCGCCGCCCGGTAGGGAGGGGGCCCCCGGCAGGCAGGGTTACGGCATCTTGACCGGGCGGCTGCCCCAGGGCATCCAGCCGCTCATCCAGCCATACGCCGCACTGAACCACCCCTGCGCCTCTTCGGCCATGGGGGCGGCCCTGCCGGTCCATTCCCTGGCCCAATCGACGGCGGGGCGGACCGACTCCTCCACCGAATCGATACGCTCCCCCAGCCGCCCGAACTGGTCGCGCTGCTCGCGCATCTGGGCGGAGAACTGGTCCTGCAGCTTGCCCATGGCGTCGATCAGCCCGTTGGCCAGATCGGCGGACGCCGCCAGCGATTCGGACTGGGCGGCGGCCCGCTTCTGCCGCTCGATCGCCGCGTCAAGCTCCGCCACGGAGGGCAGGCGCTGTTCGAGAGCGTCCAGCCGGGCCTGCATCCGGTCCAGCCGGTCCATCACCTCCGCCGGGACCGGGGGAGCGCCCGCGGGAGGAGCCGCCGCCGCGGGCGGCTGGACCGGGGCCGGGGCCGGGGCCTGGGCCTGGACGGCCGCCACACCGGGGGCCGGGGACACCGCGCGCAACTGGTCCGCCGAGACGAAGCCGGCCTTCCCCCCCTGGGTCACGATGGCGTACCACGGGGCGTCCGGCACCTTGCCGGTGACATGAACCTTCGCCCCGCCGTCGATCAGGTCGATGCGCTGGGCCCTGGTGGACGGCTGTTCGCGCACGTTGGTGCGGCTGGTGGCCTGGAACTCCCCGGCGGCGGGGATGACGCGGACGGGCGCACCCGCCGGGGACGCAGACGTCTGGGCGGCGGCGCCCACCGCCAGGGCCAGGGCCGCAACGGCCAGCGGCACGGCCACGGCCCCCGGACGGCGCAGGGAAAAGACAGGGTTGGTCATGGCTGAACCGTTTCTTCGTTCACGAAATCGCTGTCGCGGATCAGGCGGTCGATTTCCGCCTCTTCCCGCTTGAGCTGGGCGTCCAGTTCGGGACTGATGACCGTCTTGCGGCTGCTCCAGAACGCATCCTGATAAAAGGTGTCGTACCAGTTCTGCAGCGTGTTGACCCCCACATCCATCATCACCCCGCCGAGAAGGGAGGCGGTGACGACCAGGACGGTCAGGCTGGTGGGTTCCATGATGATCGCCAACGCCTCCTTTTTCGTTGCATGTCCGGCGGATCAGAAGGTTTCGGCGGCCAGTTCCCCTTCGGCCATCACCCGCAGCCGCTCCAGCGCCGGCAGGCCGAAGCACTGGAACAGCACCGGCGTGGTCAGGGTGTCGAGCAGGGTCGAGCTGATGAGTCCGCCGAAGATGGCGACCGCCACCGGGTGCAGGATCTCCGTGCCCGGCATGTCGGACGTGAACAGCAGCGGGATCAGCGCCAGCCCCGCCGACAGCGCGGTCATCAGCACCGGCGTCAGCCGCTCCTCGCAGCCGCGCAGGATCAGCCCGCGCCCGGCGGGCACGCCTTCGTGCAGGGCCAGATTGATGAAGTGGCTGATCTTGAGCACACCGTTGCGCACCGCCACCCCGGTCACGGCGATGAAGCCGATCATGGCGGCAAGGCTGAGATCCTGGCGGAACAGCACCAGCGCCACCACGCACCCGATCAGCGCCAGCGGGATGTTCGCCATGATGACCAGGCTCAGCACCGTCGAGCGGTAGCGCTGGTACAGCACCAGGAACACCAGCGTCATCGACACCGCGCACAGCCCGGCCATGATCGTGCGGCTGGATTCCTCCTGGCGGAAGCTGCCTTCCAGCGCGGAGGTGTAGCCGGTGGGCAGCGGCGTGGCGGCGATGGCCGCCCGCATCCTGGCGACGATGGCCGCCATGTCCGACCCGTCGGTGTTGGCGGTCACCACGATGCGGCGCATGCCGCTTTCGCGCATGATCTGGTTGGGGCCGGCGCTGCTGACGATGGCCGCCACCGACGACAGCGGCACGTACCCCGCCGGGGTTTCCATGCGCATCTGCGCCAGGGTTTCCGGCGTGCGGTCGGCGTCCGACAGCTTCATCACCACGTCGAAGCGCTTGCCGCCGTCGATCACCTGCGACACCGTGCGGCCGTTGGACAGGTTTTCCAGCGCCTGGGCGATCTGGGCGGGGGTCACGCCGAACAGCTTGGCCCGTTCATAATCGATGGTGATGCGGATCTGCGGCACCTGCACCTGCTGTTCCACCAGCAGATCCTTCAGGCCGGGGATGGCGTCGAACTTCTGGCGGAAACCGGCGGCCAGCATGCGCAGCGTGCCCAGATCCTCGCCGAAGATCTTCAACACGATGGCGCCGCGCACGCCGTTCTGCGCCACCTCCATGCGCGAGGTGAGGAACTGCGTCACCGTCAGTTCCACCGGCAGCACCGACAGCCGGGTGCGCAGGTCGTCGATCACCGCCGCCCGTGCGCGGCCGTCCAGCCGCACGCGGATGGGGAATTCGCTGCTGTTCACCGGATCGGCGTCTTCGTCTTCCTCGTTGCGGCCGGTGCGGCGGGCGACGCTGACCACCTCGGGCACCTGCAGGATGATCTGTTCGGCCATGGCGCCCACGCGGCTCGATTCCGCCAGCGAGATGCCGGGCCGGTTGAGAAGCTGGACATACAGCGTGCCCTCGTTGAACGCCGGCAGGAACGAGCGCGGCAGCAGCGGCAGCACCAGGGCCGACGCGATCACCATCGCGCCCGCGATCCCCAGCAGCGTGCGCGGGTTGTCCAGCGCCCACCCCAGAAGCCGGGCGTTCAGCCGCTTCAGCCCGCGGATCAGCCGCCCGTCGTGGGACTCTTCCAGATGGCGCATGTTGGGCAGCAGATAGGCGCACAGCGCCGGGGTCACCGTCACCGACACCAGCAGGCTGGCGAAGATCGACACGATGTAGGCCACCCCCAGCGGCCCGAACAGCCGACCCTGTTCCCCCGGCAGCGCGAACAGCGGCAGGAACACCAGCAGGATGATGGCGGTGGCGTAGATGATGCCCGACCGCACCTCCTGCGAGGCGCGCAGGATCACCTCGATCACCTCCAGCGGGCGGTGGCGCCGCCGGTTCCCGCCCAGCCGCCGCAGGGTGTTCTCCACATAGACCACCGAATCGTCCACCAGCTGGCCGATGCCGATGGCGATGCCGCCCAGGGTCATGGTGTTGATGGTCGATCCCATCAGGTGAAGGATGATCACCGTGACGATCAGCGAGATCGGAATGGCCAGCAGCGAGATGGCCGTGGTCCGGGCACTCCACAGGAACGCGGCCAGCACGATGGCGACGATGACGATGGCGTCGCGCAGCACATGCTCCACATTGTCGATGGAGGCGGTGATGAGATCGGACTGGCTGTAGGAGATCCGGTCGGCCCGCACCCCCTGGGGCAGCGACGGTGCTATGTCGGCCAGCATGTCCTTGACCTCGGCGGCCAGGCGGACGCTGTTGGCGCTGGGGTGCTTCAGCACCGCCAGCAGCACCGACGGCTGGCCGTTGAAGCTGCCCTCCCCGCGCTTGACCTTGGCGGCGAAGCCCACGTCGCCGATCTGGCTCAGCAGCACGGGCCGGTTGTCGCGGTAGGTGACCACCAGATTGCGCATGTCGTCCAGGCTGCGGCTGCGGGCGACGTTGCGGATGATGAATTCGGTGTTGTAGAGATCGTTGAAACCGCCGCTGCTGTTGCCCCCGAACGCGGTCAGCGCCTGTTCCACCTGGGACAGGGAGATGTCCAGCATGTTCATGGCCACGGGATTGGGGGTGAAGCGGAACTGCCGCACGTCGCCGCCCACCACATAGACCTGGGACACGCCCTCCACCGCCATCAGCCGCGGGCGGATGGTCCAGTCGGCCACCTCGCGCAGGCTCATGGGGTCCATGGCGTCCGCCGACACCACCACCTGCATCGCCAGCCCCATCACCGACGACATCGGCGCCAGATGGGGCGAAACCGCCTGGGGAAGCCGGTCGCGGGCCATGGCGATGCGCTCGGTCACGAGCTGGCGGTTGCGGTAGGGGTCGGTGCCCCATTCGAATTCCACATAGATCAGGGAAAAGCCGGGGCTGGATGAACTGCGCACCCGCGTCACCCCCGGCATCCCGTTCAGCATCAGCTCCATGGGATAGGTTATGAGCTGCTCAACCTCTTCGGGGGCGAAGCCGCCCGCCTCGGTCACGATGGTGACGACGGGGGGGTGCAGGTCGGGCAGCAGGTCGATCGGCATGCCGCGCGCGATGACCATGCCCCAGAGCGTCACCATCACGGTGGCGAGGAGCACCAGGGGCTTCTGGCGAAGGCTGATGCCGACGAGAAACTGGAACATGGCGGCGGTCGGCTCCGTTGTTCGTCAGACGGCGGTGGTGCGCCGCCGCACGGCGCCCGGATGCTGCCACAGCCACAACAGGGCCAGCACCAGCACCACCGCCAGGCCGAACCAGGCATAGGTGCGCGTGTGGCCGGGCATGGGCGCATCGGTCATCTGCGGCACGATCAGATCGGCCATGCCCCGCAGGCTGGCCCCGCGGGCGGCGACCGAAACCGTCAGCGGCGTCACCACCGCGGGGGGCAGGTAGAGGCCGGACATGTAGATGCCGGGGGCGATCTCATTCAGCGCCAGCGTCTCACGCGGGGTTTCGATCCGCACCTCCCCGCCGGCAAGCGGGGTGTTGGTGTCGTAATCATCCACAAAGGCGTAGAGCTTGCGCTGGCTGGCAACCACCACCACGCTGGCGCCGTCCACCACCATCGCCACCCGCGGGGCGGCACCGGGGACGCCTTCGTCGGCACCGGCCGAACGGACGGCGGCCCCCGACAGGACCAGGGCCAGCACCAGCATGGACAGGCGACGGACCGTCAGGCCCGGGAAACGGCGGATATCCATCTCTTTTCCCCCTTTCATGGCGGCTGCAAAGCCGTGGGTCATTGGAACTGCGACAGCAGGCGGGCGCCGCTGGTGACGATGCGGGCGCCAGGGCCGACCCCGGCGACGATCAGCACCGAACGGCCGTCCAGGGCCTCGGTCTTGACCGTGTGCGGCATGAAGGTTTCCGGGGACATCATTTCCCACACCTGCTCGGCCCCGCCGGAATCGGTCACCAGCGCCTCGCGCGGGATGGGCATGCCCTGGCGCAGCTTGCTGCCGTTGCGCACGGTGACGCTGACCGGACGGCCGACGCGCAAGCCCTGGATGGGATTCTCGATGCGGAACATCAGCGGCACCGACTGCTGCTGCAACGCCAGCCCGCTGCCGATGAAGGACAGGCCGAGCACCTCCCCTTCCGGGGTGGAGGCGGTGGCGTTCTCCACCAGCGAGGCGCTGCGCGCCACCTCGGGATCGGGGGCGACGGCCTCGACCCACAACTGCCGGGGATTCACGATCTCGAAGATCTTTTCACCCGGATGGACAATGCGCCCGTTGATGGCGTTGGACACGCTGATGATGCCGTCAACGGTGGCCCGCAGCACCTCCTGGGTCTGCAGCATGGGCAGCAGGGCCGCCCGTTCGCGGCGCAGCCCGTCCAGGCGCACCTCGGTCTGCATGACCTTGCCGTCGCGGAACGGCACGAACCAGAACTGTTTCAAAAGCTCCAGACCTTCGGCGGTGATGCGGATCTCGTTGGTCAGGCGGGCCACCTCGCGCCGCACCTGGGACCGGTCCACAACCCCGATGGCCGGGGTGACATAGCCCAGAACCTGTCCCTTCGTCACCACCTCGCCCAGCACCGGAAGACCGGTCTTCGGCGGCTCGATCCGGCCCAGCAGGCTGGCCTCGACGTCGCCATGGGCGTTGGGATCGGGAACGATGCGGCCGGACAGGCGCGTGGTCAGCGGGGTCTGGGTGCTTTCCACCTTGAGGGTGTGGATGTCGAACAGCCGCTGCAGCGGTTTCGGCACGAAATACGAACCGTCCGGGCGCCGCTGGGGCTTGTCCACCGCCAGTTCCGCCAGCAGCCGCGCGCTCACCGGAACCGGAGGGGGCGCCGGGGGCGATGCCGGGACGGACACCGCCGGAATGGCGGCGGGGGCTGGCGGCGGGACTGGCGGCGCCACCGTTGCGGGAAGCGCCGGGGGTGGCGGCTCGGGTGCTTCAGGCGGCGCCTCGGCGGGTGCGTTGGCGGCGGTCTTCTCGCCGGCCTCCCCCACCGAATCGGTCACGAACACCCGGCTGGCAGGGGTGCTGTTGACCCCGAAGGCATAGGCCAGTTCCCAGGTGAACTGGTTCAGCGCCGCCGAGGTATCCGACAGGCGGGCGGTCAACGCCGATACCGGGGCCGACGCCGCGCTGGACACCGCCGATACCGTTGATCCCAGCCACGCCCCGGCGGTGGACAGACAGGAAGGTTCCCGCACAGGCTCCACCAGCACGCGGCGGCGCGCGGACAGCAACAGGTCGTCCGTATCCCCCACCACCGCCCGCGGCCACGCCACGGCAGGAACGGCGGGGAGCAGAAGCACGGCAGCCACGGCGGCGGCATGCACCCGCCGATGACCGATGCGTCCCCGGCTTTTGTTCTTGTTCAGAAACGCACTGGCCACCGTTCGCTGCTCCTCGCCATTGCCGAGACGGTCTTATGATTTTCGGGGGCTTTGATTTGGTCTTCATGCGCCTGTTTTTCTGCCGAAGACAGATCAATCCTAGCCAAACATTGATGATTTTCAAGTAAATTAATGAAATCAACGTCATTTCTTTTGGCGATTATTATTGGTCTGAGTGAGAGATACATTTGTAAATTAGAGAAGAAAGATAGCTTTGATTTAACGATAAAAAATATCCACAAGTGCGCATTATAAATTTTTTCTTTCGAAATTTAAAATACTAATTCAAAAATAAACATAAAAACACATTGCAAGGACATATTTCCGAAAAACGAGCCAAATAAAGCACATCGCATAAATGATATGATCATTATAATTTTCAAAACCATTCTTGTTTTATTTGTTTTCAATAAAATTTGCAAATTTCAAAAATTCCATCGCGCATCCAAAGCTTTTTTGGGATAAAATATTGCTGTATTATCAAAACAAGAATGAAAACCTGATCGGCCGCGATGCCTTATATCGGCACCCTCAAGGCCTTTTCGATTGAGAAACAAGAAGAAGTACCCTTTTCACGATTTATGTGGCTGAGACCGGACACAGCGGCCAAACAACCGCGCGTGACGGCTGACGCCACGGCAAGAATTCAAAACCCGACCGGCAACAGGCGCCACGCCCACCAACAAAGGTTCAGTTTCATGGAGAAAACCACCGCCACGCCCGAACCGGGCGATCAGGAACACGCCCCGCCCACCCGGTCCAGCACCGGGGCCGCGGCATCCCCGCCCCCGTCCGGCGGTGTCCCGGCCGGGGTTTTCGCCCTGACGATTCTACTGGCCGGAGCGGCGGTGGCCGGCTCCATCCTGTATGGCGACCAGATCCGCGCCCGCTTCCTGCCGCCGGGCGAGCTGCAGGTGCGGGTCGGAACACTGGAAAAGACCATCGGAACGGCCGCCGGCGGAACGGACGCCGGCACCAAGCCCCTGGCGGAACGGGTGGCATCGCTGGAACAGGCGGTGGCCGGCATCGACCGTCGGATCGCCGACGCCGTTGCCCCCGGCAATCGTGTCGCCGGCATCCTGGCCATCCGCCAATTGCGCACGGCGCTGAACGGTTCCGGCCCCTTTGACGGCGAATTGGCCCTGATGCGCCTGTCGGGGACGGCCGACACCAGCCTTGCCAAGGCTCTCGACCAGATCTCTCCCAAAGCCGCCCAAGGGATCCTCAGCCGCAGCGACCTTGCGGCCCGCTATGCGGTTCTCGTCCCCAGCCTGCTGCAGGCAGACCTGAGCGGCAGCACCGCCGGGATCAGCGACACCATGTGGAATTGGGTTTCCGGTATTTCCGGCGTCTTCGGCTCCGCACCGCCGGAAGAGGTCACACCGGAAAACCGGACCGCGACCACGCTGGCCCGCGCCGCCCTGGCCCTGGAGGACGGCGACCTCGCCATCGCGGTGGACCGGCTGGCGCAACTGGAGGGGTTGCCCCGCGACACCGTGGCCCCGTGGCTTGCCGACGCCCGTGCCCGCCTGGCCGCCGAACAGGCGGTGGCCGCACTGGATGGCCTGCTGGCAACCCTGATGGGTTCGTAAACCCACCTTTTGCGGCGGAGCGGCCCTTTCACGGGTGCCGCCCCGCTGCCGCCTGCGGTCACAGAGGGGATGGCCCCGGCGCCCGGCGGTAGGTCCAGACGAAGGCGGGCGGAACGTTGCGGACGATCCAGCCGGTGCGGGTTCCGGTCAGCCCCAGCCGCCGCAACACCGCCGGGGCCACCGGCGAGAATGGCCCGTAGGTGAACTGGACGAAAACCCCCTGCGGCCCCAGCGAGGCAAAGGCCCCGGACAGGATGCGAAGCTGCACGGCGCCGGTAAAATTGATCAACGGCAGCCCGGACACGATGGCATCGCACCCCTGCCACCCATGGTCCCGCGTGATGCGGCGCAGGTGGCAGGCGTTTTCCCGCACCACGCAGGCACCGGGATAGGCCCCCGCCAGACGGGCTGCGAAGCTGCGGTCGAGTTCGACCAGCAAGAGATCACCGGCCTCGACCCCCGCGTCGATCAGGGCGCGGGTCATGACGCCGGTTCCCGGTCCCAGCTCCACGATGCGGCGGCCCGGAGCCGCCCCGGCGGCGCGCGCCATCGACCGGCACAGGCAGGGGCCGCTGGGGGCGATGGCACCGACGGTCAGTGGATTGCGCATCCACCGCTCGACGAAAAGAATGTTCTCTCCCAAAGGGCTCTCCGTGACGGTCCGATCCTTGAAACACACCTCTGCGGACCGGACTCCCAGGACCGGAATGCCCGCCATGGAACATTCCGGCCCCGGTGGTACAGCCGCTGGCCGCCGCATGCAAGGTGTCACGCGAAACGGTACCGGCCGTCCGCGGCCATCGGGCACGTCATCACGGGGTCTTGCCGGTCTCGGCGGACACCTTGACGGGCTTGGCCGGCGCCAGTTGCGGCTTGCTCATTTCATGGCGCAGATCGTTGGGCCGCAGCGGTTCGCCCTTCCTCCACGAGATATGGTAGTAGAGGCTGGCCAGTTCGGGATAGGTTTCGAAATTATCCAGATTGGACCGCGCCTTGGCCTTGTATTTCTGCACGCAGGTGACATCGCCGCGCTCGGCGCAGATTTCCGCCCGCAGCGACGGCACGGCGGCGCTGGTGGGATCCCAATACTCGGCATCGTCCAGGGCGGCGGCGGCCTGATCGAATTTGCCGGCGCTCATCAACGCCCCGGCGCGGATCATGTCCCCGGCGGCCAGCAGGGTGTAGGAGCGCTGATAGCGGGCCGAATCCATGGTCGGCTTCAGATAGCCGTCCACCCCCTTCTCCTCGTCGGCGGCCAGCATGACGAAGGCGCGGTTCAGGCGCGGGATCAGCAGCGAGGGATCGGTCTGGTCGGCCTCTTCGAACAGGCGGGCGGCTTCGGGCAGGTTCTGCTTGTGGAGTGCCACGATGCCGGCGATGTTCAGGATCCCCGCCCGCTCCTTGTAATAGGCGCTGGACGCATAGGCCGCCAGTTCGCGGGCGATCAGGTCATCGACCTGGGCATAGTCGTGTTTGTGGTCGGCGTCCTGAAGCAGATAGACCAGCGTGATGTACGGGGCCAGATGCTCCATCACCTGCTGGGCGGCGCGCCCCATCATGTCGGGCAGGGATTCGTTGTTGTCCCGCTTGATGACCAGGGGAAACGGCGGCTCGTCCGGGTCGCGGACCATGGCCACAAGCTGCAGCTTCCCTTCCTTCTCGTCCTTGGCGAAGCTGCCGTTGACCGCCGCCGTCTTCATGCCGAAGGTGTGCTGGATGGCCGCGGTCATGTCCTCCAGCTTCATGGTCTTGGCCAGCACCGCACCGATGGTCTTGGACTTGTTCGACCGGACGCTCGGGCTGCCGAAATAGGATTTCACATCGCCGATTTCCTGCATCTTGGCGATGAACATATCTTCGATGATCTCGCCCTTGGCCGTTCCCTTGGACAGCTCATCGGACATGTAGAGGCTGACACTGACGCTGTCCGCATGCAGCACGGCGTCGGTGGAAATGATCCCGAATGCCGCCAAAAAGGCCGCCAGGAGCGAAATAGGATCCATCGTTCACCTTCATGATCTATTTTGATTTTTCACGGGGTGCGTATAAATCACACATTCACGGAAAGAAAATTCCATCAATACAGAAAGATGAAATTTTCAATTTCCCCGATTTATGCACGCACGATATTTTGACAATTATAGGACATTCATCCAAATGCGGAAAGCATATCCGCAAAAATTCAAATGCACTCTCTTTTATATTGAAGAAAAACGAGAATAATTCCGAGAATTCCTATGATTGGTTGTTCCTTCTGGCCCGCGGCAAGGGCGGCACGGGCCGTTCACCCGGCAGCGGGTGAGGCACCGCGCGATACCGGCCGTGGAATGACGGGAACCACCGGGTACAGGTGGCGCATGCGGCGATACAGGTCTGCGACTCGCTCATCGGGGTCGTCGCTCCCCTTGCCCGGCAGCAGTCCGGCAAGGTTCAGCCCCACCCGGTCGAAGGCGGCGGCGTTGGTCCCAAAGAGCCGCTGCAAGGCGCCGTCACCGAATTCACACAGCAGGACCGGCGTGCGGCTGCGCACCGTATGGCCATAGGCATCGCCCAGCAGCACCGCCGGGGCATCGAACAGATCCCCCGGACGCAGGGTGTCGGGAAGGAGGGCGCGCCCGTTGCGCCGGTTGCTTTCGGTGCTCAGCAGCCCTTCCAGCACAAGGGTCAGGACGGTGCCCACCTCCCCCGCCTGGATCACCACGCGGTTTTCCGGCTCCTCGCGGAACACCGCGTGTTCGGCCAGCAGGCGCAGCCCGGCCTCGTCCACCCCGCGGAACAGGGGGGTGGCGGCGGCGAGCGCCACCAGCTTGTCCCGCGCGGGCCGGGCCGCCGTGTCCGTTCCCGCCGGGCCGGCGGACAGGACGCGCGCGCCCTCCACCCGCAGGCTGGCCGGCTCCAGCCCGGCAAAGGCAAGGTGCAGCAGCACGTTTTGCAGGATCGCCGGCCCGGCGTTGGCCAGATGCGCCCACTCCGCCTTGTAGAAGATGGCGTATTCCACGCCTTCCAGCCGGATGGCCTTCACCTCCACCCAGGGGACGGGGGTAGCGGGACCGGCCAGGGCGGTCATGGCTTCCAGCGCCGCGGCCTGGAGAATGCGGAAGGCCCGCGGCTGCGGCACCCGTGTGTCCAGGATCAGCGTGACATAGCGGTAGCTGCTGGCCTGGGGCTGGCTGAAGTTGGTGATGGTGAAGGAGCTGAACTTGCTGTTGGGGAAGATCACCACATCCCCCATGAAATCCTTGACCCGCGTGGTGCGCCAGCTGATTTCCAGCACCTGCCCGCTGATCTTGCTGTCGCCCGACTTGTGGATCTGGATGAATTCGCCGATGCGGATGGCCCGGTCGATGTTCAGTGCGATGCCGGCGAAGACGTCCTGGAGCAGTTCGCGCAACGCCATGCCCAAGACCAGACCGGCCACACCCGACGCGGCCCACAGCACCGTCAGATCCTGGTCGAAGACGATGCCGGCGCAGGCGGAAATCGCCACCCCGAAAATCAGCAGGCCGGAAATCTGGCTGAGCAGTTTGGGCACCGGTGCCCCGGTGGTGGACGCCACGATGCCGTCGAACACCACGTACTGCACGATCCGCTGCACCAGCACCGCCAGCGACAGGAAGGCCGCCACCCCCAGAACGTATTTCAGTGCCCGCCGGGTGCTGTCCACCGCGGCCAGCCCCACCCCCTGGTAATAATCCCCGCCGATGTAGAAGAAGGCCAGGACGCACAGCAACAGAACAAACGGCCCCAGCAGCTTGCGGAGCGCCCGGCGCACTTGCTCGTTCATGGGGCGGCCCTTTCCTTCAGGCGGTGCGGATGCGGGCGGTTTCGGCCTGAAGGCGCCGGGCCAGGCCAGCCAGGGCGGACATGGTGGCGGAAATCTCCTCCGCCGCCCCGGCGGTGGTCTGCCCCACCATGGTCAGTTGCTCCACCCGCTCCTTCAGCAGGCGGATCATGGCGTTCTGCTCGTCGATGGCGGCGGCGATGGATTGCGCCGTGGCGCCGCTGTCGCGCGAGGCATCGACGATGCGGGACATGGCCTGCGATGTTTCTCCCGCCGCCTTGACCCCCGACTGCACCCCGGCGGTGGTTTCGCGCACCAGGGTGCCGATATCCTGGGTCGCCCCCGTCACCTCCTCCGCCAGGGCCGAGATCTTGGCGGCGATCAGGCCGAAACCCCGGCCGCTGTCGCCGGCCCGCACCGCTTCCAGCCCGGCGTTGAGGGCCAGCACATAGGTTTTGTCGGCGATGCCGGCGATCAGGCCGCTGATGCGCTCGATATGGGCCGCCCGCTCGGCGATGCCGTCCACGGCCCCGTTCAGCACCGTCAGCGTCCGGTGCCCCTCTTCCGCCAGGGTGGCGGCGCTGCCGGCCAGCGCGCTGCCCCGTTCGGCGCTGCGGGCGATCTCGGCGATGGCGGCGGCGGTCTGTTCGATGGCGCTCGACACGTCGGCCAGGGTCGCCATCTGGCCGGCGGCCTGCCGCGACACGTCGATGGCCGCGGCGGTGGTTTCGGACGCGGAGGTGGCGACGTGGCGGGTGGAATCGTCCACCTCCCGCAGCACCCCGTTCAACTGGGCGACGGCGGCGTTCAGGTTGTTGCGGATGGCGGCGAACTCCCCCTGATACGAACCGGCGATGGTCGCGGTGACGTCGCCCTGGGCCAGGGCGCCGGCAAAGGCGGAAATCTCGTCCAGCAGGGCGGCCAGGGCGTCGATGCTGCGGTTGACGTTGCCCTTCAGGGCGCGCAGATCCCCCTCGTACCCGCCGGTCATCCGCCCGCGCACATCGCCCGAGGCGAGCTTGCCCATCACCGCCGCCACCTCGAACAGCGGGGCGGTCAGCACCTCCACCAGCTCGTTGGCGCCACGGGTCAGGGCCGCGAACTCGCCCGCGTGCTGCGTGGAGTCCACCCGCACCGACAAGGTGCCGCTGCGGGCGGAATCGATCAGGTCGCGCAGATCCTTCGCCACAGCGTTCAGGGTGGTGGCGATGGCGGCGGTGGCGCGGGCCATTTCACCCACCTCGTCCTTGCGCGCCTCGTCGGCGACGGCGATCGCCAGATCACCGCGCGCCATGCGCCCGATCAGGCCGCTCAGATGGGCCAGCGGCACCGTGATCGACCGGATGATGAGGATGCCGGCCACCAGCCCCACCAGCAACGCCCCGGCGATCAGCGCGATGGTCTGTTCCCGCGTCTCGTCATAGAGAATTTCGCTGGCGTCATAGGTCTTCTTGGCCACCGTCAATTGCAGGTCGATCAGGCTGGCCAGGGCATCGGACACCGGCTCGACAGCAGGATAAAGGGCGTGGACGACGAACTCGTCCAGTTCGCCGGGACGCCCGGCGGTCAGGATGGCGCGCGCCAGATTGGCCGCCCGGTCGGCCTCGGCCATCAGCGGTTCGGCCCGCGCCACCAGCGCCCGTTCCTCGGGCACCAGATATGTCGCCAGATAGGCCTGCCATTTCTGGTGGATCGTGTCCTTGGCGGTGTCGATGGCCTCGATGGCGGCGGCGGGGGTGACGTTGCCGTTGCGGGCCTTGTGGATCATGTCCACCATGTTGACCGCGTACATATCGGCGATGACCTTGAGGTCGCGGAGCGGCACCACACGGTCGGCGTACATGGTGTCCAGCGCGTCGTCGCCGGTCTTCATGCCGTGCAGACCGAGAAAACCGACGAAGACGATGCCGCTGCACAGCAGCACCACCAGGATTGCCAGCTTGTGGCCGATCTTCAGATTCTTGAGCATGCCATTCTCCGCAACCACACGAGCATCAGTCAACCTCCAGCCAGCCGGCCAGCGCACCGGCCACCAAAGCCGTAAAAGCCGGCTCCTGCGGGGGACGGATCAACGCCTCGTCCCGCACCAGCCATTCCAGGGATGAATCGGCCCCGGACGGACCGGTGGGCCGGATGGCCTGGAACAGGGCATGGACCAGCGGCGGCACCGCGGGCAGGGGGAGCCAGCCGGCCCCCGCCGCGCGGTGCTCCACCGCCGAGGCCAGCAAACCGTAAGGCTCCTGGTTCGGGCGCTCGACCACCACGGTCTTCCGCCCGTCCGGGGACGACGGAGGCAGGCCCAGCATCACCGCCGCATCGAACACCGGAATGCGTCCCCCATGGCGGCAGGACCACAGGCACTCCGCCCCGCTGCGCACCTCCCGCACCCGCCCGGCGGGCAGCACGCACAGGAAGGGGCCAACCGTCACCGCGATGCCGGCCCCCCGGTCCGTTCCCATCGCCCCATCCGGCGGGGGAGCCGAAACGGCGTCCGCCCCCATGCCGCCGGACGC
This sequence comes from Azospirillum fermentarium, assembly GCF_025961205.1. Lineage (NCBI taxonomy): Bacteria > Pseudomonadati > Pseudomonadota > Alphaproteobacteria > Rhodospirillales > Azospirillaceae > Azospirillum > Azospirillum fermentarium. The sequence continues at coordinate 1,138,368 of NZ_JAOQNH010000003.1, forward strand.
CGGGGGGACAGGACCGGTCCGCGCCGGGTGGATCATCTGGATCAGCCCCGCAGCGCCATCGGGAACCCACACCGACACGCCGTCCCGGTGGGGCAGGCGGCGGATCTGACCGGATGGCACCGAGACCAGCCCATGCACGGCATCGACGGTCATGGCAAAGGACTGTCCAGCGTCATCCCGCAGGATCACCGCCCACCCCTGGGATTCGGCGGCATCCGGTGCCGCGCGTCCGGCCTCCTCCCCTTCCAGCCACGCGCCCAGCGCATGGCCGGGCAGAATCGTGCCATCCACGGCGACCACGCGTTCCCCAGCCCCGGTGGACAGCGGTTTCCACGCCCCCTGATGCCGCTCGACCCGCTCCACGGCGCCGGCGGGCAGCGCCACCCGGCGGTTCCCGCTCTGCACCACGAGCACGCCGGTCTCCGGGGCCGGCAGGACCGGTTCGGCGGGGGATGGCCCATCGCCAATCACGGCGGCGCCAAGGGGCGCCATCAGGGCGCCGATCTCCTCCCACCCCGGCGGGCTGTCACCGGGATCGGCGGCCAGGGCGGCGGAATCGACACGGAGCGACGCCGGGCCACGCTCCGTCCGCACCGTCATGGCGGTGCGCCCGGTGCGGGCGGTCCCGCCCAGGGCCTGAACCAGATCGATGCGGACCGCCACCGCCGGCCCGTCCAGATCGACGCCTTCGTACACCCCCGAGGCACCGGGAATGGCGCAGGCGGGAAGCGCCGGCCCCACCCAGAGCACATCGGCAGCCGGCAGGAAGCGGGACCGTCCCGCGGCGGAATAGACCACGGCCGTGCCGTCCGTCATGACGCGCCCCCGTCCCCGCCCCACCGTCACGCCGCCGCCCGCACGATGGCCCAGGCGTTGACCGCCACGAAGCCGGCCAGGGTCGCCAGCCCGATCACGGCGTTGATGACGCGGGCGGTCACCGGGTACGACCTGCGGGTCACCTGCATGCCCACCACCGCCAGGGCCGCCAGCAGGATCGCCACGAAGGTGGAGGAGACGATCACGTCGGCCAGGGTGAAGGTGGACGCCGGGGGGATGTAGTTGTCGAGCGCGTACTTGTTCCCCACGGCGGCGAACACCGCGGCGGCGCACAGCCCGACGCGGGAGCCGGCCATGGACTCGAAATCCAGGAAGAAGGTCAGCATCGACAGCAGGAACGCCACGCCGAAGCCGACGAACAGGCTGCACAGCAGCCGGACCCCTTCGCGCTTCACGGTGATGGTCGCCACCACGCGGGAATAAACGCTGTCCGCCGAAATGGTCGGGTCACCGTACGAGGTCTGGTAGGCGACATCGCCGGCCGTCAGGTCGAAGCCTTCGATGGTCCAGCCGGGAATTGTCAGGGACGGGTCGATGCGGCTGTTGTGCGTGTCGGCGACGAAACGGATCTGGCTGGTGTCGGACTGGCCGTCTTCGATGAGGATGTGCAGCTTCTGTCGGTCGAACGGGAAGTGCACCACATCCCAGTCTTCCGCGATGACGGAGCTGTGCTTTTCCTGACTCCAGCGCACGCCCTTGGTCGTGTCCAGGCTGTTGAACTTGACCGAATCGCTCTTGGCGTTGGCGATCTCGATGGTCGCATGGGGGTCGTAGCCGTCGCGGCTGTGCAGGAACCACAGCCAATAGGTGGCGTAGTACGACCGCTTCGACATGTCGAAGTCGAGAAGCTGGGTGATGTACATGCCCACCTTGACCTCGGCGGGGCCATCGGCGGGGGCGGCGGGGGCCGCCGCCGCGTCGGCCTGCGGTTCAGCCACAGGCGGCGTCACGGCCGCCGCCGGAGGGGAGGCGGCCGATTCGGCAACGGCGGGGCGGCCGGAAGCCGTCAGAGCCGCCGCCAGGAAAAGGGCCGGGAGAAGAACGCGGGCAAAACGAACCGGGAGAGGCATGGCGGCCATCAATCCAAGCAAAAGGAAACAGGGGAAATCAGTGTTCGGAGGCCGAGACGTCCAGGTGCCCCATCGGGACCGCCTCGTGCCCGGCAGCCGGCGCGTGCGCAGCCCCATGATCGCCGTGTCCGGGGTCGCCGTGTCCGGGGCCCGCATGCCCGGCCCCATGGTCGGCGGCGCCATGGCCGCCGCCATGGCCACCGCCATGAGCGTCCCCATGCCCGCCGCCGAACAGGGCGGCGATGGGATTGCCGTGCCCGCCGCCATGACCACCGCCGTGGTCGCCGCCATGCCCGCCGTCCAGACCCAGCAGAGCAAAGGCCAGAATCCACAGGACGCTGCTGTGGCCGCCGCCGTGGCCGTCGTCACCGTGCCCGCCACCCCCGCCATGCCCGCCCCCGCCCGACCCACGGTGGGCGGAGGCATGCTTGGGAGCGCTGTGATGGGGAGAGGCGTGGTGCGCATTCCGGCTGCTGCCGTGTCCGCCGCCCCCGCCGCCGCCGCTGGCCAGCACCGGGGCGGGGGCCAGCAGCAGCGCACAGGCGTACAGTGCCGCCGCCGTGCCGGACATCCGTTTCATGATCCGCGTCATGGCGCCCTCCCCCCTTTTCCCACGGTTTCCGGGATCAGTTCACGCTGGCGGTCGCCGGCAGGCTCTGCACGGCGCCGATCAGGTTTTCCGTGTAGATCACCTCCTTGGGCGCCAGCTTGAGCGCCTTGGCGGTCATCTGGTTGGCCTCATCCTTGCGTCCCTGGGCGCTCAGGACCTCGGCCCAGTTCGAATAGACGTCGGAGAAGTTGGGATCGGCCCTGGTCGCCGCGTCGAACTTGGCGTACGCCTCGTCGATGCGTCCGGTCAGGGCCAGGGAGAAGCCCCATTCGCCGAGCGCCGCCGCCGTCACCGCCGGGTTCTGGGCCGCGGTCGGATGGTTCACCACCTCCTTGAACTTGACGATGGCCTGGTCATGCTCGCCCAGGCGGGCCTTGACGACGCCGATGTTCAGGCGGGGCGACAGGAAGGCCGGGTCCAGGTGGCTGGCTTCCTCGAACTGATGGATGGCGCCCTGGCGGTCGTTCTGCTGGTACAGCACCATGCCCCACAGATTGTGCAGCCACGGGGCGTATTGGGAATGATGGTCGTCCAGCTCGCGGCGCACGATTTCCAGCGTGGCGGTGAAATCGCGCGACAGCCGGTCGCGTTTGAACTGATAGGCGGCGAGGATGTAGGGGTTGACCACCCGCATCGCCTCGTACGCCATGTCATGGACCAGCCCCTTCATCTCCTCCACCTTGGCGGTGTGGGAGACGCGGGTCTTGTTGTGATGGCTGTCGTAGCTGCGCAGGATGAATTCCACCTGCTCGTCGTGGCGCACGATCTCGCCGGAGAAGGTGAAGGGAATCATATGCGCCGATTCCTGCACCACGCGGATCAGCGGCGTGACCCCCAGATATTCGCCCAGGACCGACGACGCCTTCTTGTCGGCGTGCAGTTCCACCTGCCGGGCTTCGGCGCGGGTGAAGGCCTGGCGCTCGATCTCCTGCATTTCGTCGGCCAGCTTGGTGATCACCACGGCGGGGGTGTAGCCGCTTTCCTGAGCGATCGAGTCCGGCACGTCGATGTATTCGAAATGGATGGTCTGGGTGTCGGTGAACACGGCAAAGCCAAAAGCCATCGCCAGCGTCACCAACGGAATGGTGAGAATGCCAAAATCCATGTCAACCCTCCTTCCCGGCGGAAGTCCCCTGCGGTCAATGTGCGCCGGCGCTTGCTGTCAGACGTGTTTCGTATCGGTTGGCGACGACCCGCGGGGTCAGGGTGCCGGTTTGTCGCCGAGCGACAGGAAACGGCTGGGGTGGACGTCGCGCACGTTGTAGACCCAGCCCCGGACCTTCTGGCTGACCAGGGATTTGGTGGCGAAGTGATACAGCGGGATGATCGGGTAATCCTCGATCATGACCTTTTCCGCCTGCCCCAGGATGCGCGCGCGCTCGCCGGTGTCTTCCACCGCCGCCGCCTGGCTCAGCAGGTCGTCGTAGGTCTTGTTGCGGTATCCGGGATCGTTGCGCGGCGGCAGGGCGGAGGACTGGAGCAGGTTCAAGAACACGGTGGGGTCGGCGTAATCGCCGATCCAGGCCGCGCGCACCACCTGGAAATCGCGCCGCGCGCGGCGCTTCAGATACTCGGTGCGCTCCACGCTGACCGGCTTGACGATGATGCCCTTGCCGAAGGCGTCCTGCCACATGCCGATCACGGAATCCGCGATCACGCGGTTGTTTTCCGATTTGTTGTAGAGGATCTCGATGGACAGCGGCTGCATCGGGCTGAAGCCGGCGGCGGCGAACAGGCGCCGCGCCTCGGTCAGGCGGTCGTCCATCGGCTCGCTGATGAAATCCGCGGTCTGCCGGCGGTAATTGGGCACGATGGGCGGCACCAGCCCATAGGCCGGCGCCTCGCCGGCGCGGGTCACCTTATCGACGATGCTTTCGCGGTTGACGGCCAGGGCCAGGGCACGGCGCAGGTCGCGGTTGCTCTTGAACGGCTCGGCCGTCAGGTTGAAGGCGTAGTAATAGGTGGCCAGGAACGGACGGTTCCAGAACACCCGCGGCTCGGTCAGCGAAATCCACTTCACCCGGTCCTGCGGCACCTCGTAGGTGGCGTCCAGCACCCCGGCCTTGAACCGCCGCACCTCTTCCGACGCGTCGTCAAGGGGGAAGAACACCACGCGGTCGATGGAGACATCGGCCTTGTGGTGAAAATTCTCGTTCCGGGTCACGGTGATCTGCTGCTGGGGACGCCATTCCGCCAACGCGTAAGGGCCGTTGCTGACCAGCTTGCCCGGCTCCGCCCAATGGTCGCGGTTGACATCCACGGTGCCGCGGTGGACCGGCAGCGCGCTGTTGTCGGCGGCCAGAAGGTCGAGGAAATAGGGCGTGGACGCTTCCAGCGTGATGACCACGGTGCGCGGATTGGGTGCCGCGATCCCCAAGGCGTCAGAGGACTTCACCCCATCGATCAAGCCGCCGGCGTTCTTGACGACCCGCATGTTGGATGACGGCGCGATCCCATCCTTGGGCGTCAGGGCGCGGCGCAGGCTGTAGAGAAAATCATCCGCCGTGACCGGATCGCCGTTGGACCACCGGGCATCGCCACGCAGATGAAACGTATAGACCCGCCCATCATCGGACACCTGCCAGGTTTCGGCCACACCCGGCACGATCTTGCCATCGGGGCCATAGACCACCAGCCCTTCGAACAGATCACGGAAAATGTTGGATTCGATGCGCCCGTCGGTCCGGTGCGGATCGAGGGTGGATGGCTCTCCACCGTTGCCCCGGTTTAGAACGGTTTCGGCACGGGCGCCGCCCTGGGCGCCGATCACAAGCCCCGCCACCACCGACACGGCAGCAAAATATTTCCAACGGGAAATCACGGTGCCTCCCTGCATTTTCAGCGCACAGTCAAATTTTCAATTTCAGTATCACAGAAATCTCCATTTTTGAAAGAGAAGACAGTTGTTATAATTCTTTTATTTAATGAAACTCACAACAAACACCAACGAAACAAACGAAAATGATTTCAAAATTATTGTTCCACCATTGCAATGTGAGATTTTACTTTATCAATTGCAGGTTCGTATTTTTACGATAAAGAAACACATGGGAAAATCGCAGGGCATAATGTTATAAATGTTCAAAAATATATTTCCATGAATGATAAAGACTGCCTCATAACCGTATTTCATGGTATCGTGCCGGTAAAACCCATGCCGTAAACCGTCCGAATCGCTTGAAGCCGCGTTCAATCACAAAGAGATCGGTCGATTTTTGTTGATCATTTCAAATGGAATGGGTGTTGGAAACAAAATTCCCACACCTACACGGTGAATCAATGACAAGGAAGCTCTCTATAGGCGTTTTTTTGGCCCTGGCCTGCGCGCCCATGGCCGCATGGGCCACCGCCGATCCCTTCGAACCGTTCAACCGGGCCATGTTCGCGTTCAACAAGGGGGTTGTTGATTGGGTGATCGAGCCAACGGTCACCCATGTCGGCCCATGGATTCCCGGCCCGGTGAAAACCGGCCTGTCCAATGCCTATGGCAACCTGACCGACATCGAAATGGTTCTCGACAACGCGCTGCAGGGAAAGGCGAAGGACACGGCGGTGTCGGCGGCGCGGTTCGGGGTGAATTCAACCCTTGGCATCGCCGGCCTGTTCGATGCGGCGACACCGCTGGGCTTGACACGGCGGGAAGCCAATTACGGCGTCTCGTTGTGCCGGACCGGCCTGATGCCGGGATCCTATCTTGTGCTTCCCCTTGTCGGCCCGGCCAACACCACCGGGGCTGTGGTGCTGAGCGCCGGCGTGGCGGCCGAAGTCTATGCCCTGAGCTTCATTTCAACCACTCTGGCCGCGGCTGATTTCGTCATCATCGACCTGGGCGGTTCGGCATCGGCCCTGCGGCACATCAAAGAGATTCCCGACAGCGGGGGCGACCTGTACGCCGCCCAGCGGGAAGCCTACCGTCAGTACATCGACGCCGGATGCGCAGACGGCGCGGCTGCCCATTGACCCGTGGCGGCGGGCAACCGGACGCCCCGCCGCCGCACGGAACGGCGGCGGCGGGTGCGGCGGTCAGGCGGCGGAACGGTTGACGCGGCTTTCGGCCAGAGACGTCAGCTTCTTGTCCGTCGCCTTTTCCTCGTCCAGATTCTGCTGAAGCACGGCGGCGCAGTCGTTGCGGCCAAGCTGCTGGGCCCAGGCGATCAGGGATCCGTAGCGGGTGATCTCGTAATGCTCCACCGCCTGGGCGGCGGCGATGAGGGCGGCGTCCAGCACCTGTTTATCCTCAACCTCGCTGGCAACCTCGTCCGCTTCCTCGAGAATGCCGTCGATGGCCGGGCATTGAACGGATCCGATTTCCACGCCGTGCATGGAAAAGACCTGCTTCAGCCGCTCGACCTGCCCTTCGGTCTCACGCAGGTGCGTCTGGAAGCCCTGCTTGAGTTCCGGGTTGGATGCCTTCTCCATCATGGAAGGCAGGTTCTTCAAAATGCGGTTTTCCGCATAATAGATATCCTTGAGCTGATGGACGAAGAGATCGTCCAGGGTCTGGATGTCCTTGGAGAACAGGGCCATGGCGAGAATCTCCCTCGCATCGTGTTTGGGTGGGTTTGTCAGCACGGGTGCCGAATGCACCGGCCTTCTTCAATAGCGGAAGACGTTCTTGGTTCCGGCAGATCCCCTTTCGGACAAAATACAAAAAAGAAAACACCTTGCATCAAAAGTATTTGATCGACAAACACGCCACAATCATCAAAAAAATAGAAATCATAACTCGACAATTATGGATTTTCTTTACCTGAAAGAAAGAATAAGCGAAGCTGTTCGGCAAATTTAATGCACAGGCATCAACGTCTTATCAGGAAAACAACGGAACAAAGGGCCCCAGGCCATGTTGGTGCTTGCGTGCTCCGGCACCGCCGGGGCATCCCACACGCAAGAGAGAGAGACGAGATGACCGACAAGAACCAGGGCCGCAGCGCCGGCGGGCAGCATTCCGGGGGGAATTTCAAGAACGATCCCGAACGCGCTGCCGAAGCCGGCCACAAGGGCGGGCAGCATTCCGGCGGCAACTTCAAGAACGATCCCGAGCGCGCCGCCGAGGCCGGCCACAAGGGCGGACAGATGTCCGGCGGCAACTTCAAGAATGATCCCGAACGCGCCGCCGAGGCCGGCCACAAGGGCGGACAGATGTCCGGCGGCAACTTCAAGAACGATCCCGAACGCGCCGCCGAGGCCGGCCACAAGGGCGGGCAGCATTCCGGCGGCAACTTCAAGAACGATCCCGAGCGTGCCGCCGAGGCCGGGCGCAAGGGAGGCGAACACAGCCATGGCGGCGGACGGGGCGAGCGGGAATGATCCCCTGACGCGGAACGCCGCCGCCGCTCACCCCACAAAGGGCCGCCCGAGGGCGGCCCTTTGCCCATCCGCGCATCAGGGGCCGCCGCGCCCCCCTACCGCGCCATAGACGTGGCCGGTCACGTAGCTGGCTTCGCCGGATGCCAGGAACACATAGACCGGTGCCAGTTCCACCGGCTGGCCGGGGCGCCCCAAGGGGGTCTCGGCGCCGAAGTGTTCCACCTTTTCCGGTGGCTGGCCGCCGCTGGGCTGAAGCGGGGTCCAGAACGGGCCGGGGGCGACGGCGTTGGCGCGGATGCCCCGTCCGGCCACCTGCCGGGCCAGCCCCTTGGTGAAGGTGATGATGGCCGCCTTGGTCGCGGCATAATCCAACAGGTTTTCCGGCGGCTCATAGGCGGTGACCGAACTGGTGTTGATGATGGCCGCACCGTCCTTCAGATGGGCCATGGCCGCCCGCGTGATCCAGAACATGGCGTAGAGGTTGGTCTTCAGCGTCTCATCGAACTGTTCGGTGGTGATGTCGGCCAGGGAATCGACGCTGTGCTGGCGGGCGGCGTTGTTCACCAGGATGTCCAGGCCGCCCAGCCCGCGCACCGCATCGGCCACCAGCCTTGTGCAGAACGCCTCGTCCCGGATGTCGCCCGGCAGGGGCACCGCCGTGCGCCCCGCCGCCCGGATCAGGGCCGCCACCTCCTGGGCGTCCGCTTCCTCCGCCGGCAGGTAGTTGAAGGCCACATCGGCCCCTTCGCGGGCAAAGGCGATGGCGGCGGCCCGCCCGATCCCGGAATCGCCCCCTGTGATCAGCGCCTTGCGTCCCGTCAGGCGCCCGCTGCCGCGATAGCTGGTTTCGCCATGGTCGGGCCGCGGGTCCATGCGGCTGGCCAGACCGGGCCACGGCTGTTCCTGCCGGGGGAACGGCCGCCGGGGATAGGCCGCCGCCTGCCGGGACGTTCCGTCGCTTGCCATGCTTGCTCTCCGCCTGTGCGTGTCCGTTGCCCCGGTCAACCGGAAAACACAAGACCGCGTTCCCGCCGCGGCATCGGGCGGGGAACCTGTCCGCCGCCCGGATGTTACGGCGGGAAACAGCGGACGGAGGCCACCATGGCACCCCAGCAGTCGAAAGAGCAGAAGGAAACCGTCAGCCGCGTGATGCACGAATTCAAGCACGGCGAACTGACGATGCGCGGCGGCCCGCGGGTGAAGAACCCCAAGCAGGCCATCGCCATCGCCCTGCACGAAGCCGGCGCCACGAACCAGGAAAGCCCGGCGGAGAACAAACGGAACCTGCGCCGGACCAAGGCCAAGGAGAAAGAGGGACAGACCGCCCAAGCCAGGACGGAAGGCACGGGCACGACCAAGAGTGCCCTCTACGCCGAGGCCAAACGCCGGAACATCCCCGGACGCTCCCGCATGTCCAGGAGCGCGCTTGAACGGGCGCTGGGCCACCGGGCGGCATAAGCTCCCGGACGGCATGGCGGGCGGCACGGTCAGCCGCCCTTCCCTTCCGGTTCCGTGGCGATCCAGGCGCGCAGGACCTCGGCCACGCTCCAGGCCTGGGCGATGCAGCCGCGCGGGGCGAACGGCGCCTCGGCGTCGAAGATCTCGCTGATGGTGCCGAGGCCGGCCTCGTTCAGATGGGGCAGGAAGCCGGTCAGCATCGCCCGCGCCTCGGCCCGGCCTCCGGGATCGACCTTCAGCGCGGCGTCCACCATCGGCCCGATCAGCCAGCCCCACACCGTTCCCTGGTGATAGGCGGCGTCGCGGGCGCGCAGGTCGCCGAAATATTTCGCCTTGTAATCCCGGTGTCCCGGCGCCAGCGACCGCAGGCCCAGCGGTGTCAGCAACTGCCGCCGCACCACGTCCAGCACCGCCGGCCACCGCGCCCGGTCCAGCACCGGATTGTCCAGGGACAGGGCGAAGAGCTGGTTGGGGCGCACGGCGTCGTCGCCGCCGTATTCCCCGTCGATCACGTCATAAAGGCACCCGGCCCCGTCGTTCCAGAAGCGGCGGTTGAAGGACTCGCGCACCCGTTCCGCCAGAGCGGCGCAATCCGCGGCGGCGGTGTTGTGGCCGGCATCGCGCAGCCAGCGGGCGGTCAGGCACAGGGCGTTGTACCACAGGGCGTTGATCTCCACCGCCTTGCCGCGGCGGGGGGTGACCACCCAGTCGTCCACCTTGGCATCCATCCAGGTGAGCTGATACCCCTCCTGCCCCTGGCGCAGCAGCCCGTCGGCGGGGTCCATGGCGATGCCGAAGCGGGTGCCCTGGCGGTGCCGGCTGATGATCTCGGTCAGGTGGGGCAGGATGACGTGCAGCGTGTGACGGTCGCCCGTGGCCCGCAGATAGCGGTTCAGCGCGTGGAAGAACCACAAGGTGGCGTCGGCGGTGTGGTACAGCCCTTCGTCCCGGCCGTCGGGGAACATATTGGGGATCAGCCCGTCGCGGATGTAGTGGGCGAAGGTGCGCAGGATCCACCCCGCCTCCGCCGTCCGTCCGGTGGCCAGCGTCAGCCCCTCCAGGCTGATCATGGTGTCGCGGCCCCAGTCGGTGAACCAGTGGTAGCCGGCCAGGATGGTGCGCACCTCGTCCCCTTCCGCCCGTGCCCGCATCATGTCGGCCACCCGCCCGGCGGGGACGAAGATGAAGCTGTCGGCGGCCAGCACCAGTTCAGCCATGGGGCCATGGCGCAGGCTGGGGTGGGCCAGCCGCACCAGACGGCGGCGGCGTTCGGTCTCGAACGCCAGCACGTCGGCGGGGGGCAGCGCCTCGATCCGCCGCCAGGACTCCACCGCGGCGACGAAGGTCACGCTCTGCCCCGGCCCCAGCGTGCCGCTGAAATAGCCGGGCGTCCACAGCGGCCCGCGGGCCTCATACCCCCGTTCCGCCTCCAGCCGGTACAGCACGTCCTCACGCGCGCCGCCGTCCAGGGTCAGGGGCATGGGCGGCCCGTCTATGGCCAGATTGAGCGTGGGCAGACCGTCGCCGGCCCACACCTCGTACTGCGAGCCGCGGGCGACGATGCGGTAATCGCGGATCATGGGCCGGTCCACCGCCGCCTCCAGCGTGCGGTAGGCCAGCACCGGGCGCAGGCGCAGCGTCACCGGCCCCGGCGCCTTCAGCACGCGGTAGGTGACGTGGACGATGTTCTGCCGGTGAGGCATCACCACCTGCTTCTCGATCACCGTGCCGTCCACGGTGTAGCGCCATACCGGCAAGCCCATCTCCAGACGGAACTCGCTCAGCGGCCCCGGCTCCCCGTTCTCCCCGGGGCCGGGGCCGGCGGCGTGGCGGGTCAGCACCCGTTCGCTGCCATCGGCGGTCACCAGCACGTCGTTCAGCTGGCTCAGCATCACCACCCGGCCCAAGGGGGCCGGCAACGCCGCCACCAGCAGCCCGTGATACCGCCGCGTCACCGTCCCGGCGACGGTGGCCGACGCGAAACCGCCCAGGCCGTTGGGCACCAGCCATTCCCGCCGCAGGGCGGCATCGGGCGCCGACGTCAGCAGGCTGCGGTCCAGCACGCGTTTCGGATCGGAAGGGTTTTCATGCATCGCTGTCGTCTCCTGCCCATGCGGGCTGCTCTTCCTGCGCGGTCACCGGGACGAGCGCCATGGCGGCGTGCCCCGGCAGGGTCCAGCACCCCGCCGCCGGCACCGGCACCCCGCCGCCGCCGCCATAGGCGCGGTCCTCGCTGGACCACAGAAGCCGCCAGACCGCCCCCCGCGGCGGGGCCAGCAACGGTTCCGGCATGGCGGCCAGCGGACGGTCGCGGCCCAGATTGACCAGCAGCAGCCGGTCGTCGCCGGGGCGGGTGCCGAAGAAGCGCAGGACGAACGCCTCCGCCCCCAGCACCGCCCCATCCACCGACGCCCGCCCGCGGCCCGAGAACACCGCATCCTCGCGCCGCAGCCGCAGCAGGTCGCGGTGAAGGGCCACAGCCGCCCCATGGCGGCACCGTTCCGCGGGATCGAGAATGGAGCGGGCGAAGGTGCCGCGGTCGTCGGGACGGGCCAGGGCGGCCTGGGCCTCCGGCGGCGCCAGACCGGGGAACTGGGACAGGAATTCCCCCCGCCCGCGGGACACCAGTGCCGCCAGTTCCGGCGTGTGATCGGCGAAATAGAGGAAGGGGGACGAGGCCGCGAATTCCTGACCCTGGAACAGCATGGGCGTGCCCGGCCCCAGCAGCAGCACCGCCGTCAGCGCCCGCCAGCGCCCCGGACTGGTCAGCGCGTGGCCGCGCAGCCCATGGGCGGAATTGGCGATCTGGTCATGGTTCTGCAGAAAGGTGATGAAGGCCGCCGGGGGATGCCCGGCGGTGGCGGTGCCGCGCCGCTGCTTCTGCCAGCCGTACCATTGACCCTGATAGAGAAAGCCGTGCTTGACCGCCGACACCAGCTCCTGCGGCGTGCCGAGGTAGTCGCTGTAGTACGCCTCGTTCCGCCCGGTCAGGGCGACCATGGCGGTGTGATGGAAATCGTCGTTCCACAGGGCGTCCAGCCCGTCCCCCTCCTGCGGGCCGGGGGGGCGCAGCAGGGCGGTGTCCTGCGGCTCGTTCTCGCCCACCAGCAGCGTGCGCCGCCCCCGCCCGGCCCGGCGCACGGCGCGGGCGACCTCGGTGACGATGGAAACGGGGGAGCGGTCGAAGATCTGCTGGGTGGCGTCCAGGCGCAGGCCGTCGATGTGGTATTCCTCCACCCAAAGCACGGCGTTGGCGATGAAGAAATCCCGCACCGGCCCGGCGCCGGGGCCGTCGAAATTGATGGCCTCCCCCCATTCGTTGGCATAGCGGCGGGTGAAGTAATCGCCGGAAAAGCAGGACAGGTAATTCCCGTCGGGGCCCAGGTGGTTGTAGACCACGTCCAGGATCACCGCCATGCCCAGCCCGTGGGCGCGGTCGATGAAACGGCGCATGTCGTCCGGGGTGCCGTACAGCCGGGAGGGTGCGAACAGGCACACCCCGTCGTACCCCCAGCCGAAGCGGCCGGGAAAATCGGCCACCGGCATGACCTCCAGCACCGTGATCCCCAGCTCCGCCAGGGCCGGCAGTTCGTCCATGGCCGACAGCCATGTGCCGCCGGGGGCGTTCCCGGGAGTGCCACCGGGAGTGCCACCGGGAGTGCCACCGGGAGTGAAGGTGCCGATGTGCATCTCATAGATCACCGCCTCCTCCAGCCCGCACCCGCCCCAGCCGGCGTCGGTCCAGGCAAAGGCGGACGGGTCCACCACCTGCGACGGACCATGGGGGCCGTCGGGCTGGAAACGGGACGCCGGGTCGGGGTAGAGCCGTTCCCCCCCGTCCAGGCGGTAGCGGTAGAGGGTGCCGGGGCCGGCATCGGCGGCCAGGGCGGAAAACCACCCGTCACCCTCGGCGGTCAGCGCAACGTCGTGCCCGTCGGCTTCGAACACCACGGACACTCGCGATGCCTTGGGTGCCCAGACCCGGAAGTGCACGCCTTTGGCCGGGACGATCTCCGCCCCCACCGGCAGGCGGCGGGACGGGGGCGGAACGGAGGAAGGCACGGGCGGCGGATCGGGAAGCAGGGAGGTCATCGGGGCGTTTCCTCATTGTCCGGGGGAGCCGGCCCCCCTTGCCGTTTCCACCCAACAGCCCGCCCCTTCGTTTGCTCCCGCCGCACCAAAGGAAAAGGCGCCCCCCGTGCGGGGAGCGCCCTTTCCCGTTTGGAATCCGCCCGACGAAATCTAGGCTCTGTGGACAAAGGGGCTTCCCAACGGAGGGAGAATCTGATTCAAGACTTCATTTGGATGGGAGGTCTTGATGGAGCGCGGGGAGATATCGGATGGCGAATGGGCGGTGATTGGCCCGCTTTTGCCTTCGGAGCGCGGGCGAGGCTGCCGGCCAGCCCATGACAATCGCCGTTTTTTCAACGGGATAAACTATGTTTTGCGTACTGGTATTCCCTGGCGGGACTTGCCGGAGCGCTATGGAAACTGGAATTCGATCTTTCGACGGTTCCGGCGCTGGTGTGTCCAAGGGGTCTTCGACGAGATCCTCGAAACGCTGGTCGAGTTGGGCATTACCGACGACTGGAAGGATCAGATGGTCGATAGCACGACGGTTCGGGGTCACAGCCAAGCCGCGGGCGCAAAAGGGGGACCTGCGCGGCGGGATTTGGTCGTTCGCGCGGCGGCTTTACGAGCAAGATCCACGCACGGTGCGATCGGACCGGGCGGCCCCTGGCCTTCATCGTGACCGGGGGCGAGGCATCCGACAGCAAGCAATTGATCCCTTTGATGGAAATCCCGCTGGAGATCCCCTCTCCCAAGGCCCTGCTCGCCGATGCCGGTTATGATAGCGATGCCAACCGTGAGCATTTGCTGATCCGGGCTATCCGTCCGATCATCAAGCCGAACCCAACCCGCAAGACAATGCCCGCTTTTGACAAGGAGGCCTACAAGGCTCGCAACAAAATCGAAAGAATGTTCAACAAACTCAAACAGATGAGGCGGGTCGCAACCCGTTATGACAAGACCCGCTCTTCCTTCATCGCCTTCGTCAAGCTCGCCGCTATTCGTATTTGGATACCAACCTTTGTCCACAGAGCCTAGCGCTTGGCTTCCACGGTGGCGCCGGCTTCGCGGCGCGCCAGGAAGGTGGCGGTGACCTGGGGCAGCCGCTGTTCCAGCCATCCGGCCATTTCGACCTCCTCATCCAGGCTCTGCTGGAGGATGCGGGCGATCTCCGGCTGGCCGGCGGTGGTGGCGGCGGCGATCATGGCGCGGTAGTTGGCGATTTCGAAATGCTCGAAGGCATAGTTGAACACCGACGCCTTGACGATCTCGTCGCTGGCGAACACGCCGGACAGGGATTGGGCGTTCCCCATCAGCATGCCGATGCCGGTCTTGATGCTCGACGTGTCGGTGCCGAGCATCTTCAGGCACTGGCGCACCCGGTCGGCCTGCCGCTTGGAAACCTCGATGTGCTCGCGCGCCTTCACCAGCAGGTCGGGGTAGTTCTCGATGCGGTCCACCTGCCGTTCCAGCATTTCGACGGCTTGGCTTTCCATGGCGTGGGCATCGCGGAGCCAGTCGATCAGCACGTCCTTGGGATGGGTCATCGGATGCTCTCCGTGTTTCAAAAGCGCCGGTTGAAAAGCGCCCGCGTTGCCGTGCGGGTGCATGGGTCCGTTCAACAGACGGACCGCACGGATGTTGCGCACGGATGGCGCCTTTGGAGCACGCAGAGCGGGCTATCCGTTTCCACACCCCTCCACCAGAGCGAAGCACTGATGCTCAAACGCCCGTGCGAAAGCGGCGGCATCGCACAGGCGCGATGCCTGGAGCAGCGGGCGCAGCGCCTGCCGTCCGGCGGCCAGACGGCCCGGATCGGCGGCCAGCGCGGCGGCCTTGGCCACGAAATCATCCGCGTCCGCGGCGATCAGGTCCGGCCGTCCGGCGGCGGTCAGCAGCGAAGCCCCCACCCGGGCGGCATGGCGGACCCCCGGCAGGGTCAGCACCGGCACCCCCATCCACAGCGCCTCGCAACTGGTCGTCGTCCCGTTGTAGGGGAAGGGATCGAGCGCCACATCCATCCAGCCATACGCCTTCAGGTGCCCGTCGTTGTCGGGAACCCGCGCCCGCAGGCCGATCCGGCCAGCCGGCACGCCATGGGACGCGAACAGCCCCAGCACCCGCCGGCGCACCGAACCATCCACCAGCGGCCCGGCCTTCAGCAGCAGCCGGCTGTCGGGAACGGCGTGCAGAACCCGCGCCCACAGCGCCGCCACCTCCGGGTTCAGCTTGTTCAGGGTGTTGAACGAGCCGAAGGTGACGAAACCATTCTCCAGGCAGGGCGGCGGTGCCGGATCGGGCACCGCGCTCAGGGGGCGGTAGCACAGGAACCCGCCCTCCAGCCGCACCAGACGCTCACTGTGGTGCCCGTCGCTCTCCCCCGGCGGGTCGGCAACGGCGTCGGTGAAACGGGCGTTGATCGCCGCCAGCCCGGTGGTCGCGGGATAGCCCAGCCAGGACACCTGCACCGGTGCCGGCCGGTGGGCGAAGATGCCCAGACGGTTGTTCGCCGTGTGCCCGGTCAGGTCCACCAGCACATCGATGCCGTCCGCCCGGATCTGCGCCGCCGCCGCATCGTCCGTCACCCCCTGGATCGCGCGCCAGCCGTCCACCGAGCGGCGGATGTGGTCGGTGACGGCATCCGGCAGTTCGACGTTGGAATAGGCAAACAGCTCGACCCGCGTGCGGTCGTGGGCCGCCAGCAGCGGCAGCAGGAACATCGCCACCGAATGCAGCCGGAAATCCGGCGAAACATAGCCGATGCGCAGCCGCCGCCCGGCCAGAGGCCGCACGGCAGGGCGGGGTTCGGCGGCCAGGACGGGGGCCAGCGCCGCCTCCACCCGTTCGCCCCAGCGGCGGTGGGCGGCGTACAGCTCCGTCGGCGTCAGCGCCTCGCGGTAGCCCAGCATCATCAGCAGGTTGCTGTCGGTGCCAGGATCGCCGGGCCGAAGCTCCGCCACCGTGCGGTAGGCGGCCAGCGCCGCCTCCGGCTCTCCTTGTGCATCAAGCGCAGCGGCCAGCCCGAACCACGCCTCGGTATAGTCGGCGCGGATGCCCACCGCCTGCCGGAACATGTGCACCGCCTCGCCGACGCGCCCCATCCGGGCCAGCGCCAGCCCCAGGTTGTTCATGGTGCCGGTGTCGCGGGGGGCGCGCAGCAGCGCCTGACGCAACAGGCTCTCGGCCTCGTCCAGGAAATCGGCGTTCAGTGCCGCGGTGCCGGCCAGGAACAGGAAATGGCCGTTCTGCGGGTGGCGGGCCAGCAGGCCGCGGTAGACGGCGAAGGCCGCCTGCGGCTGGCGGCCACCGGCCAGGACCGCGGCGAGGTTGAGGGACGCCTCGGTCCAGTCCGGCTTCTCCTCCACCGCCCGGCGGAAGGCGGCGGCGGCGTCCTCGCCGTTGCCGCGCGCCGCCAGGGTTACGCCCAGGGCGTGGTGGGCCTCGGCAGAGCGCGGCGCGCGCAGGATGGCGGCGAAGAGGCTGCGCTCGGCTCCCGCCAGATCGCCGGCCTGGTGCTGCGCCAGCCCAAGGTTGTAGAGGCGTTCCGGCGTCGCCCCGCCGGCGGCGATGCTGCGCTGGAACAGCGGCACCGCCTCGGCGGGTGCGCCGGCCAGGGCCGTGGCGCTGCCCAGGATGAACAGGGCCTCCGGCTCGCCGGACGCGCCGGCCAGCACCGCACCGGCCAACGAGCGCGCCCGGTCCAGATCGCCCGCGGCCAGACAGCGGGCAGCCTCGTCCAGCGTGTCCGGCATCATGACCCCGCCCCCATGTCCGAAAGATCCCCCGCGCCGGACAGGCGGCGGGCAACCTCGGCCACCACGCTGTCCCAATCGCCGGCCCGGCCCTGGCGGAACAGGGTCATGGACGGGTACCACGGGCTGTCGCTCCGCCCCAGCAGCCAGCGCCAGTCCGGGCTGAACGGCAGCATCACCCACACCGGCACCCCCATGGCCCCGGCCAGATGCGCCACCGCGGTGTCAACGGTGATGACGAGATCCAGATTGGCGATCACCGCCGCCGTCTCGGCGAAATCATGCAGCAGACCGTCCAACGGGATCATGCCGGCGGGCGCGCCGGCCCCTCCGTCCTCGTGCTTCTGCACCGCGACGAACTGCGTGTCGGCCACCGCCAGCAGCGGCGCCAGGACCGCGGGCGGGATCGAGCGCTCGCGGTCGCGGGAATGAAGCGGGCGCCCTTTCCAGGCGATGCCGACCTTGCGGCGGGGGCCGGCGGCAGCGCCGAGGCGGGCGGCCCACAGCGCCTGCCGCGTCGGTTCGGCGAACAGATAGGGGATGGCCGCCGGAATGGTCTCCAGCCGCGTGCCGAACCGTTCGGGCAGGCTCATCAGCGGCACGTGCCGGGCAAAGGGAAGATCGTCGTGGACGCGGGCCGGCGTCTCCGCCCGCGGCACCACCCGCACGCCGTAACGGCCCAGGCTGTGCCACAAGAGCGTGAACACCGGCGCCTGCACCTCGAACACCACCTCGTAGCCGCGCTCCACCAGCAGCGGCAGGTAGCGGGCGAACTGCATGGTGTCGCCGTATCCCTGCTCCGCCGTCACCAGCAGCGTGCCGCCGACGGCCAGCGGCGGCTCCCCCTGCCAGAGCGGCTGCGGGAAGGGCCGGTGCTCCTCGCCGAAGCCGGTCCACCGCCAGCGCCATTCGTATTCCTTCCACCCTTGGGCGAAATCGCCGTTCAGCAGCAGGCACAGGGCGAGGTTCCAATGGGCGGGCGCAAAGTCCGGGCGCAGCTCCAGCGCCTTTTCATAGCACCCCCGCACGTCCAGCGCCGGGTCGAGGCCGCCGCGGGCGTTGCCGAGGTTGACCAGCGTCCCGGCCACGTCCTCGCCGGAGGGAAGATCCCCGTCCTCCCCGTCCGCCGGGCCGTCCCCCGGCCGGCGCTGGGCCAGGGCGAGGCCGAGGTTGCTGTACGCTTCGAAATAATCGAGCCGCAGGCCGATGGCCCGGCGGTAGCTGGCGATGGCCGCTTCGATGTCGCCGGCCCCCATCTGGGCGTTGCCGAGGTTGTTGTACGCCTCCGCCTCCTCGGGGTTGCCGGTCAGCAGGGCGGACAGCCGCTCCACCGCCTCGGCGTAGCGGCCCAGCGCCTGCAGCGCCGCCCCCAGGTTGGCGCTCGCCCCCTGGTGGCCGGGGCACAGGCCCAGCGCCTTTTCGAACAGGCCCATGGCCTGCTCGTGCCGGCGCTGGGCGTAGAGAAGGGTGCCGAGCTGGTTCCAGGCGTCGGCGGCCTCCCGCGGGCAGCCGTCCGCCTCCAGGGCCAGGGCGAGGTTGTTCAGGGTTTCCGGGTCGTCGGGGGCGAGCCGGGCGGCCTGGGACAGGAAGGGCACGGCCTCATCCGCCCGGCCAAGCTGGGCCAGCACCGTGCCGAGCAGGGCGTTGGCCGCGGGATCGCTGGGCCGCGCCGCCTGCAACGGGCCGTAGAGGGCGAGCGCCTCTTCCAGCCGGCCGTCGCGGTGGTGTGCCGCCGCCAGGGCCGCGGCCTCCCCGATGGACACCGGGGTGGGGGATGGATGGGTTGGCATGGCCGCCTCACTGGGTCACGGACAGCGCGCTCAGGGCCGCCCGAAGCCCTTATTCGCCCGCACTGATCTTACGGCGTCACCATACAATGGTGATCACAATCATATCATCAATAAAATTGACAGAAACTGGCAATAAAATATTTCAATTCTTTCGTTTCTTGCATTTCTTTCATAAGCATTTTCTTTTCATGTCGTCACATCATCCGCATAACGTGAGGAAAACGTCCTGATGACTTCTTGCCGGCATCATCAGAACAGGGCCGGCATCACGAAGGCATAGCCGCGGCCCCGCACCGTGCGCAACGGCAGCACCTCGCCCGTATCCAGTTCGACCTTGCGCCGCAGACGGTGTATCACGAGATCCAGACCGCGGGCGTCCACCTCCAGGCGGTCGGCCAGGGTCTGGCGGTCAACGACGGTTTCCGGCGCCTCGAAGAAGGGGGACAACAGGCGGAATTCGGCCCCGGTCAGGGCAACCATGCCGCCGCCGGGTGCGATCAGCCGCCAGCGCGCGGCATCCAGGCGCCAGGGGCGCACGGGGGTGGGGGTGGGGGCGGGAGCGCCCGCCGCCCCCCCGGCACCGTTCCGGCGGCGCATGACCGAGCCGATGGCGGCCTCCAGTTCGCGCATGTCCAGCGGCTTGGTCAGATAGATGTCCGCCCCGGCATTCAGACCGAGGATGCGGTCCTCGACCCGGCCACGGGCGGTGATGATGATGATGCCGGTCCTGCCGGCGGCCATCAGCCGCCGGGCGATCAGCACGCCGTCTTCCTCCGGCAGTCCCAGGTCGAGCAGGATCACATCGGGCTGCCGCACCGCCAGCGCCTCGTCCATCGTGCGGCCGTTCTCGGCGGCCCGCACCGTCATGCCGCAGGCCTGAAGGTAGGAGACAATCTCCTCGCACAGGTCCGCGTGATCCTCCACGACAAGCACATCCGGCGCCATGGTCATCGTTCCGCCCTTTCCGTCCGTCATGCCGCACCGTTCCAGGCCGGCCCGTCCGGCCCGGTTTCCGGGACGGGGGCGGCACGGTAGTCCCCGTCGGTCGTGCTCTGCAACGGCAGGCGGATGGTGAACACGGCGCCGCCGTCCGGCCTGTTCCTGACCCCGGCCGTGCCCCCATGGGCCGTCACGATGTGGCGGGTCAGGTAAAGCCCCAGCCCGGCGCCCGGCACCCGCCCCACGTTGCCGCAGCGGTAATATTTCTCGAAGATACGGCCCGCCTCCTCGGCCGGGATGCCCTGCCCCCGGTCGGCGACCGCGACCGCCACGTCGTTCCCGCTTCGTTTCAGCGTGACCTCGACGATGCTGCCCGGCGGCGAATACTTGACCGCGTTCTCCATCAGGTTGGACAGCGCCATGCCCAGAAGCTGTTCGTCCCCCGCCGCCGCCAGGGCCTCGCCGGTGACGGTCAGGGAAAAGACATGCTGGGGAGCCCCGGACTGGGCGGCGTCGGCGATCCGGCGCACCAGCACGGCCGGATCGAACAGGCTGGTGCGCAGCAGCAGGCCCGCCCCCTCGATCCGGTCGTCAAGCAGGCAGGCGTCGATCATGCCGTTCATGTGGCCGACCGCCCGCCGGATCCGGGACAGCCGCGGTTCGCTGGCCGGGTCCGCCTCCGCCTTGCGCTGCAGGTACTGCACCGCCGTGCTGATGACCGCCAGCGGGGTGCGGAACTCATGGCTGATCATGGCCAGGAACTGGCGCTGCGCATCGCGCGCCGCCCGCTCCAGCCCGGCGGCGGCCTCCGCCATCTCCTTGGCCTTGACCAGCTCCTGTTCGAGCTGCCGGCGCCGGCTGATGTCGTTGATGGCCAGCAGCGATGCCGGCTGGCCGCGGTAATCGATGGCGACCATCGACGCCAGCGCCCAGAAATGGTTGCCGGCGCCGTCGCGCATCGCCACCTCGGCGTTTTCGACGAAGCCGTCGCGTTCCAGCGCGGCGGCCAGCCGGTCGCCGTCGTCCGGGGTCTGATAGATGCTGCGGATGTCCGGCACGGCGCCGGTCTCGCCGCCGCCGGCCAGCAGATCCCGCATCCGGCGGTTGGTGTAGAGCGGAGACCCGCAGGCCGCCTGGAACACGACGATCGGCATCGGCGCCGCCTCCAGGATCAGGCGGAGCTGCGCCTCACGGGCGCTCAACAGGGCGTTGGCCCGGTCCAGGTCCGCCGTCCGGGCCGCCACCCGCTCGGCCAGTTCCTCTTCGTTGCGGCGGAGCGCGACGACCAGCGCCCGCTGCGCCTCGTCCTTTTCGACCCGCAGCAGGCGGAGCTGCGCCGCCAGCATCGCGGCGAAGAACAGCATCTCCACAATGGGCGCATAGACCGGCAGGAAATAGGTGAGCCCGGTGAACGGCAGCACGCCGGCGTTGCGCAGCGCCGCCACCACGTTGCCGGCCACCAGCGCCAGCCAGCCCAGAACCATGTAGCCCGCCGGCCGGTAGCCCATCAGCCGGGACTGCACGCTCGCCACCACGCCGGCCGCCAGGATCAGCAGCGCCAGATTGCGGGGGCCGAGCAGGTTGAGCGTGTAGTCCCCATCGGGCAGAAAAAGCGTATAGACCACCAGCAGCACGAGGCCGAGGACCACCGGCACCCCCACCACCGGCAGCACCCACCGGCCATGACGGCGCAGCGGCAGCACGGAAAACAGGAAGGCGATCCCGAACACCCCCGAGCCGGCCAGCCAGACGAAGGGGTTGTTGGTGCCGATGGGCAGGTGCCCGCCCCACATCAGCTTGTCCAGCCCGTTCATCGCCATGATATGGCCGGTGGACGCCAGCGCCGAACCGGCGTACAGCGCCATCGCCAGATTGGGGATCACCGCCGCCAGCAGCAGCGCCCCCACCCCGAGCAGGGCGGCGGCGGCCGTCAGCACCGTGTGGGCAAAGATCTCGGGCTGCTCGGCAACCGCCAGGGCGTCCGGGCGCCACAGGGCGAGCGGCACCGCGATCGGGCCGCTGGTCACGGCGCGGAACCACAGCGTATGCCGGCCCGCCGGCAGGTCGAGGGCCGCTGCATGCCGCCACGCCCGCAGGGGCTCCACGGCAGCATCGTCGCCCATGGCGGCGACCGGCGCCTCCGCCCACGACCCCCAAACCTCCAGCCGCTCGAAATTCGGGACATCCAGCATCAGGACGTAGCGCCCGGCGGCAGCCGGCAGGACGACGATCTCGGACCGCAGCCACACCGCGTCGGGCGTGAAGCCCAGGCTGATGCGGCCCGGCCAGGGGGCGGAGGCGGCGAAGGCCGCGGGATCGTGGCGGAGGTCGGCGGCGGTCCGGCGGGAGCCGGTATCGTTCAGCACCCCGTCGAACGCCAGCTCCACCCGCCCGCTCCCATCGATCAGGATGGGGTCCGCCCTCACCACCCCGGCGGTCAGCAGGAGCAGCACCGCCAGGACGAACGGCAGCGGCCCCGCCGCCCTCGCCACCCGGCGGGCACCATGCGCCATCCCCCGCCATACCGTACCGTTCATCACGCGCCCCTGCGCTCTCTGCCGTGATTTCCCGGTCAACGATACCATCAGGATCACCGCGGGCAAGACCGCCGCGGGCCCGTCAGTAGGCCACGGAAAGGGCGATGTGGGGCCGTCCGAAACGGTCCTCGCCGCTGTTGGTGCCGCGCAACTGGAAGCCCCAGTCGAGCTTCAGCGTCAGGTAGGGCGGCAGGCTGTAGCGCAGCCCCGGCCCAACGCTGGTCACCACGGTGCGCCGGTTCTCGCCGGCCATGGGATGGCGCGGCCCGGCCACGCCGTAATCGACGAAGACCAGCCCCTGCAGAGTATCCTCCAGCCCCCGCCCGCCGAACAGGCGCGCCAGGCCCACCTCGGGCGTGCGCAGCTCGGTGGACAGCAGCACGCCCCGGTCCCCCAGCACCTCCGATTCCGCATAGCCCCGCACGCTGGCGTTGCCGCCCAGGCTGAGCTGTTCCGACGACAGGAGATTGGCGCTCGACACCTGCGCCTGCGCCCGCACCAGCCAGGAAAAATCCTCCGGCAGCCGGGTCACCCGGTCCGCCCCGATGCGGGCATAGGTATAGCGCGCCGGCGCCCCGGTCCGGCTGGTGGCGAACACCGCGTCGCGGTTGTGGGCGCCCATCCCGCCGGGGCTGTGGAACAGGCTGGCGCTGATGCCCGTCGCCCCCCAGGCGTCGGCCAGCGAAGCATCATAGGCCACCACCGCCTGGGCGATGTCGGTGCTGCTGCGGAACACCGAGGTGCCGCCGAAATCCAGGTTGTTGTTGGAGCGCTTCCAGTCCGCCCCCACCTGCACCCCCTGGCGCAGCGTGCCGGCGCCGAACGCCAGCGTGGGCAGCGGCACCGCGTAGCGCGCCGAGAGCTGGGCAGAACGGCCCACCTGAGCGAAATCGGCCCCCAGGTCGGGCCGGGTGGTGGTGTGGCTGCCGAAAAGCGTCAGCGTGTGGCGCCAGGGCAGCGGGATCTGCCAGCTTGCCGCGTGGGTCAGCGAGCGCGCCCCGCCGTTCGCACCGCGCAAGGACGGGTCCAGCGCGTCGGGGCTGACCGAGATCTGGTAGGAGATCTGCTGGTCGGCCCAGAACGCGTTGCCCCAGTTGATGCCGGCAAACAGCCGGTCACGGCCCGTGGCGGCGGTGCCGGTGTTCTCGTAGCCGCCGAAGACGCGCACGGGGAAGCGGTCGGCGGTGCGCAGCACGATGTCGCTGGTGCCGGGCTCCGTGCCGCGCTGGTAAACAAGGTCGGTGTGGCGGAAGGGGTTGCGGTTCAGCCACTCGACGTCCTCCAGCATGGCGCTGCCGCTGATGAGGCCGCCGGGTCTGGCGCGGACCTGGGACAGCAGCAGCCCGTCGCTGAACCACCGGTTGCCTTCGGCGGTGACCGACCCGACGCGGAACGCGACGACGATGATCTGGAGGCTGCCGTTGGTGACGTCCTGCTCGGGCACGACCACATCGACCAGCGGACGGTCGTGCTCGCGGAACCACAGGACGGTGGCGCGGCTGATGGCGTTCAGCCCGTCGAAGGTCAGCGGTTTGCCGAGATAAGGTTCCAGCAGCGCGCGGAAGGCCGGTTCGTCGGGCAGGTCGAGCCCGGCGGCGGCCACGCCCCGCGCGTCGATACCGCCGTGTTTGACCGCGGCACCGTCGGGAACGAAGAGCAGCCCCTTCAGCGCGGGCGTGATGACCTGATCACCGGGCGGTAGAGCCGGGGCCGGCGGCGGCAGGGCGGGCGCCGCGGCCGGCGGGTTGGCAGGGGGCTGTTTGGGCGCCACCCGCTCCCAGTCCTGGGCCGCCGCCGGGGCGGCGGCCAGGGCAAGGGTCAGGGCCAGGACGGAGGCGGCGGACGCCGGCTTCGGAGAAAACGCGCGGATCATTGGTCTTTCTTCTCCACGGCGGCTTGCCCAGAGGTGGAGGAGGCGTTGCCGTCGGCGACGATCGTGACGGCAGGCTGCTCTTCGGCACGGAAGGTGGAGAAGCTGGAGGCGCCGGCCATGGCCCCCCCGCCACTCTCGCCCTCGGTGCGGGCGGTGCCGCCGCCGGTCACGGCGTTGGCGGCGGGCTGGCTGTAGACGACCTGGAAGCCGCCGGCGCTGACCGATGCCTCGACCCGGCCCGAGGGAGCGGGCGGCGGGTTGCCGCCGGGGGCGGGGGCGGAGGCCGCCACCGACACCTGCACGGTGACGATCCCGTCCCCGTCGCGCACGCCGGAACCGGAGGACCGCGGGGGCGGCGCCACGCTGGCGGTCGCCGTCGTGGTGACGGCCACGGACGCGGTGCCGCCGGGGGCCGGTGCCGCCGCGGCGGGGGCGGACGGTCCGGCGTTCACCAGCGCGGTCACCGGAGCGACCGTCACGCCGCCGTTGATGGTGGCGGGGGCGGACGTGCCAATGGCTGCTGTGCCACCGATGACCGTCGCCGTCGGCAGTCTCACGACCGGGGGCGGTGCCGGGGGCAATACCGCAGGCGGCATCGGGGTCTCGACAACCGGAGGCGTCACCACAGGAGGCACGACCGGAGGCTCGGTCAACGGGGGATTAACGACCGGCGGCGTCACCGGAGGTTCGATGACCGGAGGTTCGGTCACCGGCGGCGTTACCGGCGGCTGGACGACAGGGGGCGTCACCGGAGGGTTAACAATCGGAGGCTCGGTCACCGGCGGCGTTACCGGCGGCTGAACGACCGGGGGCGTCACCGGAGGATCGACGGTGGGCGGAGGGGGCGGTGGTGGTGGCGGAGGAGGAGGCGGCGGTGGCGGAGGAGGAGGAGGAGGAGGAGGAGGAGGAGGAGGAGGCGGTGGCGGCGGAGGAGGCGCCTGATTGGCGTAGATGATCTGGCTGCCGGTTTCGGTGACCGATCCGGGGGCGTAATTGGCGTACGTCTTGTTGGAAACACCGCCTACGTTGAGCCCGCCCACCGTGGTGGTGGTGCTGTCGGAGGAATAGACCAGGAAACGCCCGTTGGCGGCACTGAGCGCCGAGGCGCCGGCGTTGTTGGTGAAGACGCCGGTGTCGGCGGCCATCACCAGCGCATCGCCGGTGCCCGACACCGACACGGTGCCGTTGACGATGATGTCGTTGCCGGTGGACGCGCCGAGGTTGAGGATGCTGGCCGTGCCGGCGGTCAGCCCGCCGATGGTGATGGCGCCGGCGCCCCGGTTGGTGTTGCCGGTGCCGGGCCGCAGCTCGATGGTCACGTCCCCGGTGCCGGCATTGATCGCCGTTCCGGTGGCCATGGCGATCACGGCGTCGCCCACGTCGCGGTGCGCATCGACCACGCCGTTGGCCGCCAGATCGTTGGCGATCAGGGTCAGGGCGCCATTGTCGGTGGTGATGCCGGCATTGAGCAGGATCGAGCGGCCGGCCTGGAGCGTCAGCGCCCCACCATTGCCCGAGGGGTTGTTCACCGTGACCGCGCTGTCCACCGTGATGTCGTTGCTGGCCTGCAGCGTCAGCGCCGTGCCGGTGTTCAGCACCGCGGTCAGGGCACCCGGATGCATGGTGACCGTCTGGCTGGGCCGCATGGCATAGGTCACCAGCGACAGCGGAAGCCCGACGGTCACCCGTCCGCCGATACCCTCGCTGGCCGCGGCGGCGATCAACACGCCGGACGTGGCATAGCTGTAGGTCGAGCCGACCCTGGCGTTGGCAGAGGAGCCGACCAGGCTGTTGGCGGCGGAGACGACCCCGGTGAGGGGTGCGGTACCGCTGCCCCAGGTGATGGCCCCCGCCGACGTCGCCGTGCCGCTCTGCCAGGAGCTTGAAATCACCACATAGCTGCCGTCGGCGAGCACGGTGACGTTGCCGACCTTATCGTTGGCCGTCCCCCCCACGAGGCTGTTGGCGGCGGAGACGGCGCCGGTCAGGGGTGCGGTGCCGCTGCCCCAGGTGATGGCCCCCGCCGACGTCGCCGTGCCGTTCGACCACCCGGCCGTCGTCAGCAGATAGCTGCCGTTGGCGAGCACCGTGGTCATCGAGCCGACCCGGTCGTTGACGGATGTGCCGACCAGGCTGTTGGCGGCGGAAACGACCCCGGTGATGGCCGCCGTCCCGCTGCCCCAGGTCACCGCCCCCGCCGACGTGACCGTACCGTTCATCCACCCGAACGCGGTGACCAGATAGCCGCCGTTGGTCAGCGTCGTGATCGAACCGCCAACCCGGTCGTTGGTGGAGGAGCCGACGAGGCTGTTGGCGGCGGACACGATGCCGGTCACGGCGGCGGTACCGCTGATCCAGGTCGCCGCCCCCGCGGAAACCGCCGTGCCGTTCACCCACGCGCCGGACGACACCAGATAGCTGCCGTTGGTGAGCGCCGTGAACGTCGCGCCGATCTTGTCGTTGGCGGAGGAGCCGATGAGGCTGTTGCTGACGGAAACGACGCCCGACACGCCGGCCGTGCCGCTGCCCCAGGTGACGGCCCCCGCCGACGCCGCCGTGCCGTTGGCCCATCGGCTGGACATCACCAGATAATCGCCGTTGGCGAGCGTCTTGACCGACGCGAGGACGCCGATCTGGTCGTTGGTGGACGACCCGATCAGGCTGTTGGTGTGCGACACCACGCCTGTCAGGACCGCCGTGCCGCTGGCCCAGGTCAACGCCCCTGCCGTGGCCGCCGTGCCGTTGCTCCATTTATAGGACGACACCAGATAATTGCCATTGGCCAGCGTGATGATGTTGGTGCCCACGGAATCGCCGGCGGCGGTGCCGACCAGACTGTTGGCGGTCGAGATGGTGCCGGTCAGACCCGCCGCGCCGGAGATCCAGGTCACCGCCCCCGCGGAAGCCACCGAGCCGTTCGACCAGTCGGTCGCGGCGATCACATAGGCACCGCCGGACAGCACCACAGCGGCATTGCTCCCCACCCTGTCGCCGGTGGAGGAACCGACAAGGCTGTTGCCGGCGGTGATGAAGCCGGTGCGCCCGCTGGTGCCGTTGCCCCAGGTCATGGCCCCAGCCGAGGCCGCCGTGCCGTTCATCCAGTTGGTGGACCGGACGATGTAGTTCCCGTCGTCCAGCACCTGGATCAGGTTGCCGATCCGGTCGCCGGGGGTGGTGCCGACCAGACTGTTGGCGGACGTGACCGGCCCCGCCAGCCCCACCCCGTCCCCGCGGCCCCAGAACACGAACCCGGCGCTCGTCGCCGTGCCGTTGGCCCAGGAATAGTGACTCACCAGGTAATTTCCGCTCGGAAGGGCGGTGAACGTCACCATGGGCAGTTCGGACGCCGACGTTCCGACCAGACTGTTGGTGGGAGAGACGATGCCGGTGACACCACCCGTTCCGCTGCCCCAGGTGATGGCCCCCGCCGACGTGGCCGCCCCGTTGTTCCAGCTCCGGGAATAGACGAGGTAGTTGCCGTTGGTCACCGACGTGACGATGCTCCAGCCCACCTCATCGTTGGCCGTGGAGCCGATCAGGCTGTTGCTGGCGGTGATGAGGCCGGCGACACCCGCCGTCCCGCTGCCCCAGGTCACCGCACCCACCTTGGTGGCCGCACCGTCGCTCCAGCTCGTCGAGCTGACCACGTAATTGCCGTTGGTCAAGGTGACGATGTTGATCCCGACCTGATCGTTGGACGAGGAGCCGATCAGGCTGTTGCTGGCCGACACGATGCCGGCGACACCCGCCGTGCCGCTGCCCCAGGTGACCGCCCCCGCCGAGACCGCCGTGCCGTTGGTCCATGCCGCCGAATAGGCCAGATAGTTGCCGTTGCCGAGCGTCTTGATATAGGCGCCGATCCGATCGAACTCCGATGTCCCGACCAGGCTGTTGGTGGGGGAAATGACGCCGGCGGCGGGGGCCGTACCGTTGATCCAGACCGCAGCCCCCGCCGAGGCCGCCGTGCCGTACGACCAGTTCGTCAGGGTGACCACATAATTCCCATTGCCGAGCGCGCTGAAATCCACACTGGACCCGTCCCCGGCGGACGAGCCGACAAGGCTGTTGGTGGGCGACACGATGCCGGAAACACCCGCCGTGCCGTCGCCCCAGGTGATCGCTCCCGCCGTGGCCGCCGTGCCGTTGGTCCAGAAGCGGCTCAGCACCAGATAATTGCCGGAACTCAACGTCTTGTTATCCGTCGAGAGCCCGACCATGTCTCCCGCAGAGGAGCCGACAAGGCTGTTGGTGGGCGACACGATGCCGGAAACACCCGCCGTGCCGCTGCCCCAGGTGACCGCCCCCGCCGAGGCTGCCGTGCCGTTGGTCCACGTGTATGACGACACGAGGTAGTTGCCGTTGCCGGCAAGCTGGGTCACGCTGTAGCCCACCATGTCCCCGGCGGAGGTGCCGACCAGACTGTTGGCGGCGGAAAGGATGCCGGACACCCCGCTGACGCCGCTGCCCCAGGTGACCGCCCCCGCCGAGCTGGCGGTGCCGTTCTTCCAGGAATAGTTGTTCAGAAGAAAGTTGCCGCTGGGAAGCTTGGTGATCATCATGCCGGTGCTGCCCAGGCCGTCGGCTGCGGCGGCACCGTGCAGGGTGCTGATGAGGGCGCCGGTCAGCCCATCGTAGAGATAGACCGCCCCGGCATTGCTGGCGACGAAATCGTCGCCGGGGGCGGTGACGATGACGTTGCCGTTGGCCAGCACCACCATTTTCGTGCCGAAGCCGTTGCCGGCGGCGGCGTTGGGATCCACGAACTCGCTTTGCGCCGGGCCGGGGGCGCTGGTGCTGATGACGATGTTCTTGGGATCGAGCAGCAGGGAGCCGGCGGCGCCGGACGGCGCGGAGGCATCGCCCGTGCCGGCGAAGGTCAGCGTGTCACGGGACGACACCTCGATCAGCCCGCCGTTGCCCCCCCGTGCCCCGGCGCGGGCCGAGGCGCTGCCGTAATAATCGGTGGCGCCTTCCGACCACACGATGATCCGCCCGCCGTCGCCCGCCGCCCCCGTCGCGTCGGCCCGCAGCGCCGTCGTCGGGCTGACCCGCGTCGTTGCCGCCTTCAGCATGAGGCCCGAGCCCTGGTAATCGCCGCCGATACGGATCGACCCGCCCCCGGCCCCGCCCGATGCATCCACCGCGGCATCCACCAGCGTGATCGCCGCGGCGAACAGATCGGCCGAACCGCCGGCCTGCCCGCCCGTCACGTCGTGCCGGCCAGACGAGAACAGGGTGGACTCCGCCTGGGTTCCGGTGACCGACACCGCACCGCCGCGGGTCGTGCCCCGCGCCGACAGCGTGGACTTGGACGGGGCGATGTAGCCCTTGCCGAATTCGACCGCCACCGTGCCACCAGCCCCGGCGGTGCCGTCAGCCGACACCCGGCCCTGGTTCGACACGCGGCTGCCCCGCACCGTCACCGCGCCGCCGCGGCTGCCCGACGCCGACAGCGTGCCGGTGTGCATCACCACGCCGTCGGGTGCGGCAACGTCGATACGGCCCCCGTCGCCGACGGCGGTCTTCGCCTCCACCGTGCCGGCGGTGCTGACATGGCCGCCCGTTGCCGACAGCACCACCCGGCCGCCGCGCGTTTCCACGCCTGTCGCCCGGATCAGCCCGCCGTTGTTGCCGGCCAGCGCGTAGACGTTGCCGCCCGCCGCCTTCAGCTCCGCCGTCGCCGCCTCGACCAGGCCCGAGGTCTCCACGGCACCATCAGTGGTGCCGACCCGCACCAGCACGCGCTCGCCGTCGGCGCCGCCCTCGCTCAGCAGCACCTCGGTGCCCGATGCCAGCGCCGCTGTTCCCCTGGGCGCGCTGATCTGCCCCTTGTTGACCACCGTGCGGGCGATCAGCACCACGTCGCCGCCCGCAGCGCTGATCTTGCCCAGATTGGTGACGCTGCCGCCGCTCTCCCCCCTGAACAGCAGGCTGCCGCCAGCCATGAAATGCTCGTTCAGCACGTCGAGCGTGGACGCGACGAAGCTGCCGCCGGTCACCACCACGCCGCTCTCGCCGATCACCACGCCCTGCGGGTTGACCAGATACAGGGAACCGGTGGCCTTCAGCGTGCCGAGGATTTGCGACAGGTTGCCCCCGGTCACCCGGTTCAGCGTGGCGCCGCTGCCGTTGTTGACCTGGACCGTGCCGCCCTGCCCGATGGAGAAGTCCCGCCAGTTGACCACGCCGCGCGCCGTCGTCTGGTCGATGGTCATCACCGCACCGGACTGGCCGATGCTGCCTGCCCCGGCGACGAAGGCGCCCTGCGCCGGCAACACGGGGGTCTGCGCCTGGGCCAGGCCCGTGGTCACGGGCAGCATGGCGACCGTCGAAAGCAAAATCGCCCGGAACATTCCTACACCCATCGCTCGTGCACCTTTCCGCAAAACCCGGCCTCCGCCAGCCGCCATCGCATGGCGGCAGCGTTGATTCCTCCGCCCGCCTTGGGCGGCGGGCGGAGACATGACTTGTCCATTCGGTGATGAGAGCACCTTTTCCCGAACACCGAAGCATCACCCCCCAATCGGGGTTTGATATCACGGGATAGCCACATAATAATAATCAGGAATGCACCGCCAATCAATCAAATACCATAAATAAAAACTTTCATTTCTTTCGTTTATTTCATTTCTTTCGCGGCTTTTTCTCGTATTATTGACTATACAATCGGATAAGATGCAAAAATCTTCTCTTCTAACTTATTTCCATCAATAATAATCATAGGTTTTATTAGCGTTTCCGGCTGTATTATGGCAGCCTCACCCGACTTGTCGGGTTGCGGAACGTTGCTGGGATTTGAGCTGTTGGGCCATTGCTGAGTATGGCCCCTGGTTCGAGCGGCGATTGGCGCCGTCGGGGAGCTGTGGTCCAGCTGACGCAGACCCGTCCGGCGCAGCCATGGACAGCCTAAAGAACCCGGCGGGCTGAGGCCTGTCAACCCCAACGCCGCCCGTGGCGGTGGCCCGTCAGGGCCAGGGTTGACGGGCCTCCGAGGCTCGCTACCGCAGTTGCCTGGGCCGGGCGGAGTGGTCCTGGCAATCGTCCACTCCACGCTTGCGCCATTTGCGGATGGTCTCGCCGCTCACGCCGTAGCGGTTGGCCAGCACACCCGTGGGTTCGTTGGACAAGGCAATGGCGGCGCGCACGGCCGGGGTGGTGCGGACATTGGGGTGGATTTGGTACATGGTGGCTCTTCCGGGCTGGAACCGCCCGAATGATTCCGATGTGATTCCGGAAGCGGTCTGGAGCGGGGTGGTCCGGACAGCAAAAAGCCGCTGATTTCTTTTGGAAATCAGCGGCTTAATGTTTGGATGCGGGGGCCGGATTTGAACCGACGACCTTCAGGTTATGAGCCTGACGAGCTACCGGGCTGCTCCACCCCGCGGG